>NZ_JASGDA010000122.1:0-17615 GCF_047607405.1 Acidovorax sp. | reverse complement strand
GCTTGCGCGGGGGCTGGCGCGGGCGTGACGGCCTCGGCGGGCGGCGGCGGGGCGGCCGGGCTGGGGCGCTGTGTGCGCTGGGCGATCAGGTCGCCCAGCGGGTCGGAGCCGGGTTGGGCGACCGCCGCTGGCGCGCTGGCCGGGGCGTCGCGCAGGCGCTCGGCGATCAGCGCCTCCAGCGGGTCCACCGCCTGCTCGGGGTACAGGTCGAACACCAGCCGGTGCTGGTAGGCCGCCACGGGCGGCAGGGTGAAGACCTGGGGCAGGGCGGGCTGCTTCAGGTCCACCACCAGCCGCACCACGTTGGGCGCGTTCTGGCCCACGCGGATGCCCGCGATGTTGGGGTCGTCGGGCTTGACCTTGGCGACCAGCTCGCGCAGCTCGGGGCTCAGGTCGATGCCTTCGATGTCCACCGCCAGGCGCGGCGGCGTGGTCACGAAGAACTGCTTGGCGACCAGGGCGCCGTCGGACTCGATGGTCACGCGCGAATACTCGGGCGCGGGCCATACCCGCACCGCCAGGATGGTGGCGCCGCGCGCGATCTGCTGCGCGCCCAGCAGCAGCACCAGGGTGCCCGCGCGCAGCACGGCGCGGCGGCTAGAGTCTTTGCAGGAGTCCTTGCCCGGCAGGGGTGTGGGCATGCAGCGTGACCTTCCTTTCGGTGTCGTCGGTTGCTTCAATGTAAATAGCAAGGTCCGCAGGCGGCGTAAGCGCTGCGGCCTTTTCCGGCCATTCTGCCAGCTTGAGGCCGGGGTGGGCAAAAATGTCCCTGAAGCCCGCGTCTTCCCACTCGCGCGGATCGTCGAAGCGGTAGAAGTCGAAGTGCCATATGGGCAGGCCGTCCGGCGCCTCGTGCGGCTCCACCACGGCGTAGGTGGGGCTCTTGATGCGGCCCTGCACGCCCAGGGCGCGCAGCAGGTGGCGCACCAGCGTGGTCTTGCCCGCGCCCAGGTCGCCGTGCAGGGTGATGAAGGCGTTGCGCACGAGCGGCTGCGCGGCGAGCTGGCGGGCGAAGGCTGCGGTGTCGTCCTCGCCGTGCCAGGCCAGTTGGCGGGGGGGCGTTTCTACAATCCGGCGGGTATGGTCAGCAGTCAACTCGTTCCTCAAATGCAGGAGTGGGCTCGCGAGCTGGGATTTTCCCAAATCGGCGTGGCCGGGGTGGACTTGTCCGCCGCCGAGCCCGGGTTGTCGGCCTGGCTGGCGCAGGGTTTTCATGGCGACATGCACTACATGGCCGCGCACGGCCTCAAGCGCGCCCGCCCGGCGGAGCTGGTGCCCGGCACGGTGAGCGTGATCACGGCGCGCATGGACTACCTGCCGGGCACCACCGTGCGCGAGGGCTGGCAGGCGTTCGAGCTGGGGCGGCTGGCGCGCCCGCAAGAGGGCATCGTCTCCGTCTATGCCCGGGGCCGGGACTACCACAAGGTGCTGCGCGCGCGGCTGCAAAAACTCAGCGACCGCATCGCCCAGGCCATCGGCCCCTTCGGCCACCGCGTGTTCACCGACTCGGCCCCGGTGCTGGAAGCGGAGCTGGCCTCGCGCAGCGGCCAGGGCTGGCGCGGCAAGCACACGCTGGTGCTGAACCGCGAGGCGGGGTCGATGTTCTTCCTGGGCGAGATCTACGTGGACATGGCCCTGCCCGCCAGCGAGCCCGTTACCGCGCACTGCGGCAGTTGCAGCGCGTGCATAGCCGTGTGCCCCACGCAGGCCATCATCGCGCCGCACCGGCTGGATGCGCGGCGCTGCATCTCGTACCTGACCATCGAGCACGCGGGGCCTATTCCCGTGGAGCTGCGCCCGCTGCTGGGCAACCGCATCTACGGCTGCGACGACTGCCAGCTCATCTGCCCCTGGAACAAGTTCGCCCAGGCGAGCCGCCTGCCGGACTTCGACGAGCGCAAGGGGCTGGCGGGCCAGCAGCTCGCGCACCTGTTCGCGTGGGACGAGGCCACCTTTCTGCGCATGACCGAGGGCGGCCCCATCCGCCGCATCGGCCACGAGCGCTGGCTGCGCAACGTGGCCGTGGCGCTGGGCAATGCCTTGCGCACCACGGGCGATGCGGGCGTGCGCGCCGCGCTGCAATCGCGCGTGCAGGACGCAAGCATGCTGGTGCGCGAACACGTGGCCTGGGCGCTGGCGCAGGAATTTGAATGAAATAGGGCTGCAGCGCTTGTCCAGCAAGCGCAGGTAGCTATGAAAAATCTAGCGCAGGAACCCCAGCGCGAACGGCAAGCTCACCATGCCCAGCAGGGTGGAAAGCGTCACCAGCCCCGCCACATACGGCCCGTTGTAGCCCATGCGCGCCGCCAGCACGTAGCAGGTGGACGCCGTGGGCAGGGCCGAGAAGGCCAGCAGCACCGTGGTCTGCACTGCGTTCAGCCCGAACAGGCGGGCCAGGCCGCACGCCAGCAGCGGCTGCACGAGGTGGCGGATGCAGAGCACGGCCACGCTCAGGCCCCGTCCGCGTGTGAGCACACCCAGCTGCATGCCCGCCCCCGCAGCCATCAGCCCCAGCGCCAGCGACGCCGCGCCGATGCGCCCCACCGTGGGCGCGGCCCAGTCGGGGATGCGAAAGCCCAGCAGGTTGGCCGCCAGGCCCGAGACGGTAGCGATGATGAGCGGGTTGCGCGCCAGCTCGCGCGCGAAGCTGTGCTGGCCGTGGCGCGCCATGGGCCACACGGCGGCCACGTTGAACAGCGGCACGCACACGCCGATCAGCACCGCGATCATCAGCAGCCCCTCGGCGCCCGCCAGCCGCTCGGCGATCGCCAGGCCGATGAAGGAGTTGAAGCGGAACGCCACCTGCGCGCTGGCCGCATGGTCGCGCGCGTCGATGCGCCGACCCAGCCAGGGCCAGTGCGGCAGGCTGTAGGCCAGTGCGATGCCCGCCAGGCCCGACAGCAGCCCGGCGGCGATCAGCCCCGAGGCCGCGCCCACGTCCACCGGGCTTTTCACGATGGACTGGAACAGCAGCACGGGGAACAGCAGGTAATACACCAGGCTCTCCACCGGCTGCCACACCGAGCGGTTGAGCGCCGTGTAGCGGCAGATCAGGTAGCCGCCGAGGATGAGGGAGAAGTCCGGGAGCAGGAGCTGGGCGTAATTCACGCGGGCAAGAATACCCGAGCCTGTGCCGGGCTCTTGGGGTTAGCCCTTATGTGCAATCCGCAATGTCCCGGCCCGCGCATTGCGCATACCATCGGCCCGGTTTGCCACCCTCTATCTCATCAAGGAGAACTCAATGCATCGTCGTCATTGGCTCGCGCTGGCGGTACTGGCCGCCAGCGCGGGTTCCGCCACTGCCCAGGGCTACCCCAACAAGGTGATCAAGCTGCAGGTGCCCTTTGCGCCCGGCGGCACCACCGACATCATCGCCCGCGTGATCGCCGACCCGCTGGGCAAGGCCCTGGGCCAGAGCGTGATCGTGGAGAACAAGGCCGGTGGCGGCGGCATCGTGGGCGCGGCAGAAACCGCCCGCTCCGCGCCGGACGGCTACACGCTGGGCGTGGCCACCGTGTCCACCACGGCGGCCAACCCTGCCATCAACCCCAAGACGCCGTACAACCCGGTGACGGACTTCACGCCCATCATCAACATCGCGGCCACGCCCAACGTCATTGCCGTCAACCCCAGCTTCCCCGCCAAGGACTACAAGTCCTTCGTGGCCGAGCTCAAGAAGTCGCCAGGCAAGTATTCGTACTCGTCCTCGGGCACGGGCGGCATCGGCCACCTGCAGATGGAGCTGTACAAGAGCCTGTCCGACACCTTCGTCACCCACATCCCCTACCGTGGCGCGGGCCCCGCGCTGAACGACACCGTGGCGGGCCAGGTGCCCATGATCTTTGACAACCTGCCCTCGGCGCTGCCCTTCATCAAGGACAACCGCCTGGTGCCCATCGTCGTGGCCGCGCCCCAGCGCGTGGCGGCCCTGCCCAACACGCCCACCTTCAAGGAGCTGGGCCTGGAGCCGGTCAACCGCATGGCCTACTACGGCATCCTGGGCCCCAAGGGCCTGCCCAAGGAGGTGGTGGACAAGATCAACGCCGCCGTGCGCAAGGTGCTGGAAGACCCGGCCGTGAAGAAGCGCATCGAGGAAACCGGCTCCCTCATCATCGGCAACACGCCCGAGCAGTTTGCCGAGCAGATCAAGGCCGAGTTCGAGGTGTACAAGGAAGTGGTGAAGAAGCAGAAGCTGTCGCTGGAATAGCCCCGGGCTTTCCTTCCCCTCCCCACGCAAAACTGCCTGGCTCGCCAGGCAGTTTTTTTATGATCGCGCACACCATGCACGCAGACAGCCAGAACGCCATCGACGCCTTCATCGACGCCCTGTGGCTGGAAGATGGCCTCTCGCGCAACACGCTCGCCGCCTACCGGCGCGACCTCACGCTCTACGCCCAATGGCTGGCGCAGGAAGACGCCAGCCTGTCGCTGGACGCCACGGCAGAGCGCCATTTGCAAGCCTACTTCGCCGCGCGGCATGCCCAGACGCGCGCCACCTCGGCCAACCGGCGGCTCACGGTGTTCAAGCGCTACTTTCATTGGGCGCTGCGCGAGCGCCGCATCGCCGCCGACCCCACCGTGCGCCTGCTGGCCGCGCGCCAGCCCTTGCGCGTGCCCAAGACCTTGACCGAAGCGCAGGTGGAGGCGCTGCTGGCGGCCCCCGACCTGGGCCAGCCGCTGGGCCTGCGCGACCGCACCATGCTGGAGCTGCTGTACGCCAGCGGCCTGCGCGTGACGGAGCTGGTCACGCTCAAGACCTTCCAGCTCGGCCTGAGCGAAGGCGTGATCCGCGTGCTGGGCAAGGGCGGCAAGGAGCGCCTGGTGCCCTTTGGCGACGTGGCGCGCCAGTGGCTGGAGCGCTACCTGCACGAGGCGCGCGGCGCCATCCTGGGCGGGCAGCAGACCGACGACCTGTTCGTCACCCAGCGCGGCGGCGGCATGACGCGCGCCATGTTCTGGGTCATCGTCAAGAAATGGGCGGCCGTGGCAGGCATCACCGCGCCGCCGTCGCCGCACACGCTGCGGCACGCCTTTGCCACGCACCTGCTCAACCATGGCGCCGACCTGCGCGTGGTGCAGCTGCTGCTGGGGCATGCCGACATTTCCACGACCACCATCTACACCCACGTGGCGCGCGAGCGGCTCAAGGTGCTGCATGCGCAGCACCACCCGCGCGGCTGAAAACTATCGAAAGGATAGCTGCCAGCGCTTGCTGGATAAGCGCTAGAGGCCGATTTGGCTTGTAGTCCGCGCCGTGCGCCGCAGCGCCACCGCGCTGGCCTGCGACAGCGGCTCGTCGCCATGCCCCAGGCGGAACAGGCGCATGGTGTCGCTCACGCCGCGCACCTGGCCGTGCAGCGATTGCGCGGCGGCGGCCAGCTCTTCCACCATGGCGGCGTTCTGTTGGGTGATGGAGTCCATGTGCGCCACGGCCTCGTTGACCTGCGAGATGCCGGTCTGCTGCTCGGCGGCGGCGGTGCTGATCTCGTCCAGCACGGTGCTCACCCGCTGCACGGCGGCCAGCGCCTCGGCCATGCGCTCGCGGGCCTGGCTGGCGGCGGTGGCACCTTGCGCCACGCGGTCGGCAGACTCGGCGATGAGCTGGCGGATGTCCCGCGCCGCCTGCGTGGTGCGTCCGGCCAGCGTGCGCACCTCGCCCGCCACCACGGCAAAGCCGCGCCCGGCCTCGCCAGCGCGCGCGGCCTCCACGGCGGCGTTCAGCGCCAGGATGTTGGTCTGGAAGGCGACGCTTTCGATCAGATGCACGATGTCCCCGATGCGCTGTGCCGATTCGGCGATGCCTTGCATGGTCTGCCCCACGGCCAGTACGGCATCGTTGCTGCGCGCGGTGATGCCCGATGCTTCGTCCGCGAACTGCGCACCCCGGCGGGCCGATGCGGCGCTGTTCTGCACCGTGCCGTTGATCTGCTCCATGGATGCGGCCGTCTGCTCCAGGCTGCTGGCCTGCGTCTCGGTGCGGGCCGACAGGTCGTTGTTGCCGCTGGCGATCTCCTGCACCGAGGTCTCCAGGCGGCGCACCTCCTGACGCACGTCGCCCACTACGGTGCGCAGGTTCACGCTGAGCTGGAACAGTGCCTGCTGCAACTCGCCCACGCTGCCGCTGGCGCCCGTCTGCACGGTGTGCGACAGGTCGCCGGACGCGAGCTGGTGGGCGTCGCGCACCAGCGCCTGCAGCGGTGCGACGGCCAGCGCGCGTGCCGCGAAGGCGGCGGCGGCCACCGCCAGCACGGCCACGCCGCCCGTGACCAGCCAGGGCGCATCCAGCCCCGCGGGCAGCAGGGCCGCCGCGACGGCCAGTGCCTGCACCAGCGCCAGCCGTGCGGGCGTGGAAAGCGCCAGCAGCCGTGCCATGCGCCCGCGCAAGTCCTGCCGCCGCACGGCGCCGTGGCGCAGCACGTGGGTGGCGCGGCCTGCCCGCGCCTCGGCGCGCATCGTGGCGTACAGCGCATCCGCCGCCTGCACCTGCGCGCGCGAAGGCAGCGTGCGCACCGACAGGTAGCCCATCACCTGGTTGCCATCGCGCAACGGCGTCACGTTGGCCTGCACCCAGTAGAAGTCGCCGTTCTTGCGCCGGTTCTTCACCAGGCCCGTCCACGGGCGGCTTGCGGCGATGGTGCCCCACAGGTCGCGGAAGGCCTCGGGCGGCATGTCGGGGTGGCGGATCAGGTTGTGCGGCTGGCCCAGCAGTTCCTCGTGCGCATAGCCGCTGACGTGGACGAAGGCGGGGTTGCAGTAGGTGATGCGGCCCTTGGTGTCGGTGACGGAGACCAGGGTGTCGCGCTCGGCGAAGGTGAACTCGGTGGCGGTGACGGGCAGGTTGGTCCGCATGGGGGCTTTCGTTTCGGTGGTGCGTTTCAGCGGGCGAGCCAGTTGCGCTCGATGTCGGCGGCGGGGACGGCCTGGGCGAAGAGGTAGCCCTGCGCCTCGTCGCATTGCAGGGCGTGCAGCTTGTCCTTCTGGCTTTGCGTTTCCACGCCCTCGGCCACTGTGCGCAGTTGCAGCGCGTGGGCCAGGCCGATGACCGCCGTCACGATGGCGAGGCTGCCGGGGTCGGTGAGCATGCCGCGCACGAAGGACATGTCGATCTTGAGCCGTGACACGGGAAAGCTCTGCAACCGTGCCAGCGACGAATAGCCCGTGCCGAAATCGTCGATGGAGAGCGTGAAGCCCATTTCCACCAGGCGCGAGGCCACGCGCCGCGCCTTCGCGGGGTCGTGCATCAGCGCTGATTCGGTGATCTCCAGTTCGATGGCGGTCGGGCCCACGCCGTGCGCTTGTACGATGGCGAGGGCGTGCTCGGCGAAGGCTTCGCTCATCATCTGCGCGGCGGACACGTTGACGGCGATCACGGGCGGCTGGACCACGCCCGCATCGCGCCAAGCGCGCCACTGGCGGGCGGCGGCGGCAAGGCTCCAGTCGCCCAGGGCGGCGATCAGGCCGCGCTCCTCGGCCACGGGGATGAACTCCGCCGGGCTGACCCAGCCCCATTCCGCGTCGTGCCAGCGCGCCAGCGCCTCCACGCCGCACAGCGCGCCGCTGGCGAGCGCCAACTTGGGCTGGTAGTGCAGTTGCAGGCGCTCTTCGGCCAGCGCCTTTTCCAGCCGTGCGCCGAGCGCGATGCGCCGCTGCAACTGGCGGCCCATGCCGTCGTCGTACAACTGGCTATGGCCGCCGCCCTGCGCCTTGGCGCGGTACATGGCGATGTCCGCATGCTGCAGCAGCTCGTCCACGGCATCGCCGTGCTGGGGGGAGACGGCCACGCCCGTGCTGGCGCCAACCTCGAACCGCAGATCGCCCACGGCCATGGGGCGGCACAGCATGCCGCAAATCCGGCGAGCCAGGGTCAGCGGAGCCTCACCGTCGGTGAGCACCCATGTGAACATGAATTCGTCGCCGCCCAGCCGCGCCAGCGTGCCTCTGCTGCCGAGCACACGCTGGCATTGCCGAGCCACGGCCACCAGCACCTGGTCGCCCACGGCATGGCCTCGCGTGTCGTTGATTTCCTTGAAGCGGTCGAGATCCACGAACAGCACGGCGGCCCGCTGGCCGCGCTGGCGGGCTGCATCAAGCAGCCGCTGGGCCTGCGCCATGCCGTGGGCGCGGTTGGGCAGGCCCGTGAGCGTGTCGTAGAGCGCCAGCTTTTCCAGGCGCTGCTGGGCGTCGAGCAGGTCGCGGGTGAGTTGCTCGCGTTCGCGCAGGTCGGCGATCAGCCCGTCGCGCTGGGCGATGTAGCTGTCGATGGTCAGGCCGATGTCCAGGAACACCACCTTGATGAGCGCCTGCGTCACGGCGGTGGGGTCCGCGTGGCGCAGGCCGGGCAGCCGTGCCAGGCGCGGCAGCAGCTCGACGAGGTAGTGGCTGTAGCCGCCCAGGTACCAGCCGGGCGCCAGCCCGACTTGCGCGTGCGCCAGCCCCACGTGCTGGCGGCCTTTTCCGTAGGCCTCGTCGTAGATGCCCGCCGTCAGGCTGCGGAAGTAGCGCACGTGCAGGCCCTTGAGCCGCTGCAGCGCCGCGTCGTCCGGGATGAGCGCGCGCATCTCGTCGAAGGAGAGCAGGTGGCGGTAGAAGCCGTCCACGAAGCCGTGCGCCTCTCCGGAGAGCCCCTCGTGCAGGTCCCGAATGGCTTGCTCATCCTGGGCGTTCAAGGACAGGAATTCCTTGCGGCGCTGGAAGCTCTGTGTGGCATCGGTCAAGTGCTTTCTCCGGTGGCGTCCCGCAGCCTGGCGCGAGCTCAACGAAACGGGCAAACCAGGCTTCACCGGGTGGATACCAGGGAGAGATCACTGAAAACCGTGTAGCTCTTATTTGTCATCTTGGCCTCAATTGTCGGTGTTGCACTTCGGAATTGAGTTGCCCGGTGCTTGATCCAGGTCAAGGAATGATTCATTGCGAGCGGCGTCATCCAGCGGTGGATGTACGAATTGGTGTGTGTATTAATGAGTGTACAAGGGCAACAGTGCATGGGTGGCCCGAAAGACATCCGACCCGCGCGTGCTCCTTGGTCAGAGGATCAGGGAGTTGCGCGCCCGCAACGGCATCACGCAGGAGGAGCTGGCGGAGCGCTGCGACATGTTCCGCACCTACCTGAGCCGCATCGAGTCGGGACGGGCCAATCCAACGCTGACCGCGCTGCATGGGCTGGCGGATGGCTTGCAGGTCTCGGTGCCGGAGTTGCTGTCCCCGCCCGAGGAGGACATGAAGCCGGTGCGCGTGAAAAGCGCGCGTCCTATCTCGCGCGGTCGGGTGCGTGCATAGGTGACACTCTGCAATCTCGTTCCAGCCACGCACCGTCAAAAGGAAATCACATGAGGAAACTGCTCGTCGGCATGCTGCTGCTCGGTTCTGCCGCCCTGTCCCTGGCCCAGTCCTGGCCCACGGCCAAGCCCATCCGCATCGTCGTGGCCTACCCGGCAGGCGGCGTCAGCGACACCGTGGCGCGCGCCCTGGGCGACAAGCTGGCCGCGCAACTGGGCACGTCCGTCGTCATCGAGAACAAGGCGGGGGCCAGCGGCAGCATCGGCGTGGACGCGGTCGCCAAGGCCGCGCCCGACGGCTACACGCTGGGCTTCGCCGCCATCAGCCCCCTGGCGCTGAACCCGCACCTGGGCAAGTCGCCGTTCGACCCGCAAAAGGACATCGTGCCCGTGGCGAGCGTCATGTACTCGCCCGTGCTGCTGCTGGGCACGCCCGCCAGCAAGGCGGCGGACTTTTCGGCCCTGCTGGACGCCGCTCGCGCCAACCCCGGCCAGGTGCGCTGGGCCACCTCGGGGCTGGCTTCGCTGGGCCACATCATGCTGGAGCAGATCATGGGCAAGAGCCGTGTGGTCATCACGCACGTGCCCTACAAGGGCGGCGGCCAGCAGATGAACGATGCCCTGGGCGGGCAGTTCGAGGTCCTGTCCACCAATGCGGGCCCGGCCGTGCTGCAGCACATCCGGGCGGGCAAGCTCAAGCCGCTGGCCGTGGGCGCGCCCGCGCGGCTGGACTCGCTGCCGCAGGTGCCCACGCTGGCCGAGCTGGGCCAGTCGGAGGCCAACCTGTCGTCGCTGTTCGGGCTGTACGCACCCGCGCAGACGCCGCCCGCCGTGCTGGAGCGCATCAACGCCGAGGTGAACAAGGCGCTGGCCCTGCCGGACATCCGCGCCAAGCTCGAAGCCACCGACAACGTGCCCACGGGCGGCAGCGCGGCGGAGTTCGCCCGGCAGATCGCGCAGGAGTCCGAGAACAACGCGCGCATCATCCGCGCGGCGGGCATCAAGGCCCAATGACGGCGGCACGCACATGAAAAAGGCCCTGGGGTGACCCAGGGCCTTTCTTGTGCGCGGCGGCGCTGGCCTACTCGTCGTTCAGGCTCTCGGCCCAGGCCAGCGCCTGCAGGTGGGCCCAATTGACCTGGCGGTTGGACAGGTGCAGCGCGTCGGCTGCCTTGGCAAAGGCTGCCTCGTCGCCGCTCTCGCAGGCCCGGGTCAGGTCCAGGAAGGGGGCGAACACCCCCTTGTTGTGCAGCAGCGCGTCCATCACCGGCTCGGGCAGGGCCACGGACTCCAGGGCCTTGTCCAGCGGCACGCCCAGCATGGTGTCCAGCAGCGAGAACACGCCCACGACGAAGGCGTTGTCGCAGTCCTCGGGCGACAGCAGCTCGGCGGCCAGCAGCTCCATCAGGCGGCCACGCACCACGGCGGTCTGGCCCACGGCGGGGGGCGCGCCGCCCGCGCGCGAGGTGGTCATGAGCAGCGCGGCCCAGCGGAACAGCTTTTTCAGGCCCAGGATCATCACCGCGTGGCGGAAGGACGTGATCTCGCACGACAGGCCGAAGCCCGACGAGTTGATGAAGCGCAGCAGGTTGAACGAGAGCGTGGGGTCTTTCTTGAGCAGCTCCTCGATCTCGGCCGTGCTGGCCTGTTTGCGCACCAGGTTGATGAGCTGGATGATGGTGGCCTGCGCCGGGCGGATGGTGGTGGCCTTGACCAGCGAAGGATGGGCGAACCAGAAGCCCTGGAACAGCTTGACGCCCAGGTCGCGCATCATTTCGTACTGTTCGGCGGTCTCCACCTTCTCGGCCACCAGCGTGGCCTTGCTGTGGGTGGTGGCGAACTTCACCAGCGGCGCGGCCAGCTCGGGCTTGAAGGCCATCATGTCCAGCTTGACGAAGGACGCCAGCGGCAGCCAGTGGGTGTAGGCGCGCTTGAGCGACTGCTGGTCGAACGCCAGGCGAAAGCCCCGCTCGCGCAGCGCCTGCAGCGTGGGCACGCGGCCGTCGATCTCCTCCTGCGCGGCGCCGTCGGGCAGCGGGGGTACTTCCAGCACCACCTTCTCGGGGTGGATCAGTTCCAGGTGGCCGCCCGAGAGGCTGTCGTGCGTGCAGTTGATGAACACCGTCTTCTTGCCCACCAGGGCCTCGGTACCGGCATACGACAGCGCGTTGAACAGCAGGGCGGCGTCGCTGGCGGCGGTGTGGGCGTCGGACGCGGTGGAGCGGTCGAACAGCTCGTAGCCATAGACGGCGCGGTGCTCGTCCACGATGGCCTGGCGGGCGATGATGGCGATGTTGTCGTCCACGGGCGCGGCGGCGGGAGAGGCGAGGGCTTCGGGGGCGTCTTGATCAGGTGTGCTCGACATGGTCCGCGGAGGTGGTCTGTGGTTGCAGTGATTCTAGGGGGTGTCCCGGGCGGTCCATCGCGCGGACGGCGCGGTCGGCCACCCGCCCCGTATCCATCAGTCTTCCGGCAGATGGTCGGCCCAGGCCAGCGCCTGCAGGTGCGCCAGGTTGATCTGCGAGCTGCTGAGGTGCAGCAGGCCCGCCGTGCGGTCGAAGGCCGCGTCGTCGCTGGATTCGCAGGCTTGCGCCAGGGTGAGCAGGTCGCCCAGCGGCCCTTCGCGGCGCAGCAGGGCGGCGGCCACTGGTTCGGACACGTTGAGCAGGCCGACGGCGGACTCCATGGGCATGGACAGCATCACGTCCAGCAGCGAGAAGATGCCGACCACGAAAGCCTGGTCGGCGTCCTCGGGCGGCAGGGTCTCGCGGGCCAGCAGCTCCATGAGCCGCCCGCGCACCACGGCGGTCTGCCCCACGGACGAGGGCACGCCGCTGGTGCGCGAGGCCGTCAGCAGCAGGGCCGCCCAGCGGAACAGCTTCTTCAGGCCCATCAGCATGACGGCCTGGCGGAAGGAGGTGATCTCGCGGTTCACCCCGAACCCGGCGGAGTTGATCAGCCGCATGAGGTTGAACGCCAGGCCCGCGTCCTTCTTGAGCACCTGCTCGATGTCGTCGGTGCTCGCCTGCTGGCGCACCAGGTTGATGAGCTGGATGATGCTGGCCTGCGAGGGAGTGAGCAGCTTGGCCTCGACCAGCGAGGGGCGGGCGAACCAGTAGCCCTGGAACATCTGCACGCCCTGGCTGGAGGCCATGTCGTACTGCTGGGCGGTCTCCACCTTCTCGGCGATCAGCTCGGCCTGCGAGTGGCGCCCGGCGTAGCTGATGAGCACGGCCAGCTGGTCGGGCGCGAGCACCGACAGGTCCAGCTTGATGTAGTCCGCCAGCGGCAGCCAGGGCGCGTAGGCCGACTCCAGCACCGTGTGGTTGAACGCCAGGTGAAAGCCCCGCGCGCGCAGCCCCGCCAGCATGGGCAGGCGCGTGGCCACTTCCTCGGCTGCTGCGTGGCCCAGCGGGGGAATCTCCAACACCACCTTGTCCGGGTCCACCAGCTCCAGGTGGCCGCCCGAGAGGCTTTCGTGCGTGCAGTTGACGAAGATCATCTTCTTGCCCACCAGCTCCTCGGTGCCCGCGTGCGAAAGCGCCGTGAAGACCAGGATCACGTCGGTGGCGGCCGTGTGCGCCGCGCCAACGCGCGAGCGGTTGAACAGCTCGTAGCCCACGACGGCCTGCTGCGCGTTCACGATGGCCTGCCGGGCGATCATGGCGACGGGGGCGGATGGAGTGGGGGCGGCAGTGGAGGTCATGGGTCGAAGTATGGGGCGGATTGCCTAGGCCTGCTGCAGCCAGCGCAATTCGGCCTCGGTAAACCCGGCCTGGCGGCGCGCGGCGTCGTTGAAAGGGGGCTTGAGGCGCGGCGCCTCGTATTGTCTGACGAGCACGCCGTAGTGCGTTTCAGGGTGTAAGCCATCGCGCTCGCACAGCCACCGATACCAGTGGTTGCCGATGGCCACGTGGCCGACCTCGTCGTGCAGGATCACATCCAGTATGGCGACGGCGGCCAGCGCGTCCGGCGCGCCCACCTGGCGCAGCTTGGCCTGGATCTGCGGCGTGGCGTCCAGCCCGCGCGCTTCGAGCGTGCGGGGCACCAGCGCCATGCGGGCCGTGATGTCGTGCGCCGTCTTCTCGCACATGGTCCACAGGCCCTGGTGGGCCGGGAAGTCGCCGTAGTCGTGCCCCATGCCGCGCAGGTGGTCGCGCAGCAGGCGAAAGTGCTTGGCCTCCTCGCCCGCCACGCGCATCCAGTCCAGGTAGTAGTCGCGCGGCATGCCGCCGAAGCGCCAGACGGCGTCCAGCGCGAGGTTGATGGCGTTGAACTCGATGTGCGCGATGGCGTGGATCAGCACGGCCCGCCCCTCGGGCGTGGCGGGCGAGCGCCGGGCCACGTCGGTGTGGCGCAGCAGCACGGGGCGGTCGGGGCGGCCGGGCAGGGCGCTTGCATCCTGCGGCGGGATGGGGGCGTTGTCTGCTATTGAAAGCGTAGCTGCCAGCGCTTGCAGATCAAGCGCTGCAGCCGCTTTTTGTTCAGGGTCTTGCAGGCACAAGACCTGCAATGCGCGGTGGCGAAGCTCCATCTCTACAATTCTAGGCTTACCAACAATGCGATGAAAAAGGGTGCTCCGATGGCGTTATACGAACTCGATGGAACAGCCCCGCAGGTGGCCCCGTCGGCCTGGGTGGCCGACAGCGCCCAGGTGATGGGCAACGTGGTGCTGGGCGAGGACGCCAGCGTGTGGTTCGCCGCCGTGGTGCGGGGCGACTGCGAGAGCATCGCCATCGGCGCGGGCTCCAACGTGCAGGACGCGAGCGTGCTGCATGCCGACTTCGGCAAGCCCTTGGTCATCGGCGAGCGTGTGACGGTGGGCCACCAGGTCATGCTGCACGGCTGCACCATCGGCGACGAGTCGCTGATCGGCATCGGCGCCATCGTGCTCAACGGCGCGAAGATCGGGCGCAACTGCCTGGTCGGCGCGGGCGCGCTCGTCACCGAGGGCAAGGAATTCCCTGACGGCTCCATGATCCTCGGCAGCCCCGCCAAGGCCGTGCGGCAACTGACCCCCGAGCAGATCGCGGGCCTGCGCCAGAGCGCGCAGCACTACATCGACAACGCGCGCCGCTTCAGGGCGGGCCTGCGCAAGATCGCCGACTGACTGACTGAATGTCCGAACTCCACAAATTCCTCTTCGACGGCCTGCCCGTGCGCGGCATGATCGTGCGCCTGACCGACGCCTGGACCGAACTGCTCGCACGCCGCGCCGGCAACAGCGAAACGGGGCCCTATCCGCCGCCCGTGGCCGAACTGCTGGGCGAGATGGCCGCTGCGGGCGTGCTGATGCAGTCCAACATCAAGTTCAACGGCGCGCTGGTGCTGCAGGTGTTCGGCGACGGCCCGGTCAAGCTCGCCGTGGCCGAGGTCAAGTCCGACCTGGGCCTGCGCGCCACGGCCACCGTGGCGGGCGCGGTACACCCGGGCGCCCGGTTCCCCGACATGGTGAACGCGGGCGGCGGCGGGCGCTGCGCCATCACGCTCGACCCGCAGGACCGCCGCCCCGGCCAACAGCCCTACCAGGGCGTGGTGCCGCTGCATGGCGACCAGGGCGAGAAGCTGCAGCGCCTGTCCGACGTGCTGCAGCACTACATGCTGCAGTCCGAGCAGCTCGACACCACGCTGGTGCTGGCCGCCGACGAGCAGGTCGCCGCCGGCCTGCTGATCCAGCGCATGCCCCTGAAAGGCGAGGGCAACCTGGGCGGCGCCATGACCGCCGCCGAGAACGAGGACGCCATCGGCCGCAGCGAGGACTACAACCGCATCGCCACGCTGGCCGCCAGCCTCACGCGCGATGAACTCCTGGGCCTGGACGTGGACACCGTCCTGCGCCGCCTGTTCTGGGAGGAAAAACTGCTGCGCTTCGCCCCCCGCCAGGGCGCCGACAGCCCGCGCTTTGCCTGCACCTGCTCGCGCGAGCGCGTGGGCGGCATGCTGCGCAACCTGGGCGCGGAAGAGGTCGAAAGCATCCTCGCCGAGCGCGGCATGATCGACGTGGGCTGCGAGTTCTGCGGCCAGCAATACAAGTTCGACCCCGTGGACGCCGCGCAGCTCTTCACCGGCACGGCCGAACTGCCGCCGGGGCCAGGGCCGGGCGCGGTGCAGTAGGAGCACCCGCGCGTTGGCATGGTGAACATGCCATTCATGCTGGAGTTCAGGGGGTGCTTCAGAAACAATGGCTTTTGGAGCTGTCCAAATCGATAGCAAAAGCGCTCTCAGATCCGCAGCAACCCACTTGCCAAGTGGGTTTGTTGCCATAGAAAAACGTGCGAATCTGCCCGTATTGGCGTGCCACCGACTGGGGCGTCCGATGGGCTTGCCGTGCTTGATTGCTTCGAGCTGGCCCGCCCTGCAGCGCTCGCTGAAATGAAAGAAACCGCGCCCCGAAAGGCGCGGTTTGCTACGTAAAATATAGCTGCTAGCGCTTTCTGCATAAGCGCTAGAGGCCAATTTGGCTATAAATCAGCCGATCGTCATCAGGCTCGCATTGCCTCCCGCAGCCGCCGTGTTCACGCTCAGGGCGCGTTCGATCAGCAGGCGCTCCAGCGGAATGTCGTCCGAGCCTGCGGGCATGGCGGTGGCAGCCACGATGGGGCCGGGGCGGCGGGCCAGGGCCTCGCACACGGGGCGCAGCGATGCGGCGTCGCCGTGGTGCAGCACGGCGGCCAGGTCCACGCTGCCGTCGGTCAGCACGTTGTCGGCCACGGTGATGCGCGCCTGCACTTCGGCGGGCAGGGCGGCGCGGGCCGATGCCTGGCTGGCGGGCCACAGGGCCTGGCCGCCGGTTGCCAGCACGGCGGCGAGCTGCGTCAGCCAGTCCTGCGCGCTGGCGGCGCTGCACAGCACGGTGGCGCGGGGCGCCAGGGTATAGACGTTGCGCTCGCCCGTGGGGCCGGGCAGGGTGCGGGCAGTGCCGCTTTGCGTTTCCTGCGCGAAGCGGCGGCAGGTGGCGGCCAGCGGGGCGTTGCCCTGGGTGGAGGCCCAGCGCTCCAGCGCGTGCAGCGGGGCCAGCAGGCGCTCGCGCACCGTGGCGTCGGGCTGCGTGGCGGCGTCTGCCGGCGCGAAGGTGCGGGCCAGGGCGTTGGCGGGGCGCTGCGACAGCAGGCGCAGCAGGTACAGCGGGCCGCCTGCCTTGGGGCCGGTGCCCGACAGGCCCTCGCCGCCGAACGGCTGCACGCCCACCACGGCGCCGACCATGTTGCGGTTCACATAGACGTTGCCTGCGTGCGCGCGGTCCACCACGCGGGCGATGGTTTCGTCGATGCGGGTGTGTACGCCTTGCGTGAGGCCGTAGCCGGTGGCGTTGATCTGGTCGAGCAGCGCGTCGAGGTCGTCGCGGGCATAGCGCACCAGGTGCAGCACGGGGCCGAAGACTTCGCGTTGCAGCTCGCCGATGCTGTTGAGCTCGATGAGGGTGGGCGGCACGAAGGTGCCTTGGGCGGTTTCGTCAGCGCTGCTGCGGCAGTGCTGGAACACGCGGCGGCCCTGGGCCTGCAGCTTCTCGATGTGGGCCTGGATGCCCTTTTGCGCCTCGGCGTCGATGACGGGGCCGACATCGGTGGCCAGCGTACCGGGGTTGCCCATGCGCAGCTCGCCCATGGCGCCGCGCAGCATTTCGGCCACGCGGTCGGCGGCTTCTTCTTGCACGCAGAGCACGCGCAGGGCGGAGCAGCGCTGGCCCGCGCTGTCGAAGGCCGATGCCACGGCGTCGGCCACCACCTGTTCGGCCAGGGCGGACGTGTCCACGATCATGGCGTTCTGGCCGCCGGTCTCTGCGATCAGGGGGATGGGGCGGCCTGCGGCGTCCAGGCGGCCCGCCACGCTGCGCTGCAGGATGCGGGCGACTTCGGTGGAGCCGGTGAACATGACGCCCATGACGCGCGCATCGCCGATCAGGCGCGCGCCCACGGTTTCGCCCTGGCCCGGCAGCAGTTGCACGGCGCCGCGCGGCACACCGGCCTCCCACAGGATGCGCACGGCTTCTGCGGCGACCAGGGGCGTTTGCTCGGCGGGCTTGGCCAGCACGGGGTTGCCTGCGGCCAGCGCGGCGCTGACCTGGCCGATGAAGATGGCGAGCGGGAAGTTCCAGGGGCTGATGCAGGCCACGGGGCCGAGCGGGATGTGCGTGGCGTTGTCGAAAGTGCTATCGACCTGGGCGGCGTAGTAGCGCAAGAAGTCCGCGGCCTCGCGCACCTCGGCCACGGCGTTGGCGCAGCTCTTGCCCGCCTCGCGCATCAAGAGGCCCAGCAGGGGCTGCATGCGGTCTTCCAGCAGGTTGGCGGCGCGGCGCAGGGCGGCGGCGCGCTCGGCGGGGGGCGTGGCGGCCCAGGGGGC
>NZ_JASGDA010000121.1:0-12965 GCF_047607405.1 Acidovorax sp. | reverse complement strand
GCGAGCCGCCCAGCATCAGCAGGTGGCGCAGCTGCTCGGCGCTGCTGCGCTCATCGCCGTCGCTGACGACGGCCTGGATCTCGCGCGCCAGCGCCTTCACGTCGAGCGCGCCGGGCTGCTCGGCCGCCAGCGGATCGGCAGGCTCGAAGCCCAGCGCACCGATGGCCGATTGGCCGACGATGGCAAGCCGCTCCAGCATGGAGACGCTGCGCGGGTCGCGCCTCGATTTGCGCAGTGCACGATCCATCAGCAGCATGCCCCAACCGTCGGGCAGGCTGTCGGCAATGAAGCCGGGCAGGCCATGAAAGTGGCGCGGCCCGCTGTAGGCCATCGGTGCTGCGCCCGGGCGCGGCAACGGCACGCGCAGCGGCGAGAACTGCAGGCCACGCTCGATGGCCTGCGGCGAATACTCGAACAAAACCTGGTCGCCCGCCTGTGCAAGCGTGCCCAGCGGCCAGGATTCGCCCCAGCCGCGGTAGGTGACATTCAGGCGTGCAAGCGATGCCATGTGCGTCACCCTCTGCGCCGTGCGCGTTGGCGCTGCGCGGCACGTTCAGCACGTTCGGCATCGGCAATGCTGCGTATGGATGGAGCAAACAGGTTCTGCAAGCCATCTGCCGCGCCCAGCGCCTGCGCAATCTGTACCAGCATCTGGGTGCTGCCCTGCCCACTCGCTTCAAACCGCCGCAGCGTGGACAACGACACCCCGCCCATGTCCGCCAGCTCCTGCTGCGACAGGTTGCGTGCCAGACGGAGCGCACGCACGCGCTCGCCCAGCGTTCTGCAGATGACTTCAGGGGGGTGAAGGTCAAACAATCAAGTGCTCCAAAATGAATGATTAAATGCCAAAAATTGGGCTTTTAGTTCAAAAAAGAACATTTATAGAATAACCAGAAACAGTCATGCGTGCCATGGGTGGACACATCTCTCAAAAACCCGTGACTTGGATATGGGCGTTGCCGCACCGCAGCGCCTGCACGAACGCCTGCCGATCCTTCGGCGACACCAGCACTTGCCCGGCGCGACCGTGGCGGATGCACAGCCGGTCGAGCGACAGCGCGGGCGAGGACAGCCAGCTGCGCGAAGGCTCGACCGAGCGGATGTCCCGCAACGGAATGCGCCAGCGCAACGGGCCGCTGCGGATCGCCAGCGCGTCCTGCTCCACCCGGTAGCCGGTGGCCGCCAGCACCCACAGCGGCAGGCCGGTGCC
The DNA here is from genome assembly GCF_047607405.1 of Acidovorax sp. GTDB lineage: Bacteria > Pseudomonadota > Gammaproteobacteria > Burkholderiales > Burkholderiaceae_C > Acidovorax. Next base: position 11,755 of record NZ_JASGDA010000121.1, on the reverse strand, counting down.
CAGGGCCAGCAAGGCGGCCAGCAGTACGGCGTGGGCGGGCGCTGCCTGGCGCGGCCAAGCGGTGATCACCGCGACCAACACCAACAGCGCGCTGGCCAACAGCAGCGCCACCAGCCACGCATCAATCTTGGAGGGAAAGGTGTCGGTCGCCTCGGACATCGTCATTCTTCAAGCGTTTTATGCCTCTAGCGCTTATGTGGCAAGCGCTGGTAGCTATCAAAATCAAAGCGGAATGTTCCCGTGCTTGCGCCACGGGTTGTCGAGCTGCTTGTTCTTGAGCATCGCGAGACTCCGGCAGATGCGCTTGCGCGTCTCGTGCGGCAGGATCACGTCGTCGATGAAGCCGCGCGCGCCAGCGACGAACGGGTTGGCAAAGCGGGCCTTGTACTCGGCCTCGCGGGCCGCGAGCTTGGCGGGGTCGTTCTTGTCCTCGCGGAAGATGATTTCCACCGCGCCCTTGGCGCCCATCACGGCGATCTCGGCATTGGGCCAGGCCAGGTTCACGTCGCCGCGCAGGTGCTTGCTGCTCATCACGTCGTACGCGCCGCCGTAGGCCTTGCGCGTGATGACGGTGATCTTGGGCACCGTGGCCTCGGCGTAGGCGTAGAGCAGCTTGGCGCCGTGCTTGATGATCCCGCCGTACTCTTGCGACGTGCCGGGCATGAAGCCGGGCACGTCCACGAAGGTGAGCACGGGAATGTTGAACGCATCGCAAAAGCGCACGAAGCGCGCGGCCTTGATGCTGCTCTTGATGTCCAGGCAGCCCGCCAGCACGAGCGGCTGGTTGGCGACGATGCCCACGGTCTGCCCTTCCATGCGGGCGAAGCCGATGAGGATGTTCTTGGCGTACTCGGGCTGCAACTCGAAGAAGTCGCCGTCGTCCACCGTCTTGACGATCAGCTCCTTCATGTCGTAGGGCTTGTTGGGGTTGTCGGGCACCAGGGTGTCCAGGCTCAGGTCAACACGGTCGGCCGGGTCGTTGCTGGGGCGCAGGGGCGCCTTCTCACGGTTGTTGAGCGGCAGGTAGTTGTACAGGCGGCGCAGCATCATCAGCGCCTCCACGTCGTTCTCGAACGCCATGTCGGCCACGCCGCTCCTGGCGGTGTGGGTGACGGCGCCGCCCAGCTCCTCGGCGGTCACTTCCTCGTGCGTGACGGTCTTGACCACCTCGGGGCCGGTCACGAACATGTAGCTGCTGTCCTTGACCATGAAGATGAAGTCGGTCATGGCGGGCGAATAGACCGCGCCGCCCGCGCAGGGGCCCATGATCATGCTGATCTGCGGGATCACGCCGCTGGCGAGCACGTTCTTCTGGAACACGTCGGCATAGCCGCCGAGCGACGCCACGCCTTCCTGGATGCGCGCGCCGCCCGAATCGTTGAGGCCGATGACGGGCGCGCCGACCTTCATGGCCTGGTCCATCACCTTGCAGATCTTCTCGGCATGCGTTTCCGACAGGGCGCCGCCGAACACGGTGAAGTCCTGGCTGAACACGAACACCAGGCGGCCATTGATCATGCCGTAGCCGGTCACCACGCCGTCGCCGGGGATCTTGGTGTCTTCCATGCCGAAGTCCGTGCAGCGGTGCTCGACGAACATGTCCCATTCCTCGAAGGTGCCGTCGTCCAGCAGCAGCTCGATGCGCTCGCGCGCGGTGAGCTTGCCCTTCTTGTGCTGCGCGTCGATGCGCTTTTGCCCGCCGCCCAGGCGGGCCAGCTCGCGCTTTTTCTCCAGTTGGTCGAGGATGTCTTGCATGTGTGCTCTCTTGGGTTGAATGCTACTTAATTTATAGCTGCTTGCGCCCGTCCTGATTGGGCTGCAAGCAGATTTCGTGCTGCGGTGCTGGCCGCTATGCGGCCTGCAGCCACGTCAGCCTGCATCTGCGGCAAAAGCTGTTTGACCTGCGGGTGGGCGCGGAAGGCTTGCTTGAGGCCCGCGTCGATGCGCTCCCACATCCAGGCCAGGGACTGTCGCTCGCGCCGCGATGCGAGGCGGCCATTGGCGGCTTGCAGGCGGCGGAATTCCTGCACGGCGTTCCAGAACCCATCCACACCCTCGCCCTTCAATGCACTGAGCGTGATGACCTTGGGCGCCCACATGGCCTCATCGTGGTGGGCATGCTCGGGGTTGCCGTGCATGGACAGGAGCCGCAGGCTGGACGTGATCTGCGCCTGCGCGCGCGTGGCGGCGTGGGGGTCGATGTCGGCCTTGTTGATGACCACGAGGTCGGCCAGCTCCATCACGCCCTTCTTGATGGCCTGCAAGTCGTCGCCCGCGTTGGGCAGTTGCAGCAGGCAGAACATGTCGGTCATGCCCTGCACCGCGATCTCGCTCTGGCCCACGCCCACGGTTTCGACGATGACCACGTCATAGCCCGCGGCCTCGCAGACGAGCATGGATTCGCGGGTTTTCTCGGCCACGCCGCCCAGCGTGCCGCTGCTCGGGCTGGGGCGGATGTAGGCCCGCTCGTTCATCGAGAGGTGCTCCATGCGCGTCTTGTCGCCCAGGATCGCGCCGCCGGAGACGGTGGAAGACGGGTCGATAGCGAGCACCGCCACACGCAAGCCCTGCGCGATCAGGTGCAGGCCCAGCGCCTCGATGAAGGTGGACTTGCCCACGCCGGGCACGCCGCTGATCCCCAGGCGGAACGAGCGCCCCGTGTGCGGCAGCAGCGCGGTGAGCAGCTCGTCGCCCTGCGCGCGGTGGTCGGTGCGGGTGGATTCGAGCAGGGTGATGGACTTGGCGATGGCGCGGCGCTGGGCCATGGGGGTGCCATGCAGCAGGGGTTCGAGCAAGGGCTGCATCATGGCCGGTCAAAGAATCTCGAACGCCCGACCATCAGGCAGGCGGTAGCGCGAGAAGTCGCGCACGTCCATGGTCAGGATGCGGGTCACGCCCGACTCGCACGCCAGCCAGTACAGCGATGCGTCGCCCAAGTCCATCTCGGTGCGCGGCTGCTGGGTGTATTGGGTGATCCATTCGCACATATCCAGCAAGTCCGACGTGTCGAACGGAAACACCTGCACCGCGCCCGCGCCTATCCATTGCAGCAGGGCCACACGGTGGCGCGGCCCCAGCAGGTGGCTGGCTTCGGTCACGCAAGGCCAGGTGGTATGCATCTGCAAGGGCTGCTCGGGCGACACCATGAGCTGCCGGAAGTGCGCGTGAAAACGGTCACCCTTGTCGAACAACGCGACCATGGGGCTGGCGTCCAGCAGGCACACCTTCACTGCGGCGCCTCCTGGGCAGCGGCCTTGCGCCGTGCGAGGAAAGCGGCGTATTCGTCTTGCTGCCCTTCGTGTACCGCGCGCAGGCTGGCGCGCAAGGCGGCTTTGTGCGGGGACAGGTCTTCGTCCGCCGCGCCTTGGCCGATGCGGTAGGTGGCCGCTTCTTCCATCACCCGGTGGTACAGCGCTGCGGGGTCTTTGCGGCCCAGGGCGCGCTCCACCGCTGCAATGATGAATTGCGACTTGGTGACGCCCTGGCGCTTGGCGGCAAGCTCCAGTTCCTTTTCCATCAAAGGATCCATGCGAACGGATACGGCCATGGTCTGCTCCTGCGGTTGAAATACCGTATTACTGTATCTCAAACTTCAGCCAATGGCTTTGCGGATTTGTTCCAGCACATCCTTGGCGCTGGCCGGAATCGGCGTGCCCGGCCCATACACGCCCTTCACGCCCGCCTGGTACAGGAAGTCGTAGTCCTGCGCGGGAATCACGCCGCCGACGAAGACGATGATGTCGTCGGCGCCCTGCTCTTTCAGAGACTGGATGATCGCGGGCACCAGCGTCTTGTGGCCCGCCGCCAGCGTGGAGACGCCCACGGCGTGTACGTCGTTCTCGATGGCCTGGCGGGCGCATTCCTCGGGGGTCTGGAACAGCGGGCCCATGTCCACGTCAAAGCCCAAATCCGCGAACGCGGTGGCAACGACTTTCGCGCCCCGGTCGTGGCCGTCCTGGCCCAGCTTGGCGATCATCACTCGGGGGCGGCGGCCTTCGGTTTCAGCGAAGGCTGCGATCTCGCCCTTGAGTTTTTCCCAGCCCTCGGCCGAGTCATAGGCTGCTGCGTACACGCCGGTCACCTTCTGCGTATCGGCGCGGTGGCGCCCGAAGACTTTCTCCAGCGCATCCGACACCTCGCCCACCGTGGCGCGCAGGCGGATGGCCTGGATGGACAGGTCGAGCAGGTTGCCCTCGCCGCTTTCTGCTGCAAAAGTGAGAGCATCCAGCGCTTGGCTAACACCGGCTGCATCGCGTTTTGCCTTGATGGCGTTCAGGCGCGCGATCTGCGCATCGCGCACCTTCACGTTGTCCACCTCCAGGATGTCCACCGGGTCTTCCTTGGCGAGCTTGTACTTGTTCACGCCGACGATGACCTCCTTGCCCGAGTCGATGCGCGCCTGCTTCTCGGCGGCGGCGGCCTCGATCTTGAGCTTGGCCCAGCCCGAGTCCACGGCGGCGGTCATGCCGCCCATGGCCTCGACCTCTTCGATGATCTTCCAGGCCGCGTCGGCCATGTCCTGGGTCAGCTTCTCCATCATGTAGCTGCCCGCCCAGGGGTCGATCACGTTGGTGATGTGGGTTTCTTCCTGAATGATGAGCTGCGTGTTGCGCGCGATGCGGGCGCTGAACTCGGTCGGCAGCGCGATGGCTTCGTCCAGCGCGTTGGTGTGCAGGCTCTGCGTGCCGCCGAACACGGCCGCCATGGCCTCGATGGTGGTGCGCACGACGTTGTTGTACGGGTCTTGCTCGGTCAGCGACCAGCCCGAGGTCTGGCAGTGCGTGCGCAGCATCAGGCTCTTGGGCTTCTTGGCGTCGAAGCCTTTCATGATGCGGCACCACAGCAGGCGCGCGGCGCGCATCTTGGCGATCTCCAGGTAGAAGTTCATGCCGATCGCCCAGAAGAACGACAGGCGCCCGGCGAACTCGTCCACGTCCATGCCCTTGGCGATGGCGGTCTTCACGTATTCCTTGCCGTCGGCCAGCGTGAAGGCCAGCTCCAGCGCCTGGTTGGCGCCCGCCTCCTGCATGTGGTAGCCGCTGATCGAGATCGAGTTGAACTTCGGCATGTTCTTGGCCGTGTACTCGATGATGTCGCCGATGATCTTCATCGACGGCTTGGGCGGGTAGATGTAGGTGTTGCGGACCATGAACTCCTTGAGGATGTCGTTCTGGATGGTCCCCGAGAGCTTGTCCTGCGACACGCCCTGCTCCTCCGCCGCCACCACGTAGCCCGCCAGCACGGGCAGCACGGCGCCGTTCATGGTCATGGAGACGCTCACCTTGTCCAGCGGAATCTGGTCGAAGAGGATCTTCATGTCCTCCACCGAGTCGATCGCCACACCGGCCTTGCCCACGTCGCCCGTCACGCGCGGGTGGTCGCTGTCGTAGCCACGGTGCGTGGCGAGGTCGAACGCCACGGAAACGCCCTGCCCGCCCGCCGCCAGCGCCTTGCGGTAGAAGGCATTCGATTCCTCGGCGGTGGAGAAACCCGCGTACTGGCGGATCGTCCACGGCCGCACCGCGTACATGGTGGCCTGCGGGCCGCGCAGGTAGGGCTCGAAGCCCGGCAGCGTGTTCGCATAGGGCAGCCCCTGCGCATCGTCCGCCGTGTACAGCGGCTTGACGGTGATGCCGTCCGGCGTCACCCAGTTCAGGGCGTTCAGGTCGCCGCCGGGCGCGGACTTGGCGGCTGCCTTGGCCCAGTCGGCAAGGCTGGCGGACTCGAAGGTGGGTTCAGGGGTGCTGCTGCTCATACGGGTTTGCCTGGAGAAGTGTCACTGGATTGGCAGGGCGCGCCCCCGACTTTCGCACGGGTTTGCACGGTTGCCGAAGTCTAACCCAATCTGTAATTATTAATTCTTGATTCTTTTTGCGGTACATTCCGCCCATGTCCGCCGTCCTGACCCCCCGCGCCCTGTATGAGGAAGTCGCCGAGCAATTGCGCCAGCGCATCTTCCGGCGCGAACTGCAGCCGGGCGACTGGATCGACGAGCTGAAGATTGCCGACGAGTTCGGCATCAGCCGCACCCCCCTGCGCGAGGCGCTGAAGGTGCTGGCCGCCGAGGGCCTGGTCACGATGAAGGTGCGCCGGGGCGCCTACGTGACCGAGATGAGCGAGAAGGATTTGCACGACGTGTACCACCTGCTCTCACTGCTGGAGAGCGACGCCGCCGCCGTGGTGGCCGAGCGCGCCACCCCCGCGCAGATGCAGGAGCTGCGCGCCCTGCACGCCGAGCTGGAAGCCGCCACGCACGACCGCGAGGCGTTCTTCGCGGTCAACGAGCGCTTTCACATGCGTGTGCTGGAGATGGCCGACAACCGCTGGCGCAGCCAGATGGTGGCCGACCTGCGCAAGGTCATGAAGCTCAACCGCCACCACTCGCTGTTCAAGCAGGGCCGCATCGAGGACTCGCTGGCCGAGCACCGCGCCGTGCTGCGCGCCCTGGAAGCCCGCGACCCCGCAGCCACCCAGAGCGCCATGCGCGCGCACTTCGCCGAGGGGCTGGAAGCGGCGGCTTGATTGGCACGCCGCCTCAAACGATGCACAATCGAGCATCATTCGGAGTGAATCACCATGGCAACCCTCTCCCCCCAACGGTTTGCAGAAGCCTACAAGGCCGACCCCTATGCCATCGTGGTCGAGGTCAAGCGCGGCATCGAGCCCGCGATGGTGGGCACGCTCGCCACCTCCATGAAGATGAGCAAGGAAAAGCTCTACGCCACCCTGGGTCTGCCCCGCGCCACCATGCAGCGCAAGGTGGCGCAGGACAAGCGCCTATCGCCCGAGGAGTCGTCCCGCGTGCTGGGCATGACGCGGCTCATCGGCCAAGTGCAGGCCATGGTGGCGGAGTCCGGCGAACCAGAGGGCTTCGATGCCGCCGCCTGGGTGGCCGAATGGCTCGACCAGGAACTGCCCGCCCTCAACGGCCACAGGCCCGCCGAATACATGGACACCGCCGAAGGCCAGGCCCTGGTGTCGCAAATCCTGGCCCGCATGCAAAGCGGCTCCTACGCCTGATGCCCTGCCTCTGGCGCATAGCGGCCGACACGCCCGACTACACGGCGAATGACCTGAGCGGCGCCGGTGCCGAGAAAACCGGCGGGCGCTGGAACCGCAAGGGCCAGCCCGTGGTGTATGCCGCCTCATCCATCGCCCTGGCCGCACTCGAAACCATCGTCCACCTCGGCGCGGGCGCGCTACCGCTGAACCGCTACCTCGTGCGCATCGACGTGCCCGAAGGCGTGTGGAACGCCCGCGCCACCGGCTTCGCCCCCGCCCGGCATGTGGGCTGGGACGCGCGTCCGCCGGGCCAGGTGTCGCTGGACTATGGCGACGCCTGGCTCCAGGGCCTGGCCAGCGCGCTGCTGGAGCTGCCTTCCGTCATCGTGCCGGAGGAGTCCAACGTGCTCATCAACCCCCGCCACCCGGACGCCCGCAGGCTCACCGCCACCAAGCTGCGGCTGTGGCAGTACGACCAGCGGATGCGGTAGAGGTCCTAATTTGATAGCTGCCTGTGCTTGCTGCATAAGCGCTGGAGGCCGATTTGGCTTGAAGCCAGCCCAAGGCGCGCAGTGGGATAATCCCCCCATGTCCCCGCCCCTGCATTCCCCCTGGCGCATGTCGGTCGCCCCCATGATGGACTGGACCGACCGCCACTGCCGCTACTTCCACCGGCTGCTGACCCGCCACACCCTGCTCTACACCGAGATGGTGAACGCGGGCGGCATCCTCTACGGCGGCACCGAGCGCCACTTGCGCTACAACGCCGAGGAGCACCCCGTCGCCCTGCAACTGGGCGGCAACGAGCCCGACAAGCTCGCACAGGCCGCGCGCCTGGGCGAGGAATGGGGCTATGACGAGATCAACCTCAACTGCGGCTGTCCCAGCGACCGCGTGCAGCGCGGGGCCTTCGGCGCCAGCCTGATGAAAGAGCCGCAGCGCGTGGCCGACTGCGTGAAGGCCATGAAGGACGTGGTGAGCGTGCCCGTCACCGTCAAGCACCGCATCGGCATCGACAAGGTGGAAGACTACGGCTTCGTGCGCGACTTCATCGGCACCGTGGCCGACGCGGGGTGTACCGTGTTCATCGTCCACGCGCGCAACGCCTGGCTGCAGGGCCTTTCACCTAAGGAAAACCGCGACGTGCCGCCGCTGCGCTACGAGGTCGTACACCGCCTGAAGGCCGAGTTCCCGCAGTTCACCATCGCCATCAACGGCGGCATCACCACCGACGAGGTGGTGCAGCAGCAGCTTGAACACCTGGACGGCGTGATGATTGGCCGCGAGGCGTACCACAACCCCTGGTGGCTGGCGCGCTGGGACGCCCTGTACCACGGCGGCGCACCCTGCCCCCTGACCCGCGAAGAGGTCGAGCTGGCGATGGTCGAATACATGGAGCGCGAGGCCGCCGAACACTGCACGCCCTGGCCCCACATCGCCCGCCACATGCTGGGCCTGCGCCACAGCCTGCCGGGCGCGCGCATCTGGCGCCAGGTGTGGAGCAACCATCTGCTCAAGGACCGCCCGGCGCGCGAGGTGCATGCCCTGGCCCGCGCGGCCCACCACCCTGCCGAACCAGCCCATGCCGTCGCTTGATTTCGACCACGAGGAAGCCGCCTTCCGCGCCTACTACGCGCGCGAGCTGCCCGCGCTCGAAGAAACCTGCGCGGCCATGACCGCCCTGGTGGCGGCCGCCGTCACGCAGGCGGGCGGCGTGGACGTGGCCAAGGTCGAGGGCCGTGTGAAGGACGTGGACGAGTGCGTCCGCAAGTTCGTGCGCAAGTACCGCCCCGCGCTGGAAGAAGCCAACACGCCCTACGAGATCGCCCCCTGCATCACCGACCTGGTCGGCGTGCGCGTGGTCTGCCTGTACGAGGACGAACTGGAGAAGATCGCGCAGATCGTGCGCGCGCATTTCGCGGTGATCGACGTGACCGACAAGGCCGCGGCGGTGGAGAGCACCGAGGCAGCCTTCGGCTACAAGGGCCTGCACCTGGACCTGCGCCCGCCGGGCGATGGCGATGCAGCCCGCCAGCCCTTCGAGCTGCAGGTGCGCACCATCATCCAGGACTCCTGGAGCGTGCTGGACCACCGCATCAAGTACAAGAAATCCATCCCGGCGGAGCTGAAACGGCGCATCAACGTGCTGTCGGCCCTGTTCGAGCTGGCCGACCGCGAGTTCCGCCAGATCCGCGACGCCACCGCCGCCGAGCTGCTGCAGGCGCCCGACGAGACCGCCGAGCCCGCGCCGGAGGCGCCCAGCAAGAGCAGCGAGCTCAACGCCTTCACCTTCCTGAAGATCGCCACGCACTTCTTCAAGGACTTCGAGTTCGAGCCCGCCAAGGTGGACGGCTTCGTGGGCGACATCCAGGCGTGGTCGCCGGGCATCACGCGCGCAGGCTTCAACGCGCTGATGCGCGAGACGGTGGGTACGGTCAAGCGCTACAAGCAGTATTTCGAGGAGCAGAACCCGCACGGCAGCTTCAACCCCTACACGGTGATACGGCACTGCCTGTACCTGGGCAACAAGGCCGCCTTTCGCTCGGCCCTGCGCAACTCGGCGCGCGAGGCTTTCGAGGGCTGGCTGCAAGTGCATGGCGATGCGCGGCCCCAATGATATGGGTCAAATCGGCCTCCAGCGCTTATCCAGAAATCACGAGCAGCTATTATAAAAATAGCAAAACCCGCCCTGGCGCATGTCGCTCAGGCGACTGGTCCTAGGTGGTTATCCACCATGCATGCGCTTGCAAGTGCTGCTATATTGCACTGCAACATAACGGAGTTTCCCCATGCTGTACCACATCTACGAGGCCCAGCGCTCTCTGATGGAGCCCTTTGCTGACTTTGCCCTGGCCGCTTCCAAGCTCTTCAGCAACCCGCCCCTGAGCCACGCCCCCATGGCGCAGCGCATGTCCGCTGGCTACGACCTGCTGTACCGCCTGGGCAAGGACTACGAAAAGCCCGCCTTCGGCATCCAGTCCGTGGACGTGGACGGCGTGGGCGTGGCGATCCACGAGCGCGTCGAGGTGGACAAGCCCTTTTGCGAGCTGCGCCGCTTCAAGCGCTTTTCGGACGACCCGGCCACCCTGGTCAAGCTCAAGGCCCAGCCCGTGGTGCTCATCGTGGCGCCCCTGTCGGGCCACTACGCCACGCTGCTGCGCGACACCGTGCGCACCATGCTCAAGGACCACAAGGTCTATATCACCGACTGGAAGAACGCCCGCCTGGTGCCGCTGTCCGACGGCGAGTTCCACCTGGACGACTACGTGAACTACGTGCAGGACTTCATCCGCTACCTGCAGGGCAAGTACGGCAACTGCCACGTGATGAGCGTGTGCCAGCCCACCGTGCCGGTGCTGGCCGCCGTGTCGCTGATGGCCAGCCGGGGCGAGACCACGCCGCTGACCATGACCATGATGGGCGGCCCCATCGACGCGCGCAAGTCGCCCACGGCGGTGAACAACCTCGCCACGCAGCGCAGCTTCGAGTGGTTCGAGAACAACGTCATCTACCGCGTGCCCGAAAGCTTCCCCGGCGCGGGCCGCCGCGTCTATCCCGGCTTTTTGCAGTACACCGGCTTCGTGGCCATGAACCCCGACCGCCACGCCAACAGCCACTACGACTACTTCAAGGACCTGATCAAGGGCGACGACGCCAGCGCCGAGGCCCACCGCAAGTTCTACGACGAATACAACGCCGTGCTGGACATGGACGCGGACTACTACCTGGAGACCATCAAGACGGTGTTCCAGGACTTCAACCTCGTCCACGGCACCTGGGACGTGCGCTCGCCCGAGGGCAAGATCGAGCGCGTGCGCCCGCAGGACATCACCACCACCGCCCTGTTCACCGTCGAGGGCGAGCTGGACGACATCTCCGGCTCGGGCCAGACCGAGGCCGCGCACGACCTGTGCAGCGGCATCGTGCGCAAGGAACAGCGCCACCTCGAAGCCAAGGGCGCGGGCCACTACGGCATCTTCAGCGGCCGCCGCTGGCGCGAAGTGGTGTATCCGCAGGTGCGCGCCTTCATCCTGGAGCACCAGCCCGCCCGGCAGGCCGAGCCCCTGGCAATCCCTGCCGCCAATGAAGCGCCCGCAGCACCCCGCCGCCGCGCGGCGCGCAAGGCTTGAGCGCCGCCTCGGCAACCGCCACCCTCGCGGCGCGGATCGACGCCGCGCTGCCCCAGACGCAATGCACGCGCTGCGGCTACCCTGACTGCGCGGCCTACGCGCAAGCCATCGCCGAAGGCGCCGCCCCCATCAACCAGTGCCCGCCGGGCGGCGCCGAAGGCGTGGCGCGGCTGTCGGCCCTCACCGGCCAGCCGCCCTTGCCGTTGAGCGCCGCGCACGGCACCGAAGGGCCGCGCATGCTGGCGGTCATCGACGAGTCCTGGTGCATAGGCTGCACGCTGTGCATCAAGGCATGCCCCACGGACGCCATCGTGGGCTCCAGCAAGCGCATGCACACCGTCATCGAGCCCTACTGCACGGGCTGTGAGCTGTGCGTGCCCGTGTGCCCCGTGGACTGCATCCAGCTGGAGAACGCCAGCGGCGCAGCCACCGGCTGGGCGGCATGGTCCGAACCCCTGGCGCGGCAGGCCCGCCAGCGCTACCAGGCGCACCGCGAGCGCCTGCCGCTGCAAGACGAAGCGCCGGAAGACGTGGAACCCCCGGTGGCTGCCGATGATGCCGCCGCCGCCCGCCGGGCCGCCATCGCGGCGGCCTTGGAGCGGGCCCGCCAGCGCCGCGCGCCG
>NZ_JASGDA010000120.1:0-14344 GCF_047607405.1 Acidovorax sp. | reverse complement strand
GCGAGCCGGGCCGGGCGCAGCCAGCCCGCGCGGGCGTGCCAGCAGGCCGGGGTGCCGGGCGGCAGGTGCGCGGCTTGCAGTTGCGCGGGCGTGGCGGGGCGGCTCCAGTCGGCGCCGGGGCCGTGCAGCCAGCCTTCGCCCAGGGCCAGCCTGCCGTCCACGCAGTGCTCCAGCACGCCGCTTTCCGCCCAGTCCTCGCCCGCGCGCAGCAGCGCGCCTGCCCAGTGCAGCGTGGTGCGCGCCCCGGCGCGCGTGGTGCGCGACAACTGGCCGTCGTCGGGCGAGGTGTGGGGGCAGATCAGCCCGGCGGGCAGGCCCGATGCGCCCGTGGCGGGGGCGCTGCCCTGGTCGAGTACCTCGACCTGCCAGCCGCGCCGCGCCAGGCTGGCGGCCACGCTCGCGCCCGCGAGGCCCGCGCCGATGACGAGGCAGCGGCGCTCGCCTGCATACGCCTGGGGCAGTGCGCCGCGCGGCTCCCAGCGGGGGTCGAAGGTGGCGTGCAGGTTGGCGCGTTTCGGCGGAACGCCGGGTACGCGCTGCACGGCAAAACCGTTTTGCAGGAGGCCCTGGCGCACGCTGGCCGCCACGCTCCAGGTCGCCAGGCGCGTGCCGCGGCGGCAGCAGCGCGCCACGGCGCGCAAGGTGTCGGCGTCCCACATGCCGGGGTTGCGGCGGGGGCTGAAGCCGTCCAGATAGACGCTGTCCGCCACCAGCACGCCCTGCTGCTGGCGCAGCAGGGCCTGGGTGTCGCCGATGAGCAGGGTGAGCAGCACGCGCCCGCCGTCGAAGGCCAGGCGATGCACACCGGGCAGCAGGCCCCAGAACTGCGCGGCGAGTTCGTTCGCGAGCGGGGCGAGTTCGCCGCCGCTGTGCGCCTGCAGCAGCGCATCGGCGGCCACAGGCCAGGCTTCGGTGGACACGAAATGCAGCAGCGCGGGCCGTTCAGGGTCGGCGCGCCAGGCGGCCCAGGTGGCGAGGAAGTTCAGGCCCAGGCCGAAGCCGGTTTCCAGAATGCGCCACTGGCGCTGGCCCGCCCAGGCGCCGGGCAGGCCGCAGCCGTGCAGGAACACGTCGCGCGCCTGGGACAAGCCGCTTTCGCTGTGGTAGCGGTCGCCGAAGCGGGGGCTGTAGGGCGTGCCGTCGGGGAGCCAGTCAATGGGCTCGGACACGGTGGATGGCTGCTTCAGGCGCTGGGCGGCACATAGCCCGCCGCAGCATCCGCGCCGCCCCCAAAGAAGTGGTTTTCCATCTGCCGCGCCAGGTACTGCCGCGCGCGGGCGTCGGCCAGGTTCAGGCGGTTTTCGTTCACCAGCATGGTCTGGTGCTTGAGCCAGCCTGCCCAGGCTTCCTTGCTGACGCTTTCCCAGATGCGCTTGCCCAGCTCGCCGGGGTAGGGCGGAAAGTCCAGGCCCTCGGCGTCCTTGCCGAGCTTGATGCAGTGAACGGTGCGTGCCATGGGGAAGGTTTCCTTAGATGTTTTGGTTGTTTAAAACTGAAATCTTAGTTGTTCCAGTTTTGAAAGATGGGTTTCAGAATCCGCTGCATCGACATTCAACGCACCCTGAAAGCACTCCATGAAATTTCGCCGCGACTTTATCAAGTTTCCCCTCGCCGCCGTCCTGGCGGGCAGTTTGGCCCTGGCGGCGGTGCCGTCGTTCGCTCAAGGCGTGACGCTGCTCAATGTGTCGTATGACCCGACGCGCGAGCTGTACGTGGAGTTCAACCAGGCTTTCGCCAAGCACTGGAAGGGCAAGACCGGCCAGGACGTGACCATCAAGCAAAGCCACGGCGGCTCGGGCAAGCAGGCGCGCTCCATCATCGACGGGCTGGACGCCGACGTGGCCACGCTGGGCCTGGCGCCCGACATCAACGCGCTGGTCAAGAACGGCGGCTGGGTGGCGCCGGACTGGCAAAAGCGCCTGCCGCACAACGCGGCGCCCTATACATCGACCATCGTGTTCCTGGTGCGCAAGGGCAATCCCAAGGGCATCAAGGACTGGGATGACATCGCCAAGCCCGGCGTGGCCGTGATCACGCCCAACCCCAAGACATCGGCCGGCGCGCAGTGGAACTACCTGGCGGCGTGGGAGTACGGCAAGCGCAAGTTCGGCGGCGAGGAGCAGGCCAAGGATTTCGTGCGCAAGGTGTACGCCAACGTGCCGGTGCTGGACACGGGCGCGCGCGGCTCCACCATCACCTTTGCGCAGCGCGCGGTGGGCGACGTGCTGCTGGCCTGGGAGAACGAGGCTTTCCTGGTGCTCAAGGAGTTCGGCGCCGACAAGTTCGAGATCGTCGTGCCCTCGATCTCCATCCTGGCCGAGCCGACGGTCGCCGTGGTGGACAAGAACGTGGACAAGAAGGGCACGCGCAAGGTGGCCGAGGCGTACCTGCAGTACCTGTACAGCGAGGAAGGCCAGGACATCGCGGGCAAGCACTTCTACCGCCCCGCCGTGTCCGAGAAGGCGCGCGCCAAGTACGCGCCGCAGTTCCCCAAGCTGGCGCTGTTCACCATCGACCAGGCGTTCGGCGGCTGGGACAACGCGGGCAAGCACTTTGCCGATGGCGGCAGCTTCGACCAGATCTACACCAAGAAATAAGAGTCAAATTGGCCTCTGGCGCTTATCTGACAAGCGCCAGTAGCTATAAAAATAGAAGCAAACCGCCATGTCCATCCTCTTGATCGCGGGCAGCCCGTCCGAACGCTCGCGCTCCGCCGCGCTGCTCGAATCCGTGGGCCAGCGCCTGGCCGGGCGCGGCGCGCTGGTCGAGCGCCTGCACATCCGCAACCTGAACCCGCAGGCGCTGCTGCTGGCCGACTTCGGCCACCCCACGGTGGTGGGCGCCGCCGAGCAGGTGGCGCGCGCGCGGGTGCTGGTGGTGGCGACGCCCGTCTATAAGGCGGCCTACAGCGGCGTGCTCAAGGTCTTTCTGGACCTGCTGCCGCAGACGGCCCTGAAGGGCAAGACGGTGCTGCCGCTGGCCACCGGCGGCAGCCCGCACCACATGCTGGCGCTGGACTACGCGCTGCGGCCCGTGCTGCAGTCGCTGGGCGCCAAGCACATCCTGCCCGGCATCTACGCCACCGACGCGCAGGTGGCGCTGACCCCTGAAGGCGCCTACCACGTGCAGGACGAGATTTCCGCCCGGCTCGATGACGCCGTGCAGGTGCTCGTGACCGAGACGCTGCGGCCCACGCATGCGCCAGCGTCCGCGCAGTTCGCGCCGGTGCATTTCTCGCAGGTGCGCTGTAGCGTCTAGCAGCGCGTTTTCTCCCCCTTGATTTCTTTTTGAACCCCTCGCGCAGGGGCGGGGCGAAGCCTTGCCCGCGCACCGCGCCCGTACTTGCCCAGAAAGACACCGTTCCATGACCACCGCAATCCACCCAACCCCCACCCGGCTGCGCGCCCTGCGCGGGCTGTTCATCGGCTTCCTGGCGTTCACTGCCTTCGTGCTGTCCGCTGCCTTCGTGCTGTCCGCTGCCTTCCTGCTCGCCCAGCCCGTGCATGCGCAGGGCAAGCCGGGCGAGCTGCGCATCGGCATCCAGAAATCCTCGGCGCTGCACACGCTGCAGCGGGCCACGGGCTCGCTTCAGAAAAAGCTCCAGCCGCTGGGCGTGACTGTGAAGTGGGTCGAGTTCCCCGCAGGCCCGCAACTGCTCGAAGGGCTGAACGTGGGCGCGGTAGACGTGGGCTACGTGGGCGAAGCCCCGCCCATCTTCGCGCAGGCGGCGGGCGCTCAGTTCGTCTATATCGGCAACGACCCCGCCTCGCCGCGCGCCGAGGCCATCGTGGTGCGCAAGGACTCGCCCATCCAGTCGGTGGCCGAACTCAAGGGCAAGAAGGTCGCGCTCAACAAGGGCAGCAACGTGCATTACCTGCTGGCCAGGCTGGTCGAGAAGGCGGGCCTCAAGCTCTCTGACCTGCAAGTGGTCTATCTGCCCCCCGCCGACGCCCGCGCCGCGTTCGAGAGCAAGAATGTCGATGCCTGGGTGATCTGGGACCCGTTCCTGGCTGCGGCTGAAAAGCAGATCGGCGCCCGCGTGCTGGCCGACGGCACGGGCGCGGTGAACAACCACCAGTACTACCTGGCCCAGCGCGACTACGCCGCCAAGAACCCCCAGGTCATCCAGGCCCTGTTTGCCGCCTCGGTGGAAGACGGCGAATGGCTCAAGGCCCACCTGAAGCAGGCCGCAGCGCAGATCGCGCCGCTGCAAGGCCTGCCGGTGGAAGTGGTGGAGCTGGCCTTGCAGCGGCAGGCGTTCAACGTCAAGCCCATCACGCCCGCCGTGGCGGCCGACCAGCAACGGATCGCCGACACCTTCTTCGAGCTGAAGCTGATCCCCAAGGCCATCCAGGTCAGTGATGCCGTGCTGGTGGAAGCCAAGCACTGAACGCGAGGAGAACGGCATGACCTTGATTTCCGCTACCCGCCGCCTGGTTCAGGGCTCGGCCTGGAGGGGCGCATGAGCGCGGGCTTCATCGACCAGCATGCGCGGCGCATGCTGCGCACCACCGCCCAGGCGTGGGGCCTGCCCACGCCGCTGCGCGTGCGCGGCATTGGCAGCCGGGCGCAGCGGGGGCAGCCTTGCCCGTTGCGTTTCGGTTTCCTGCAAGAGGGCTACGGCCTGGCTTTTTCCTACTGACAACGAACGGTGATCCACCATGCAAATCTTCTGGTTCATCCCCACCCACGGCGACAGCCGCTACCTGGGCACCGCCAAGGGGGCCCGGCAACTGAGCCACGACTACCTCCAGCAGGTGGCGGTGGCGGCGGACAGCCTGGGCTACGAGGGCGTGCTCATCCCCACGGGCCGCTCGTGCGAAGACCCGTGGGTCATCGCGTCCAGCCTGCTGCCGGTCACCAAGCGGCTCAAGTTCCTGGTGGCCGTGCGCCCCGGGCTGCACCAGCCCAGCCTGGCGGCGCGCATGGCGGCCACGTTCGATCGCCTCTCGGGCGGGCGCCTGCTCATCAACCTGGTGACGGGCGGCGACCAAGCCGAGCTGGAGGGCGACGGCGTGTTCCTGGACCACGCGGCGCGCTACGAGCAGTCGGCGGAGTTCATCCGCATCTGGCGCGAAATCCTGGCGCGCAGCCACGACGGCGGCAGCCTGGACTACGAGGGCAAGCACCTGTCGGTCAAGGGCGCCAAGCTGCTGTTCCCGCCCTTGCAGCGGCCGCACCCGCCGGTGTACTTCGGCGGCTCGTCCGACGCCGCGCACGAGCTGGCGGCGGAGCAGGTCGAGACCTACCTGACCTGGGGCGAACCGCCCGCCGAGGTGGCGAAGAAAGTGGCTGACGTGCGCGAGCGCGCCGCCCAGCGGGGCCGCACGGTCAGGTTCGGCATCCGCCTGCACGTCATCGTGCGCGAGACGGACGCTGAAGCTTGGGCCGCCGCCGACAAGCTCATCAGCCACGTGGACGACGAGACCGTGGCCCGCGCCCAGGCCGTGTTCGCCCGCATGGATTCCGAAGGCCAGCGCCGCATGGCCCGGCTGCACGCGGGCGGCGCCAAGCGCTCACGGGCCGACCTGGAGATCAGCCCCAACCTGTGGGCCGGCGTGGGCCTGGTGCGCGGCGGCGCGGGCACGGCCCTGGTGGGCGACCCCGAGACCGTGGCCGCGCGCATCCAGGAATACGCGGCGCTGGGGCTCGACACTTTCGTGCTCTCGGGCTACCCGCATCTGGAAGAGGCGTACCGCTTTGCCGAGCTGGTGTTCCCGCTGCTGCCGCTGTCCGTGCGCGAAAAACTCGCGGGCGGCAACCCGCTGGGCCCGTTCGGTGAAACCGTGGCCAACGACTTCGTGCCGCGCGCATCGCAAAGCTGACCAGGAGCCGACCATGACCCTGCAAAACACCCTCCGCGAGCTGACCACCTCACCCCTGGCCGACACGCCCCTCGAAGGGCCGCTGACGCCCTTCCCCGTGGCGCGCATCCTCAACGGCCTGCTGCCCTGGGCCGTGCCCGTGGCCTTGATCGCGCTGTGGCAGATCGCCTCGTCGCAAGGCTGGCTTTCCACCCGCGTGCTGCCCGCGCCCATCGACGTGGTGCGCGCCGCGTGGACGCTCACCGCATCGGGCGAGTTGTGGACGCACGTCAAGGTCAGCGCGGGCCGCGCGCTCGCCGGGCTGGCCATCGGCGGCGGGCTGGGCCTGCTGCTGGGCCTGCTCACCGGCTCGGTCCGGCTGTTCGAGACGCTGTTCGACTCCACCGTGCAGATGGTGCGCAACATCCCGGCGCTGGCGCTGATCCCGCTCGTCATCCTGTGGTTCGGCATTGACGAATCGGCCAAGCTGTTCCTCATCGCCGTGTCGGTGTTCTTTCCCATCTACCTCAACACCTTCCACGGCATCCGCAACGTGGACCCGGGGCTGATCGAGATGGGCCGCACCTACGGCCTCACGCGCTGGCAGCTGTACCGGCAGATCATCCTGCCCGGCGCGCTGTCGTCCATCCTGGTCGGGCTGCGCTTTTCGCTGGGCCTGATGTGGGTGATCCTGATCGTGGCCGAGACCATCTCCGCGCAGGCGGGCATCGGCTACCTGACCATGAACGCCCGCGAGTTCCTGCAGACCGACATCGTGCTCGTGGGCATCCTGCTCTACGCCCTGCTGGGCAAGCTGGCCGACGTGTTTGCCAAGGGGCTGGAGCGCTACTGGCTGCGCTGGCACCCCGGCTATCAAAGCGCCTGATTCACCCTGGATTCTTTTGACCGCCATGACCACACCCTTCCAAACCAACCGCCGCATCGTGCTGGGCGCGCTCGCGGCCCTGTCCAGCGGCCTGGCCGCCGCGCAGGGCAAGCCGCAGACCCTGCGCATCGGCCTGCAAAAGTCGTCCACGCTGGCCACCGTGCTGCGCACGCGCGGCACGCTGGAGCCGCTGCTCGCGCCGCTGAACGTCAAGCTGAGCTGGCACGAGTTCACCAGCGGCCTGCCCCTGCTCGAAGCGCTGAACCTGGGCAACATCGACGTGAGCGCCGACGTGGCCGACACCGTGCCCGTGTTCGCCCAGGCGGCGGGCGCGCAACTGACCTTCGTGGCGCAGGAGGCGCCTTCGCCCTCGGCCCAGGCCATCGTGGTGCGGGCCGACTCGCCCATCAAGGCCGTGGCCGACCTCAAGGGCAAGAAGATCGGCTTCGCCAAGGCCGCAGGCGTGCATTACCTGCTGATCGCCGCGCTGGAAAAGGCGGGCCTGTCGTTCAAGGACATCGAGCCCGCCTACCTGGCCCCTGCCGACGGCCGCGCCGCCTTCGAGCGCGGCGCCATCGACGCCTGGGTGGTGTGGGACCCGTTCCTGGCCGCTGTGCAAAAGCAGTCGCAGGTGCGCGTGCTGGCCGACGGCAGCGGGCTGGCCTCGTACCAGCGCTACTACCTGGCGGGCACGCCCTATGCCCAGGCCCGGCCCGACGTGCTGCGCGTGTTCTTCGCCGAACTGCGCAAGGCGGGCCAGTGGGTCAAGCAAAGCCCGCAGGACGCCGCCGCGCTGCTGGCGCCCGTGTGGGGGCTGGACGCCGCCGTGGTCGAGCTGGCCAACAGCCGCCGCAGCTACGCGGTGCGCCCCGTGATCGCGTCCGCCTTGACCGAGCAGCAGCGCATTGCCGACGCCTTTCTGGCCGAAAAGCTTTTACCCCGGCGCGTGAACGCGCTGGACGTGCCCCTGTTCCAGCCCGGAGCCTGACGCCATGACCGCACCCACAACGAAAACCCCCCAAGGCGTGCGCCTGGAAGTGCGCGGCGTGGACAAGCGCTACGGCGCGCGCGACGTGCTGAAAAAGGCCGACCTCACCATCGAACCCGGCCAGTTCGTCGCCATCGTGGGCCGCAGCGGCTGCGGCAAGAGCACGCTGCTGCGCCTGGTGGCCGGGCTGGAATCGGCCACCAGCGGCGCCATCCGCATCGACGGCCAGGACGTGGCGGGCCTCTCGGGCGGCACCCGCATCATGTTCCAGGACGCACGCCTGCTGCCCTGGAAGCGCGTGGCCGACAACGTGGCCCTGGGCCTGCCGCCCGAGCGGCGCGGCGCGGCGGCGGACGTGCTGGCCCGCGTGGGCCTGGGCGACCGGCTGGCCGAATGGCCCGCGCGCCTGTCGGGCGGCCAGCGCCAGCGCGTGGCCCTGGCGCGCGCGCTGGTCCACGAACCGCGCCTGCTGCTGCTCGACGAGCCGCTGGGCGCGCTCGATGCCCTCACGCGCATCGAGATGCACCGCCTCATCGAAGGGCTGTGGCGCGCCAGCGGCTTTACCGCGCTCCTGGTCACGCACGACGTGCAGGAGGCCGTGGCCCTGGCCGACCGCGTGATCCTGATCGAGGACGGGCGCATCGCGCTCGACCAGGCCATCGACCTGCCGCGCCCGCGCGTGCATGGCGACGCGGCCTTCGCGGCACTGGAGAAACGCATCCTCGACCGCGTGCTGCAAAAGCCGGACGTGGAGCCCACGCCCGAACCCCACTGGCCCGGCGTGCCCGCCCATGGCCTGCGCTGGGCTGTCTGAATTTTTTATCAACCACAGGAGTAAGAAACCATGTCCATCCAAGCCATCAACGTGCGCAACCAGTTCAAGGGCAAAGTGCGCGAAATCATCCGGGGCGATGTCGTCTCTGAAGTCGATGTGGAGACGCCCTGGGGCATCGTCACCTCGGTCATCACCACGCGCTCCGTCGATGAACTGGCACTCGCCATCGGCTCCGAGGTCGTGGCGCTGGTCAAGTCCACCGAGGTGTCCATCGCCAAGCTTTGAGCCAAATTGGCCTCCAGCGCTTGCTGGATAAGCGCTGGCAGCTATGAAAACGATAGTTTGAAATGAATTTCCAGCAACTGCGCTCCGTGCGCGAGACGGTGCGGCGCGGCTTCAACCTGACCGAAGTCGCCAACATGCTCTACACCTCGCAGCCCGGCGTGAGCCGCCAGATCCGCGAGTTGGAGGACGAGCTGGGCGTGGAAATCTTCGTGCGCGCGGGCAAGCGCCTCACGGGCCTGACCCCGCCCGGCGAGGCGCTGCTGCCCATCGTGGAGCGCCTGCTGCTCGAAGCCGAGAACTTGAAGCGCGCGGGCGAGGACTTCACCGCCAGCGAGCGCGGCGGCCTGTCGGTGGCGGCCACGCACTCACAGGCGCGCTACGCCCTGCCGCAGGTGGTGCGCGACTTTCGCACGCTGTACCCCGGCGTGTCGCTGCACCTGCACCAGGGTTCGCCGCGCCAGGTGGCCGAGATGCTGCTGTCCGGCGAGGCCGACATCGGCGTCGCCACCGAGGCGCTGGCGGGCTACGAGCGCCTGGCCACGCTGCCGTGCTACCGCTGGTCGCACAGCATCGTCGTGCCGCCCGGCCACCCGCTGCTGGACGAGCCCGCGCCGCTGTCGCTCGCGGCCCTGGCGCGCTACCCGCTGGTCACCTACGAGCAGGGCTACACGGGTCGCGCCCACATCGACGAGGCGTTTGCCCGCGCGGGCCTGGCGCCCGACATCGTGCTCACCGCCATGGACGCCGACGTGGTCAAAACCTACGTGGAGCTGGGCATGGGCGTGGGCATCATCGCTTCGATCGCCTTCGACGCCGAACGCGACCGCCACCTGCGCGCCATCGACGCGCGGCACCTGTTCGAGGTGAACCTCACCCGCCTGGCGCTGCGGCGCGGTGCGTGGCTGCGGGGCTATGCCTATGCGTTCATCGAGAGCTTCGTGCCCACGCTGACGCGGGAGGTGGTGGAGCGGGCGATGCAGGACGCGAAGCTCAGTGGTGCAGCAGCCGCTGGAGCAGGTGCGTCCTGAAATCGCGCCGGGTATGGATGAACATGTGGACGATGGCCTGCGCATCGTCGAACTCGTACACCACCCGGGTCTGCCGCACCAGCCGGTAGCGGACGTTGGCGACGCCCAGGTCCCGCAGTTCGTCGATGTGGCGGCCCAGCTCGGGACGGTTCTGGATGCGATCGAACGCCTTCTTGTATTCGGCGTTGACGGTGTTCCAGATGTTGTCGCCGAATTCGCTCTTGACGCGGCTTTTGATGGCCTTGAATTCTTCCTTGGCGCTGCCCAGGATGACGATGCTGCGCGCCACGGGTCAGTCGTCCATCTCGTCCAGGAACGCCTTCGCATCGCTGAATTGGCCTTCCTTGAGCTCGCGCCGCCCCAACGCCAGCAGCTTGAGCAGCGCCAGGGTTTCCTGCTGCTTCTCGTATTCGGCAATGTCCATCACCACCATCTTGGCCTCGCCGTTCTGGGTAATGATGATCGGCTCGGGGTTGACGGCGAAGTCCCGCACGATGTCTGCCGCGTTGGATTTCAGGTAGGTGATGGGCTTGATTTGCTCTGCGAGTGACATGGCGGTTCCACAAGAACGGTACGGCCACAATACAGACTGAATTCCGGCCTGTCAACGCACGCCATCCGCTGACGCCCGCAGCGGCAGCGACTCCAGCCTCGGCTCCTGCCCCATCACCAGTTGAGCGGCAAGGGTGCGCGTGGCGGGCTGCAGCACCGAGAAATGATCCTTGCCCGCCACCAGCGCGCAATGCACTTGTGCAGACTTGCGCGCGGCGCACAGCTCTTCCAGGCTGCCCCGGTTACCGGGCGCATCGGCCCCTTCGATGATCCACGTAGGCGCTTTCACTGCATGCAGCCAATGCACGGGCGAGCGCAACCGCAGTTCCTCGGCGCTCAAGTCCTTCCAGCGCACGGGCCACTGGTAGCCCTTGGGGTCGGCCACGGGGCCGAAGGCGAACACGCCGCGCACCGGCAGCCCCGTCGCCGCCGCCAGCAGGGCCAGTGTGCCGCCCGTGCTGTGGCCGCCCAGGTAGATGCGCTGCGGGTCAGCATAGGGCAGCCGCGCCGCCTGCGCGATGGCGGCCACCACGTCATCCACCTCGCCCCAGAAATATTCGCGCTCGCCGGGGTTGGCGTTGCCGCCGCGCAGCGTGGGGAACACCATCACCATGCCCGCCTTGCGGAAGGCGCTGGCGCTCTGGTCGTTGTGCGCGCCGCCTTCGCTCCAGAAGTCGCCCAGCGTGTTGCTGTCGCCGCCGGTCAGCCAGACCATCACCGGGTGGCGCTGGCCGTCGCGCGGGTCGGGTGTGGCGAAGGCGGCCAGCGTGAGGCCCTGGCTTTGGTAGGGCATGGGCACGAACAGCGATGCGGGCGGCTGCGGTAGTGGCGTGGGTGCCGTGCGGGCCGCTGGCAGCAGTGCCGACTGGATGTGCGTGGCCTTGCCCGCGCGGGCTTGCGCCAGGTTTTCCAGCGCGACGGCGCCGCGCTCCACCTGCTGGTCGAGGGTTTGTTGCAGTTCGGCTTGCAGCTTGCGTTCCAGCGCCTGCTTGCGCTCGTCCTCGGCCCGCTGGTCGCGTGCCTGCTGCCAGCGCTGCTGCGCCTGGTCGTGGGCGGCCTGCGCCTCGCGGGTGATGCAGCGGCGCGAGGGGTCGATGGCGTAGCCGTCTTCCATCGCCTTGTTGGCCTGCGCGGTCGTCAGCTTGACGGTATGGCAGACCGCATCGCTCGCGGGTGCCGGGCGCGGAGGCCATTCGAGCGGGGCGGACTGCCGCGCCGTGTCTTGCGCCTGGTGCAACTGCGCCTGGCCGCGCCACAGCATCTTGGCGCCGATGACGAGCACGACCAGGAGCATGGCGAACACGGTCAGGGTGCTGCCTCGGGCTTGGGCCATGGTGGTTTCCTTTGCTTTCAAGAGTTGGCGCGGATTATCTGGTGCGCCGCCCTTGCTCGTTTTCCGCATAAGCAAGCCGTTTTTCGTTCGTTGTTGCGCCGTGGCCCGGCGCGCACCATGCAGTGCATCACCACCGCATTCGACCCACGGCCATGACGGACTACTCCCACCACTACACCTTGCAAGAAGCCGCCGCGCATGCGCAGGATGACGGCACCGTTGCGCCCCGGCGCGCGTGGCAGCTTGTGAGCGAGGGCAGGGCGCTGCTGGTGGACGTGCGCACCGCCGAGGAGCGCAAGTTCGTCGGCCACGTACCCGGCAGCGCGCACGTGCCCTGGGCCACGGGCACCGCGCTGTCGCGCAACCCGCGCTTCGTGCGCGAGTTGGGCGCGCTCATCGCCAAGCAGCCGCAGCCCACCACCGTGCTGCTGATCTGCCGCAGCGGCAAGCGCTCGGCTCTGGCCGCGCAGGAGGCGGCCAAGGCGGGCCTGGCCAACGTGCTGAACGTGAGCGAGGGCTTCGAGGGCGACCTGGACGACGCGCAGCAGCGCGGGCGCTTCAACGGCTGGCGCTTCCACGGCCTGCCCTGGATACAAGATTGAAACTCAAAAACGATAGCTGCCAGCGCTTTTCCAGCAAGCGCTGCGGGCTGATTCGACCTTAAAACCATGAGCGACTTTCCCATCCCCCACATCGTGGCCGCGCTGCGCGAGGTGCGCGAGCAGTGGCGCACCCAGCAGGGCCGCACCGACACCACGCACCGCGAGTTTCCCTCGCGCGACGCGGTGGCGCGCGCCGTGGACGCGCTCAAGGGCGTGCTGTATCCGCTGCGCCTGGGGCCGCCCGACCTGCGGCAGGCGGGCGAGGACTTCTACATCGCCCACACGCTGGACACGGCCTTGCAGGCACTGCTGGCGCAGGCGCGCATCGAGCTGCGCTACCGCAAGGGCAGCGACGACGTGGACGAGCGAGCCGCCCAGGCCGTGCGCGCGTTCAGCGAGGCATTGCCCGCGCTGCGCCAGCAGCTCGATGAGGACGTGCTGGCCGCCTTCCACGGCGACCCGGCGGCGCAGAGCGTCGATGAAGTGGTGTTGAGCTACCCCGGCGTGCATGCGCTGATCCACCACCGCATCGCCCACACGCTCTACGCGCTGGAGCTGCCGCTGCTCGCGCGCATCGCCGCCGAGCTGGCGCACGGCCAGACGGGCATCGACATCCACCCCGGCGCGCGCATCGGCGCGGGCTGCTTCATCGACCACGGCACGGGCGTGGTGATCGGCGAAACCGCGGTGCTGGGCCGCAACGTGCGCATCTACCAGGCGGTGACGCTGGGTGCCAAGCGCTTTCCGCGCGACGCCCAGGGCCACCTGCAAAAAGGCTGGCCGCGCCACCCCATCGTGCAGGACGACGTGGTCATCTACGCCGGGGCCACCATCCTCGGGCGCGTGACCATCGGCCACGGCGCGGTCATCGGCGGCAACGTCTGGGTGACCGAAGACGTGCCGCCCGGCGCCCACGTCACGCAGGCCACGGTGCAGCAGGCCGCCCAATCACCCACTTTCCACCAACCACAGCCAGAAGCTGCCATTCCATGACTACTTTGCACACCCTGGGCGACAACGCCGCCCGCCAGTTGGCCAACGCCACCAAGACCGCGCCCCAGCTCTCCACCATCACGCCGCGCTGGCTCACGCACCTGCTGCAATGGGTGCCGGTGGAGGCGGGCATCTACCGCGTCAACCAGGTCAAGAACCCCGAGGACATCAAGGTCACCTGCACGTCCAAGCAGTTCGAGAACCAGCTGCCGCGCACCTTCGTCGATTACGACGAGGCCCCGCGCGAGTACTTCCTGAATGCCGTCTCGACGGTGCTGGACGTTCACACGCGCATCTCCGACCTCTACAGCAGCCCGCACGACCAGATCAAGGAGCAGCTGCGCCTGACCATCGAGACGATCAAGGAGAACCAGGAGAGCGAACTCATCAACAACGCGGGCTACGGCCTGCTGGCCCAGGTGGCGGACGAGCAGCGCATCCTGCCCCTGAACGACAGCGGCGCCCCCACGCCCGACGACCTGGACGAACTGCTGACCAAGGTGTGGAAGGAACCCGCGTTCTTCCTGGCCCACCCGCTGACCATCGCCGCTTTTGGCCGCGAGGCCACGCGCCGCGGCACGCCGCCGCCCACGGTCAGCCTGTTCGGCTCGCAGTTCATCACCTGGCGCGGCGTGCCGCTGATCCCTTCGGACAAGGTCCCCGTGGCCGACGGCAAGAGCAGCATCATCCTGCTGCGCGTGGGCGACCGGCGCCAGGGCGTCGTCGGCCTGTTCCAGCCGGGGCTGCCGGGCGAGCAGAGCCCGGGGCTGTCGGTGCGTTTCATGGGCATCAACGACCAGGCGATCAGCTCGTACCTGATCTCGCTGTACTGCTCGCTGGCCGTGCTCACGCCCGATGCGCTGGCGGTGCTCGACGACGTGCGCATCGACCGCTACCACGACTACTCGGCGCTCGATACCTACAAGTAAAGGGGAAGCGTCTTGAGCGTCACCACACCCATTCCCACACCGCAGACTGCTTCGCCGCTGGACACCGCCGCGCTCGCGCAGCTCGCCACCAGCCTGCTGCGCAGCCTGCCCGGCGACGCGCCCGCGCTGCCCATCCACGGCGCGCAGCCGCCCGCCACCTGGGCGCCGG
>NZ_JASGDA010000119.1:0-24767 GCF_047607405.1 Acidovorax sp. | reverse complement strand
GTTCGCGGGGGCCTACGTGGCGCTGGCGGTGGTGGCGCTGTTGTCCATGGCCTGCATGGCGCTGATCCGCTTCGAGGCGCTGGCACCCGCCGCCAAGGGCGCAGCCCCCGCAGGCCGCCCGCTGGCCGCGCTGCTGCGCGAACCGGCGTTTGCCGTGGCCGTGCTGGGCGCGGCGCTGGGCTACGGCGTGATGAACCTGCTGATGGCCGCCACGCCGCTGGCCATGCAGGTCTGCGGCCTGGGCTTTGACGACGCGGCCTTCGTGCTGGCCTGGCACGTGATCGGCATGTTCGCGCCGGGCTTCTTCACCGGCCACCTCATCCAGCGCCTGGGCGTGCTGCCCGTGATGGGCGCGGGCGTGGCGCTCAACCTCGCCTGCGTGGCCGTCGCGCTGGCGGGGCTGGAGCTGCACCACTTCACCGTGGCGCTGCTCCTGCTGGGCATGGGCTGGAACTTTCTGTTCACCGGCAGCACCACGCTGGCGATGCAAGCCTACCGCCCCGAGGAAAAAGACCGCGCGCAGGCGGCCATCAACTTCTTCGTGTTCGCCACCATGGCGCTGACCTCGTTCGCCTCGGGCGCGCTGGTGACCACGCAGGGCTGGGCGCTGCTCAACCGGGGGTCGCTGCTGCCCATTGCGGCCACCGGGCTGGCGCTGGCGTGGCTGGCGGCGCAGCGGCGAAATGCTTAAAAAATGATAGCTGCCTGTGCTTGCTGCATAAGCGCTAGAGGCCAATTTGACTCAAAAAACAATTCGTGAACCCTCCCCAGGAGCCCGCATGTCCGCCCCCACCTCGCCCATCCTGCAGGCCCAGGAACTCGGCCCGCTGTGGCCCACGCTCGACCCGTTCCTGTTCTGCGCCCACCACGACGACGCCTACCCGGCGGGCAGCGCCGCCTTCGGCCCCGCCGTGCCGCTGGACGGCCGCCAGATCGGCAGCGACTTCAGCCGCAAGGACGGCTGGAGCATGTACCACGGCGACACCGTGCCGGGCTTTCCCGGCCACCCGCACCGGGGCTTCGAGACGGTGACGCTGGTGCGCAAGGGCCTCATCGACCATTCCGACTCGCTGGGCGCGGCGGCGCGCTTTGGCGGCGGCGACGTGCAGTGGGTCACGGCGGGGCGGGGCATCCAGCACTCCGAGATGTTCCCGCTGCTCGATGCCGACGCGCCCAACCCGCTGGAGCTGTTCCAGATCTGGCTGAACCTGCCCGCGCGCCACAAGATGGTGGCGCCGCACTTCACCATGTTCTGGAACGAGCGCATCCCGCGCCTGGCGCTGCCCGGCGTTACCGTGACCGTGGTGGCCGGTGCCCTGCCCGGCGCTGGCGCGCCGCTGCCGCCCCCGCCCGAATCCTGGGCCGCGCAGCCCGGCGCCGACGTGGCGATCTGGACGCTGCGCCTCGCGCCAGGCGCCCAGTGGACGCTGCCCGCCGCGCAGGGCCAGGGTACGCAGCGCATGCTGTATTTCTTTGCGGGCGACGGCCTGCGCATTGGCCCCCAATTGGTGGACCGCCACGCCGCGCTGCACCTGCGCGCCGACCAGGGCTGGCTGCTGGCCAACACCGGCAGCGCCGTGGCCGAATGCCTGCTGCTGCAGGGCCAGCCCATCGGCGAACCTGTGGCGCAGTACGGCCCCTTCGTGATGAACACCCGCGAGGAAATCATGCAGGCCCTTCATGATTACCAACGCACCCAGTTCGGCGGCTGGCCCTGGCCCACGCCCGACCCGGTGCATGGCAGCGCGCCGCGCCGCTTTGCGCGCTATCCGGGCGCGCTGGTGGACAATCTGCCGCCATGAACACCATCGCCAAAGACTGCGCCGTCACCCTCAGCTACAAGCTGACCACGCCCCAGGGCAAGCCGCTGGACGCGGGCACCCTGGCCTACCTGCACGGCGGCTACGAGAACATCTTCCCCAAGGTCGAGGCCGCGCTCGAAGGCCAGGCCGTGGGCCACGCCGCCACGCTGCAACTGGCCGTGGAAGACGCCTTCGGCGCGCGCGACGAGAGCCTGGTGCGCACCATCCCCAAGAGCGAGTTCCCGCCCGGCGTGAAGGTGGGCGGGCAGCTGCAGGGCCTGGGCCAGGACGGCCAGCCCCAGGTCTTCAACGTGGTCAAGATCAAGGGCCCCGAGGTCCACCTGGACGGCAACCACCCGCTGGCCGGTCAGGCACTGGTCTTCAGTTGCAAGGTGACGGGGGTGCGCGCCGCCACGCCCGAGGAGATTGCGCACCGCCACGTCCACGGCGCGCACGGCCACCACCACTGAGCCATCAACCGGCTGCGGCCACGCCCTTGCGACGGGGGATGAAGTCCGCGTCCAGCAGCGCCTCGATGCGCGCGAAGATTTCGTGCCGCGAGAACGGCTTTTTCATGAAGTCGTCCGCGCCGATGCGGTCGGCATAGAACTGCTCGGTGGCGTGCTCGTTGCCGCTGATCATGATGACGGGAATGTGCTGCCACGCGGGCGTCCTGCGGATGGTGCGCAGCGCGCTGAAGCCGTTCATGCCCGGCAGGACGATGTCCAGGAACAGCAGCTCGGGCGGCTCCTGCCCGATCAGGGCCAGGCCCTGCTCGGCATCACGCGCCTCGCGGGTGTCGTAGCCCACCGAGCGCAACACCCTGCGCAAGGCGACCACCACGGTCTGCGAGTCGTCGATGATGAGCGCCCGCGTGCCCCGGCGCGCGTTGATGCGCGGGCGCTTGCGCCGCTCGACGGGTTCGAACAGTTCGGGTTCGTAAGATGCCTGCTCGGGCGTCTGGGGGCGGTCCGCTGGCTTGCGCGCGCCGCCCCATAGCCGGTCGAAGATGCTCATGGTGCTGTCTCGCTGGTTTTTCTGTCTGCCGGGCCTCGGTTCAGCAGGCGCCAAGTATGGCCCCGAGCGCCCATCGGATACCATGGCTGGATGAAACCACAGTGTAGCAAGAGGCCCTGGCGCTGAGCCGGTGCCCCTGATTCATGTCCCAACCCGAGTGGGCCGCGCAGGCCCTGCAATCTTTCGACGCCGTGGTGCAGGCCACGCCGGGCTTTCGCAGCCGCGACGGCCAGCGGCGCATGGCCGAGCAGGTGGCGCACACCTTCAGCGCCGCCCAGCTCGGCAAGGTGGATGAAGACGACAACGGCGGCCCGCCCGGGCGCGCCATCGCCGTGATCCAGGCGGGCACGGGCGTGGGCAAGTCGCTGGCCTACTGCGCGCCCGCCATCGCACTGGCGCTGGCGCGCGGCACGCGGGTGGTGATCTCCACGGCCACGGTGGCGCTGCAGGAACAGCTGGTCAACAAAGACCTGCCCGCGCTCGCGGCGCTGATGCCGCAGCCCTTCAGGTTCGCGCTCGCCAAGGGGCGCGGTCGCTATGCGTGCAAGCTCAAGCTCGACCGCCTGGCGGGCACGGGCGAGGCGGGGGATGCGGATGAAGACGACGACCTGTTCGCCGAGGAAGAAGCCGCCGCCCGCGCCCGGCGCCCGCAGCAGGAGACGCAGGCGCGCATCCAGTTCTACGCCGCCATGGCCCAGACCCTGGCGCGCGGCACGTGGGACGGCGACCGCGACAGCCTGGAGACGCCGCCCGAGCCCGAGGTGTGGCACCCCGTGGCGGCCGAGGGCGCGTCCTGCACCGGCAAGCACTGCCCGGCCTTCGGCCAGTGCGCCTACTACGGCAAGCGCAAGGAGCTGGTGGGCGCGCAGGTCATCGTGGCCAACCACGATTTGCTGCTGTCGTCCCTGGGCGCGCGCGTGCTGCCCGAGCTGGACAACTGCCTCCTGGTGCTGGACGAGGCCCACCACCTGCCCGCCACGGCGCTGCAGCAGTTCGCGTGCAGCATGGACCTGTCGCGCATCACCTGGATCGAGCGCCTGTCCAGCCGGGGCCTGCGCATCGGCGCGCTGCTGGAGGTGGAAGAAATCGCCGACATCCCCAAGCACGCGGCCCAGCTGCGCCAGACGCTGCAGGACCTGGCCCGCATCGTGATGGACGTGTACGGCCCCGCGCTCAAGAGCCAGCGCGACACCTGGGGGCCGGCGCGCGTGCGCGTGCCGCGCGGCGAGCTGCCGCCGCCATTCATCGCCCCGCTGGGCCTGCTGGCTGCCAGCGCCGACGGCTTCCTCGAAGCCCTGCGCGCCATCAGCAAAGCGCTGCGCGCCGAGATACGCGACAAGCCCGAGCAAGCGCGCCGCCTGTCCACGCAGTACGCGCAGGTCGGCATGCTCGCGCCGCGCCTGGAAGAGCTGCACGCCACCGCCCAGCTGCTGCTGCAGGACGCGCCCGAAGGTGCCGTGCCCGCCGCCAAATGGTTCACGCTGGAGACGGACGGCGACTTCATCGTCGTGAAGGCCCACGCCAGCCCCATCCTGCCCGGCAGCGCCTTGCGCAACCACCTGTGGAGCGCGGTGCGCGGCGCGGTGCTGACATCCGCCACGCTCAACAGCTGCGGCAATTTCGATTTCTTCCTGCGTGAAACGGGCCTGCATGGCGACGACGCCGCCACCACGCTCGAAGTGCCCAGCCCCTTCGACTACGCCGCCCAGGGCACGCTGGTCGCCGCCGAAACCCGCGCCGACCCCAAGAACGCCGCGCAGTTCACCGCCGAGATGGTCGATGCCCTGCTGCACGACATCGCCCGCGTCGAATACGGCGCGCTGGTGCTGTTCACCTCGCGCGAGCAGATGCGCCAGGCGGTGGACGCCCTGCCCACCGCCATGCGCGCCGTGGTGCTGGTGCAGAACGCCTTGCCGCGCGCGCAACTGCTCCAGCGCCACCGCGAGCGCGTGGACAGCGGCCAGCCCTCGGTCATCTTCGGCATGCAGTCCTTCGGCGAGGGGCTGGACCTGCCGGGCCGTCTGTGCGAATCGGTGTTCATCACCAAGCTGCCCTTCGCCCCGCCCGACGACCCCGTGGGAGAGGCCCGCGCCGAATGGCTGCGCGCCGTGGGCCGCGACCCGTTCAGCGAACTGGTGGTGCCCGCCACCGCCATCCGCCTGGCGCAATGGGTGGGCCGCGCCATCCGCACCGAGGACGACATGGCGCACGTCTATTGCTACGACAAGCGGCTGGTGCGCACCAGCTACGGGCAACGGCTGCTGGCGGGGCTGCCGCCGTTCCGGCTGGAGCGGCGCGGGGCGGCGTGACGCGGCCAGCCAGCGGCGACAATCCCGCCCATGCCCCACACCATTCCCCCCTGCCCCCAATGCGGCCTGGAGAACACCTACCCCGACGCCGCCAGCTACATCTGCCCCGACTGCGCCCATGAATGGCCCCAGCAGGCCGAGGCCGCCGAAGCGGTCGAAGGCGACGCCGCCGTGCGCGACGCCAACGGCAACCCGCTGGCCGACGGCGACGCCGTGATCCTGGTGAAAGACCTGAAGGTCAAGGGCTCGTCCTCGGTGCTCAAGAAGGGCAGCAAGATCAAGGGTATCCGCCTCGTCGATGGCGCGGACGGGCACAACGTGGACTGCAAGACCGACCTGGGCAGCATGCTGCTCAAATCGGAGTTCTTGAAGAAAGCCTGATGCCTTCCCCCATCGCCGTCATCGACTTCGAAACCACCGGCATGGCGCCCGCCCAGGGCGCGCGCGCCACCGAGGTCGCCATCGTGCTGCTCGAAGGCGAGCGCGTGGTGGACCGCTTTGCCAGCCTGATGAACACCGGCGTGTGGATACCACCCTTCATCACCCAGCTCACCGGCATCACCAACGCCATGGTCCAAGCCGCCCCGCCCGCCGAAGGCGTCATGCGCGAGGCCGCCCGCTTCGTGGGCAACGCGCCCCTGGCGGCGCACAACGCCGCGTTCGACAGCAAGTTCTGGCAGTCCGAGCTGCGCCACGCCGGCCTGCCCGCGCCGCAGCCTTTCGCCTGCACCGTGCTGCTGTCGCGCCGCATCTACCCCGACGCACCCAGCCACAGCCTGGGCAACATAGCCGCCCACCTGGGCCTGCCGCACACAGGCCGCGCCCACCGCGCCCTGGCCGACGCCGAAATGGCCGCCGCGCTGCTCGCACGCATGCAGCGCGACCTGGGCCAGCGCTACGGCCAGCCCTGGCCGGACCATGCGCTGCTGATGCGCTTGCAGCGCTGCAAGCGCGACTCGCTGCACAAGCTGTTTGCCTGAACTCCTGTTTTGATAGCTGCCAGCGCTTGTCATATAAGCGCAAACGGCCAATTTGGTTGGTATTCCAACCGCGAAGTGGGCCACAATACCGGGCCTGCTTTTTCTTGCCCCGCCATGCCCACCCTCGACTGGCTCAACCGCGCCACCGCCTTCACCACCGCTGCCCAGGTGCCCTACCGGCTGCCGCGATAAATTGCATCGCAATTGTGTAGACAATAAGCTACCATGCGGGCATGAACATAGCAGGCTTCGACGGGGATGAAGGCAACTGGCCGAAGTGCAGCAAGCACGGCCTTTCCCGTGAGGAGATTGAGCAGGTTTTCTTGGGTACGCCTGCCGTGCTTGCCGATCCATATCCCGGCGAGCCGCGCATGCGTGCCATCGGGAAGACGGCGGCTGGGCGCTATGCGTTCGTCGTGTTCATGGTGCGCGAAATCGACGGCCAGACCAAGCTGCGCCCCATCAGCGCCCGCCACATGCACCAGAAGGAGATAGACCACTATGAGCACCAAAAAAGGTAAGCCGCTTCCCTCGCTCAAGAGCGATGCGCAAGCCGAGCAATTTGTGGACACCGCCGACCTGTCGCAATACGACCTGTCGGGGTTTGCGCCGATGCGCTTTGAAATCGCAAAGAAGGAGGCGGCTTTGAACATGCGCCTGCCCGCCGTGCTGATGGACGCGGTACGCGCCAAGGCAAAGGCCAATGGCGTTCCGTATGCTCGGTATATCCGCATGGTGTTGGAAGCGGATTTGCAGCGCGGGCGCTGAAGCCCCCGCTACGGAGGCTGGGATGCGGACAAGGCGGCTTATTTCGCGGCCATGACCCACGCTGCGGGTTTCCAAATACTCTCTTTTTGATAGCTGCTGGCGCTTGACTGGAAAGCGCTGGAGCCATATTTTGCCAACAACTTCACCCCAGGAAACACGTCCATGACCGACACCGCCCCGCAACCGCCCCTGCCCGACCGCCTGAGCGTGGACCCGCGCAGCCCGCACCACGTGGCCGCCGTGTTCCAGCACGACATCGGCATCCGCTTCAACGGCCGGGACCGCTCCGATGTCGAGGAATACTGCATCAGCGAAGGCTGGGTGAAGGTGCCCGCGGGCAAGACGGTGAACCGCAAGGGCCAGCCGCTGATGATCAAGCTCAAGGGCCGGGTCGAAGCGTTCTACCGCTGACCGTGTGGACCATCCACTGCGACGGCAGCGCTGTGCCCAACCCCGGGCGCATGGGCCTGGGCGCGGTGGTGATCGCGCCCGGCGGCGCGGCGCACCGGCTCTCGCAGGCCACCAGTTTCACCGGCTGCAACAACGAGGCCGAGTTGCGCGCCCTGCTGCTGGCGCTGCGCTGGCTGCAGGCGCAGGGCGGTGACGTGGCGGGCGTGCGCGTCTTCAGCGACAGCAGCATTCTGGTGGAGCAGATGACGACCTGCGAGCGCCCCATTGCGCGGCTTGCGCCGCTGGTGGACGAGGTGCGCGGCGTGCTCGGCGCTTTTGCCGCTTTGGGCCCGCTGGCCGTGCAATGGCTTCCGCGCCGCCGCAATGGCGAGGCCGACGCGCTGGCCCGCGCGGCGCTGGGCCTGGCGCCCAAGGCGGCGCTCTCGCACGCTGCCCGCAAAAGGCAGCGCAAGCGCCAGAAGCCACGGTAGGCGCACGTGATTGCGCCCTCCAGCGCGCCTGTGCTATCGTCGGCCCCCTATGCAACGCAAGCAGTTCCTATCCACCCTACTAGGCCTAGCACAAGGCCGGGGTCTGCCTGCGTTCGCCGCTCTCGTTGCCTGAAAAGCGCAACACCCGATTTCCCCCTGACCCCGGCCCACGAACCAGCCTTTGCCGCCAGGCAAAGGGCTGCAGGGGATGTCGCTTTCTTCGCCCTTGTTTCGTTCGTTTCGTGGAGCCGATCATGATTGCCCAACCTTCCGCCAAGTACCAGCCCTTCGCCCCCGTCGCGTTGACCGACCGCACCTGGCCGTCCCAGACCCTCACCCGCGCGCCCATCTGGCTGTCCACCGACCTGCGCGACGGCAACCAGGCGCTGTTCGAGCCGATGAACGGCGAGCGCAAGATGAAGCTTTTTCTGGAGCTGGTGCGCATCGGCTTCAAGGAGATCGAGGTGGGCTTTCCCGCCGCGTCGCAGACCGATTTCGACTTCGTGCGCCGCCTCATCGACGAGAACCTGGTGCCCGAGGACGTGACCATCATGGTGATGACGCAGTCACGCTCGGACCTGATCGAGCGCACGGTCGAGGCCGTGCGCGGCGCGCCGCGCGCCATCGTCCACCTGTACAACGCCACCGCGCCGGTATGGCGCGAGGTGGTGTTCGGCATGAGCGTGCCGCAGGTGATGGCGTTCATTCACGGCCACGTGTCGCACCTCAAGCGCCTGACCGATGCGCGGCCCGAGACACGCTGGACGCTGCAGTACTCGCCCGAGTGCTTCAGCGCGACGGAATTGGAAGTCTCGCTGCAAGCCTGCCAGACGGCGATTGAAGCCTGGGGCGCGGGGCCGGGGCGGCCCATCATCATCAACCTGCCCACCACGGTGGAAAACGCCACGCCCAACGTGTTTGCCGACCAGATCGAGTGGATGCACCGGCGCCTGGCCCCCCGCGAGCACGTGGTCCTGTCCGTCCACCCCCACAACGACCGCGGCACGGGCGTGGCCGCCGCCGAGTTGGCGATGATGGCGGGCGCGCAGCGCGTGGAAGGCTGCCTGTTCGGCAACGGCGAGCGCTGCGGCAACCTGGACGTGGTGACCGTGGCGCTCAACCTCTACACGCAGGGCATCCACCCGGGCCTGGACTTCTCCAACATCAACGCCGTGGCGCGCGTGGCCGAGGAATGCACGGGCCTGCCCATCCACCCGCGCCACCCCTACGTGGGCGATTTGGTGTTCACCTCGTTCTCGGGCTCGCACCAGGACGCGATCAAGAAGGGCTTTGCCGCGCACGACCCCAATGGCCCGTGGCGCATTCCCTACCTGCCCATCGACCCGGCGGACCTCGGCCGCACGTATGACAGCGTGATCCGCGTGAACAGCCAGTCGGGCAAGGGCGGCATTGCCTTTTTGCTGGAGCGCGAGCGCGGCGTGGTCATGCCCCGGCGCATGCAGGTGGAGTTCAGCGCCGTGGTGCAGCGCCACACCGACAGCAGCGAAAGCGAAATGACGGGCGACGCGCTGTGGAAGCTCTTCCAGGCCACCTACCTGCACGCGCCGCAGGACGCCGCCATCGTCTGCCACGGCCACCAGCTTCACGATGACGGCCAGGCCATCGAGCTGGACGTGACCATCCACGGCGCCCACCACACCCTGCGCGGCCAGGGCAACGGCCCCATCGCCGCCACCGTGGACGCGCTGGGCCTGCCGCTGCGCGTGGACCACTACGAGGAGCGCGCCACCGGCACGGGCGCCAACGCGCAGGCCCTGGCCATCGTCGAGGCCGCCATGGACGGCGTGGCGGGCTCCACCTTCGGCGCGGGTGCCAGCCACAACATCGTGACGGCCTCGGTACAGGCCATCGTGAGCGCTGCCAACCGGCTGGCGCAGCGCGGCGGGGTGGTGGAATCTCCTAAAAAGATAGCTGCCAGCGCTTGATGGATAAGCGCTAGAGGCCAATTTGACCTAAACTTTGGCGCATGCGGCCCCTACGCGCCATCCTTCCCTGCCTGGCCTGCGCAGCCGCCCTGCTGGTGCTGGGCGGCTGCGGCACCAGCCGCCCCACGGCCTACAAGCCGCAGCGCCCGGCCATCGTCTATTCGCCGCTGACGGACGAGCAGGCGCACGACATCGCCATCCACGCCCTGGGCCTGGTCGGCACGCCCTACCGCTACGGCGGCAACACGCCCGAGGGCGGCTTCGACTGCAGCGGGCTGATCGGCTACGTCTATCAAAGCAGCGCGGGCGTGGCGCCGCCGCGCACCGTGGCGCAGCTGGCGGGCTTTGGCCAGCGCGTGGACGCGGACCAGCTGCGCACGGGCGACCTGGTGGTGTTCGGCACCCACCACGCGGGCATCTACGTGGGCGAGGGGCGCTTCGTGCATGCGCCGTCCAGCGGCGGCACGGTGCGCATGGACGCATTGCAGGCGCGGCACTGGGCGCGGCTGAACCCCACGTTCCGCCGCCCCTGAAAGAGTGCGTTTAGTTGACAAATTTCCACGCTCCGGCGCCAGCCTTCGCGGTTAGCATTCGGGCATGACCACGCCCCCGGACCCCGCGCAGAACGAGGCAGCGCGGCTGAGGGCACTGCAGTCCAGCGCGATCCCCGACACCCCCGCCGAAGAAGCCTTTGGCCAGTTGGCCCAGCTCGCGCACGAGCGCGACGAACTGCTGCGCGTGCAGCAGCGCATCTCGGCGATGGACATGCCGCTGCCCGAGGCGCTGCAGATGGTGGTCGAGATGGTGCAGCGCCAGACCGGCGCGCGCGGCGCGATGGTGGAGCTGCTCGATAACGGCCATCTCGTGTGCGAAGCCGTGGCGGGCGACCTCGTGCGGCCCCCGGGCGACCGGCAGCCGCTGGACAAGAGCCTGTTGTGGCCCGAGCTGAGCCAGGGCCGCACGGTGGCCTGCAACGACACCCGCGCCGCAGGCTGGGACATGGCGTCCGCGCCGCACCACACAGGCGTGCTCTCCATCGTGGCGACGCCGCTGCGCGCAGACGGCCAGGCGGTGGGCTCGCTGAGAGCCACGTCGGACCGGGCCAATACCTTCACGCACC
This sequence comes from Acidovorax sp., assembly GCF_047607405.1. Classification (GTDB taxonomy): domain Bacteria; phylum Pseudomonadota; class Gammaproteobacteria; order Burkholderiales; family Burkholderiaceae_C; genus Acidovorax. The sequence goes on along the minus strand of NZ_JASGDA010000119.1, from coordinate 13,944 downwards.
GTACCGTGGCGCACCTGGAGATCGTCGCCGAGGCGCTGAGCGCCATGGTGCGGCTGCGGCACGTGGTTGCGCGCCTGCGAGCGTCCGAGCAGCAGTACCGCATGCTGTTCGACGAGCACCCGCACCCCATATTCGTGTATGACCAGCAGACGCAGCGCCTGCGGGTCGTGAACCGGGCGATGGTGTCGCACTACGGCTACTCCGAGTCCGAGCTGCTGGCCATGCACGTGACGGACCTGTGGCCCACGTCCCTGCGCGAGACCGTGCAGCAGTACATCGACGCCATTCCCCAAAGCCAGAACGACCAGCCCACCCCCCCCGTGCGCAGCCGCCACCTGCGCAAGGACGGCACCGAGATCTACGTGGAGATCACTGCCGACAGCATCTGGCTGAACGACCACCCCGCGCGGCAGGTGCTGGCCATGGACGTGACCGAGCGCGTGCGCACCGAGCGCCAGTTCAGGCGCGTCAGCCGTGCCCACCGCCTGCTGAGCGCATGCAACGAGGCGCTGGTGCGCGCCACGTCCGAGACGGCGCTGCTGCAGACCATTTGCCAGATCGCGGTGGACATCGGCGGCTACCGCATGGGCTGGGTGGGCTTCGCGCGGGACGACGAGCGCAAGTCCATCGAGCCCGTCGCCCACGCCGGCGCCAACCAGGGCTACCTGCAGAGCCTGAACCTCTCCTGGTCGGCCGACGACCCCAGCGGCCAGGGCCCGGCGGGCCTTGCCGTGCGCTCGGGCAAGCCGGTGATCGTGCAGGGCCTGCGCGGAGAAAACCCCCTGACCGGCTGGCGCAAGCACATGCTGGACAACGGCTTCGAGGGCGCTATCTGCCTGCCGCTGCTGCACCGAGGCGACGACCACGCCTTCGGCCTGCTGCACCTGTATGCGCCCGAGGCGCTGCAGATCGGCACCGAAGAAGCCGCACTGCTGCAGGAGCTGTCCAACGACGTGACCTTCGGCATCACCAGCCTGCGCGCGCACAAGGCGCAGCAGCGGCTGCAGACCTCGGTGCTGAAGATGGCGACTGCGGTGTCGGCCAGCACGGGCACCGAGTTCTTCGAGCAGTTGGTGCGCAACCTGGCCGACGCGCTGGACGCGCAGGGCGCCTGCCTGGCGCGGCTGCTGCCCACCGCCAGCGGCCAGGGCCCGCGCGCGGCCACGATCGCCGCCGTGCTGGACGGCGAAATGCTGCCCGCGCGCGACGAATACGACCTGGCGGGCTCGCCCAGCCTCATGCTGCTGGAGCACCGCCAGTACATCGTGGCCGAGCGGGCACACGATCTCTACCCCCAGGCCCCGATGATCTCCATGGCCCGCGCGCAGGGCTTCGTGGGCCAGCAGCTTTGCAATGCCGACGGCGAGGTGGTGGGCCTGATGTTCGTGGTGTTCCGCCAGCCCATCAGCGAGACGGACTTCATCACCTCCACGCTGCAGATCTTCACGGCCCGCGCCTCGGCCGAGATCGACCGGCAGCTCGCCGACGCGCGCATCCGCGACCAGGCCTCGCTGCTGGACAAGGCGCAGGACGCCATCATGGTGCGCAGCCTGGACCACCGCATCATTTTCTGGAACCAGAGCGCCGAGCGCCTGTACGGCTGGGCACAGCCCGAGGCGCTGGGCCAGTCCGTCGAGACGTTGCTCTACGACGACCCCACGTCCTTTCGGCGCGCCACGCAGGTCGTGCTGGAGCAGGGCGATTGGACGGGCGAGATCGTGCAGCACCACCGCGACGGCAGCCCCATCGAGGTCGAGGGCCGCTGGACGCTGGTGCGCGGCGACGACGGGCAGCCGCAGTCCATCCTGGCCATCAACACCGACATCCGCCAGCGCAAGGCCAACGAGCGCGAGATCCAGCGCCTGGCGTTCTACGACGCGCTCACCGGCCTGCCCAACCGCATGCTGCTGATGGACCGCATGGGCCACGCGCTGGCAAACGCCCGGCGCCGCCACCAGGGCGGGGCGCTGCTGTTCATCGACCTGGACAACTTCAAGCAGCTCAACGACACCCTGGGCCACGACCAGGGCGACCTGCTGCTGCAGCAGGTGGCGCAGCGCCTGAACACCTGCGTGCGCAGCGTGGACACCGTGGCCCGCCTGGGCGGCGACGAGTTCGTGGTCATGCTCGAAGAACTCAGCCCCAAGCCCGAGGACCTGGCCCTGCACGCGCGCGGCGTGGGCGAGAAGATATTGAACATGCTGGCCCTGCCCTATGCCCTGGCAAGCTACCAGTACCGCAGCACGCCCAGCATCGGCATCGCGCCGTTCACGGGCGAGCAGACCAGCGTGGGCGAGCTGCTCAAGCAGGCGGACCTGGCCATGTACCAGGCCAAGACGGCGGGGCGCAACACGCTGCGCTTCTTCGACCCCGCCATGCAGGCCGTGGTGACGGCCCGCGCCGGGCTGGAGTCGGACCTGCGCGCCGCCCTGGCGCACGAGGAGTTCCTGCTGCACTACCAGCCGCAGATACGCCAGGACGGCCATTGCGTGGGCGTGGAGGCGCTGGTGCGCTGGGCCCACCCGCAGCGCGGCATCGTCTCGCCCGCGCAGTTCATCCCGCTGGCCGAGGAGACGGGCCTGATCCTGCCGCTGGGCCGCTGGGTGCTGCACTCGGCCTGCAAGCTGCTGTCGGGCTGGCAGGACGACCCACAGCTCGCGCACCTGACCATGGCGGTGAACGTCAGCTCGCGCCAGTTCCGCCACGCCAGCTTCGTCGATGACGTGGCCCGCGTGCTGGCCATCACCGGCGCACCGGCCCAGCAGCTCAAGCTGGAGCTGACCGAGAGCGTGCTGGTCGAGGACATGGAGATCACCATCGCCACCATGGCCGCGCTGCGCTCGTACGGCGTGGGCTTTTCGCTGGACGACTTCGGCACGGGTTATTCCAGCCTGAGCTACCTCAAGCGCATGCCGCTGGACCAGCTCAAGATCGACCAGAGCTTCGTGCGCGACCTGCTCACCGACCCCAACGACGCGGCCATCGTGGACACCATCATCGGCCTGTCGCGCAGCCTGGGCCTGGAGGTCATCGCCGAGGGCGTGGAAACCGCCGCACAGCGCGAACTTCTGGCCAACGCGGGCTGCCAGCTCTACCAGGGCTACCTGTTCAGCCGGCCCCTGTCCTCGGACGTGCTGGAAGCCTTTTTGAAGAAGACGGCGTAAGGCCAGGTTTAGGCACAAATCGGCATCCAGCGCTTATCCAGCAAGCGCTACAAGCTATTATTTTCATAGTAAATACCCTGCACAGGCGCCGCGGGCGGCCCTTCACACGCCCGGCGGCGCATGGCTTCTTGTTATTCATTGGAAGTCTTATTGATCAATAGCAGTAGTAGTAGAGCGGGCCGGTGTCTGTGGACAAGGCTGGTTTTCCCAATCAGGGCGCGCACTTGCGGCGCTGCAAAGCATGTGGGGCAGGCGCCCTGAACTGCGGGGCGGGCAGACAACAACTTTTGCGCCGCCGCCTTTTGTGTGGATAAGCCCCGGCTTGTGCCAGAACTGCCCCCAGGTTTATCCACACACCGCATGAAAAAAGCCCGGGTTCCACCAGGAACCCGGGCTTCTCTTCCATCCACCTTTCCGGTCAGCCCGCGGGGCGGGGCGGGTGGCGGTGTTCCGGGCCGCCGGGGCGACCGCGGTGGGGCGGTCGGGGCGGCTGGGCGTCGAAGGTCTTTTGCTGCTCGGGCGTCAGCGCGGCGTAGAAAGCCTTGGTCGCCTCGTCCCGGCGGTCGGCCTCGGTCGCGCGCTGGGTGCGCTGGGCCCGCATGCGGTCGATGCGCTCGGGGGTGGTGAGTTGGCGCCATTCCTTGGGGTCAGGGGGGGCCGGGCGCTCGGCGGGCTGGAGGGCGGCGGTGAACGTGGTCCAGGCAGGTTCCTGCGCGGGGGTCAGCTGCAGCTTGGCCTTCAGGTTGGCCAGGCGCTGGGCCGGGTTGTGCGGGCCGCAGTCGCCATGGGGGCGTTTGGGGTGTGCGTGGGGCCGCTCGGCTGCGGCAGGCGGGTTGGCGGGGGGTTGCTGCTGCTGCGCCAGGGCAGGCAGGGCCAGGGCGGCCAGCACGGCGGTGGCGGCAAGGCGGCGGGGGAGTTGGAAAGCCATGGTGTCAGTCCTTTCGCAAGGGTGGTTGGGATGGAGGTCAGTGTCTGCCCCGCATGTATCGCCGTCGTGCCGACGTGATGACGTTACGTAAAGTTTTGGGAAGAAATCTGGGAGACCAAACCGCCGACAATGGCGGGCTCCGTCAAGCAGAAAAAGGTCTTTGCAGTGTTCAAGAACATGATCGTCTATCGCATCGCGCCGGGCTGGCAGGTGGATCTGGCGCAGGTGGAAGAAGCCCTGTCCAAGGCGCCCTTCGTGGAATGCGGCGCCACGCAGGAGAAGTCGGTCGGCTGGGTGCCGCCGCGCGGCGAGGCCCACGGGCCGCTGGTCGAATCGGTGGGCGGGCAGTGGGTGCTGCGCTTCATGGCCGAGTCCAAGGTGCTGCCGGGCAGCGTGCTGGCGCGCAAGGTGAAGGAAAAGGCCGCGCAGATCGAGCAGCAGACGGGCCGCAAGCCCGGCAAGAAGGAAACCCGCGAGCTCAAGGACGAGGCCAAGCTGGACCTGCTGCCCATGGCCTTCACCAAACAGGGCTCGATGTGGGTGTGGATCGACCGCGAGGCGCGCACGTTGGTGCTGGACACCTCAAGCCAGGGCCGCGCCGACGAGGTGGTGACGCTGCTGGTGGAGTCGCTGCCCGGCCTGTCGGTGGCGCTCATCAACACCCAGACCAGCCCCCAGGCCGCCATGGCGCATTGGCTGAAAGAGCAGGAGCCGCCCGTGGGCTTTACCGTGGACCGCGAGTGCGAGCTGAAAAGCGCCAGCGAGGAGAAAGCGGTGGTGCGCTACGCCCGCCACCCACTGGACATCGAGGAAGTGCAGGCCCACATCGCCGCAGGCAAGCTGCCGACCAAGCTGGCGCTGACCTGGGACGACCGCGTGAGCTTCATGCTGACCGAGGGCTTGCAGCTCAAGAAAGTGGCCTTTCTGGACACGGTGTTCGAGGGCACCAAGGCCGACGACGGCGGCTTCGACACCGACGTGGCGATTGCCACGGGCGAGCTGTGCAAGCTGATCCCGGACCTGATCGAGGCACTGGGGGGCGAGCCGGAGAGCGGCGTGGCGGCGGCGGCGGCAGCAGCCAGCGTGGACGGCGATTCAGCGCCGTTCTAGTCTTGCCGGGCATCGGCCAGTCTCTTAAAATACATACGTTTTCGTATATACGAAAGGAGCCTGCCATGTCCGCCACCGCCAAGGTCTTTACCACGGGCAACAGCCAGGCCGTGCGCCTGCCCAAGGCGTTCCGGCTGGAGACTGCCGAGGTCTGGATCCGCCGCAACGAGGCCACCGGGGAGATCACGCTCACGCCCAAGCCTGCGGGGGACGGGCTGGAGGCTTTCCTGTCCCTGCTCCAGTCCATGCCGCCTTCGCCGGAGTTCATTTTGCCGCGTGACGATGCGCCCGCGCCCGACCCGCTGGCGGACTGGACGGCATGAGCACCCTGTTCCTGCTGGACACCAATGTGGTGAGCTACTTCCTGCGCCGCGCTTCGCCCGTGCTGGAACAGCGGGTCAGCCACGCGCTGCGGGCGCAGAACTGCGCCATTTCCGTGCTGACGCGCGCCGAGTTGCGCTTTGGCCAGTGCGGCATGGAGCCTGGCGACAAACGGCGGGCGTTGATCGACGCCTTTCTGTTGCGGCTGCCCTGCCTGCCCTGGGGGCAGGAAGCGGCGGACCGGTATGGCGTGCTCAAGGACAACCTGCGCCGGGCCGGTACGCCCATTGGAGAACTGGACACGCAGATAGCGGCCCATGCGTTGGCGGATGGGCTGACGCTGGTCACGCACAACACCCGGCATTTCGTGCAGGTGCAGGGCTTGCGGCTGGAAGACTGGATGGTGGGCTGAGGCCGCTGGCGTGTTCAGCGGCCCGCGAACTTCGCGGGTTGCCGGGCATGGAACGCTTCCACCCCGGCCCGGAAGTCTTGCGTGCCCGCGCAGCGCAGGAAGGCGCTGGCCTCCTGCGCCAACTGTTCGGGCAGCGTGCGTTCCATGGACGTGGTCATCAGCCGCTTCATGGCCCCATAGGCCAGCGTCGGCCCCGCCGCGAAGCGCCGGGCGATGGCATCGGTGGCGGCGTCCAGCTCGGCGGCGGGCACCACGCGGTTGACGAGGCCCAGGCGCAGGGCCTCGTCGGCCTGGAAGGGCTCGCTCAACATGGCGATCTCCAGCGCCTTGCGCGTGCCCACCAGGCGCGGCAGCGCCCAGGACGCGCCCACGTCGCAGCTTGTGCCCAGGTGGATGTAGGCCAGGTTGAATTGGGTGCCTTCGGCCGCCAGCACGTAGTCGGCCATGAGCATCAGGCTCAGCCCCGCGCCCGCCGCCGCGCCGTGGACCTGGGCGATGACGGGCGCGTTCATGCCCGCGAGCAGGGGCAGGGCGGCGTTGAGCGGCGCGAGGAGGTCTGCCGCGCCCTGCACCGGGTCGGCCCGCAGCGTGGCCAGGTCGCCGCCCGCCATGAAGCCACGGCCATTGCCGCGCAGCACCACGGCGCGCACGGTGGCGTCTGCCGCCACTGTCTGCACGGCGGCCAGGAAGGCGCGGGCCAGGGGCACGTCGATGGCGTTGAGGGCGCTGGGGCGGTTGAAGCGCAGCGTGGCGATGGCGCCGTCGCGCTCCAGGAGTACGGGTGGGGCGGTGTCGTTCATATCAAGCAAAATAAGGCTCCAGCGCTTGTCCAGCAAGCACATGTAGCTATTGTTTTAGTAGCATTCATGGGCCGGGCGTCATGCCGTGACCGTGTAGCCTTCTTCGGCGATGGCGGCGGCCAGGGCCTCGCGCGGGGCGTTGCTGCGCACTTGCACCTGGCCGCTGGCCCGGTCGATGCGCACGGCGGCGGCCGGGTCGATCTGCTGCACGGCGCGGGTGACGGCGCGCTCGCAGTGGCCGCAGGTCATGCCCTGCACCTGGAAGGTCGTGGTGGAAGCGGGGGCGGTCATGGAAGGCTCTTTCATGGCGAGTATGTTCAAGGCTGACATCGTGGCAGAGTCAAACGGAGGCCGTGATGCCACTCCTGGCGCGAGGGTTGATCCACGTCAATGCCGGACCTTGCCATCATGCCAACCATCGGCCTTCTGACCATGCGTACTTCTTCCTCCATTCCCCCATCCCCCTCCACCACGCTCGACCTGGGCGTGGGCGGCATGACCTGCGCGAGCTGCGTCGCCCGCGTGGAGCGCGCCTTGCGCAAGGTGCCCGGCGTGCAGGACGCGGCGGTGAACCTGGCCACCGAGTCGGCGCGCATCACCTATGAAGCGGCCGGCGCCGGTGTGGACGCACCCATGGACGCACTTTTGCGCCGCGCCGTGCGCAACGCGGGCTACGAGCCGCGCGCCGCCGGGCCGGGCGACGCGGCGGCGCAGGATGATTCGCCTTGGGCGGGCTTCCTGCCCGTGGGCATCGGCCTGCTGCTGTCGGCGCCGCTGGTGCTGCCCATGGCGGGCGACCTGTTCGGCCAGCACTGGATGCTGCCCGCCTGGGCGCAGTTTCTGCTCGCCACGCCGGTGCAGTTCATCCTGGGGGCGCGTTTCTACAAGGCGGGCTGGCATGCGCTGAAGGCGCTCACGGGCAACATGGACCTGCTGGTGGCGCTGGGCACCAGCGCGGGCTGGGGGCTGTCGGTGTGGCTGTGGTTGACGGCGCATGAAGGGCACGTGCCGCACCTGTATTTCGAGGCGTCCGCCGTGGTGGTCACGCTGGTGCTGCTGGGCAAGTGGCTGGAGGCCCGGGCCAAGCGCCAGACCACGGCCGCCATCCGCGCGCTGCACGCGCTGCGGCCTGAGGTGGCGCACCTGCTGGGCCATGACGGCGAGGTGGATGTACCCGTGGCCGAGGTGCTGGTGGGCGACCGGCTGGTGGTGCGGCCCGGCGAGCGCATCCCCGTCGATGGCACGGTGTTGGAAGGGCACACGCAGGTGGACGAATCCATGCTGACGGGCGAGCCCCTGCCCGTGGCGCGGGACGTGGGCGCGGCGCTGACGGGCGGCTCCATCAACGGCGAGGGCCGCATCGTGATGCGCGTGGGCGCGGTGGGCGCCGAGACCGTGCTCGCGCAGATCATCCGCCTGGTGCAAGACGCGCAGGCCGCCAAGGCGCCCATCCAGCGGCTGGTGGACAAGGTGTCCGCCGTCTTCGTGCCTGCCGTGCTGGCGGTGGCGCTGGTCACGCTGCTGGGCTGGTTGTGGGCGGGCGCGGGCGGGGAGTTCGCGCTGGTCCACGCCGTGGCCGTGCTGGTCATCGCCTGCCCCTGCGCGCTGGGCCTGGCGACGCCCGCCGCCATCATGGCGGGCACGGGCGTGGCCGCGAAGCACGGCATTCTCATCAAGGACGCGCAGGCGCTGGAGCTGGCGCACCAGGTGGACACGGTGGCGTTCGACAAGACCGGCACGCTGACGGTGGGCCGCCCCCGGCTGACCGCGTTCGACGCCGCGCCGGGCGTTGACGCCGACGCTGCGCTGGCCGCCGTGGCGGCGGTGCAGAGCGGCAGCGAACACCCCCTGGCCCGCGCCGTGGTCGCCGCCGTCGGCGAGCGCCAACGGGCCTTGGCGGCGCCCCAGAACGTGCGCGCCGTGCCGGGGCGCGGCACCGAGGGCAGCGTGGGCGGGCGCACCTATTGGGTGGGCAGCCTGCGCTGGATGCAGGAGCTGGGCGTGGACCTGTCGCCCCTGGCGGCGCGCGCGCAGGCCCTGCAAAGCGAGGGCGCTACCGTGTCTGCCGTCGCTGAACGCTGGGGCGACGGCGCGCCGGTGCTGCGCGCGCTGATGGCCTTTGGCGACGAGCCCAAGCCCGGCGCGCGCGAGGCGCTGGCGGCGCTGAAAAGCCGTGGCATCCGCACCGTGATGATCTCGGGCGACAACCAGGGGGCCGCCGAAGCCATGGCGCGCCGCCTGGGGCTGGACCCCGCGGCGGGCGAGGTGATGGCCGAGGTGCTGCCGGGCGACAAGGCGGCCAAGGTGCGTGAATTGCAAACTGGCGGTCGTACCGTGGCGATGGTGGGCGACGGCGTGAACGACGCCCCCGCGCTGGCGGCGGCGGACGTGGGCATGGCCATGGGCAACGGCACCGACGTGGCCATGCACGCGGCGGGCATCACGCTGATGCGCGGCGACCCCCTGCTGGTGGCGGCGGCGCTGGACATCTCGCGCCGCACGGTGGTGAAGATCCGCCAGAACCTGTTCTGGGCCTTCGCGTACAACGTGGCGGGCATTCCGCTGGCGGCGCTGGGCTACCTGAGCCCGGTGGTGGCGGGCGCGGCCATGGCGCTCAGCTCCGTCAGCGTGATGGCGAACGCGCTGCTGCTCAAGCGCTGGCGGATGGGATAACTACGTATCAAAGCCGCCGCGCCCGCCTGGCAAAATGTGTCCATTTGTTGCAAGGCTGCGGCGGCGGCGCATTCCATACAAGAGACAAAGGAAGGCACATCATGAATTTCTTCTCGTTCATGCGGCGGTTCACCATCCGGCTGCGCATGCTGGGCGCCATTGCGGTGGTGCTGGTCCTGCTGGGGCTGCTCAGCAGCGCGGGCATGCTGGGCATGTTCCGCATCCATGCGATGAGCGAGGACTTCGTGGCGCATTCGTTCACCGACGCGGGCCGCCTGGCGGAGCTGCGCGGCGTGATGGGCGCGATCCGCCAGCACGAGAAGGACATGATCATCGGCTACGAGAAGCCCGAGGCCGTGAAGGCCGCGCACGGCCGGTGGCAGGCCGGCCTGGAGCAGGCCAAGAAGGTGGCGGGCCAGTTCCTGGAGGGCGACGAGGACGCCAACAACCCCGTGGTGCGCAACATCGTCGCCAAGCTCGACAGCTACCGCGAGCAGTTTGGGCACGTGGCCCGCCAGCTGGAGTCCGGCGGCTACGACACGGCCACCATTGCCAACCGCATGAGCAGCAAGGCCGTGGCCGAGTTCGACCAGGCCGACAAGCTGATGTCCGAGCTGGACGCCGTGCTGCGCGCCGAGGCGAGCCAGTCGCTGGAGCAGCAGGGCCAGGTGTCCCGGCAGACCCAGTGGCTGTTCGTGCTGGCCGTGGTCATCACCGTGGCGGTGGTGGTGCCCACCACGCTGATGAACATGAACTCCATCTGCCGCCCGCTCGAAGAGGCGCGCCGCATGGCGCAGGCCATCGCCGGGGGCGACCTGTCGCAGCCCATCCATGCCGAGGGCAAGGACGAGGTGGCCGACCTGCAGCGCGCGCTGCGCGACATGCAGCAGGGCCTGGGCGCGCTGGTGGCGCAGGTGCGCGACGCCAGCGGCAACATCGCCACCGCCAGCCAGGAGATCGCCATGGGCAACCAGGACCTGTCGCAGCGCACCGAGCAAACGGCCAGCCACGCCCAGGAGGCCGTCAGCTCGCTCGCGCAGCTCACGGCGATGGTGCAGCAGACGGCCTCGTCGTCGCAGATGGCCAACCAGCTCGCCGCGTCGGCCTCGCAGACGGCGACGCACGGCGGCGGCGTGGTGCAGCAGGCCGTGGCGAGCATGGGCGACATCGCGGCGTCGGGCCGCAAGATCGGCGACATCATCGGCCTGATCGACTCCATCGCCTTCCAGACCAACATCCTGGCGCTGAACGCTGCCGTGGAAGCGGCGCGCGCGGGCGAGCAGGGTCGGGGCTTTGCCGTGGTGGCCAGCGAAGTGCGCAGCCTGGCCCAGCGCAGCGCGGCGGCGGCCAGCGACATCAAGGGGCTGATCCAGAACAGCGTGCAGGCGGTGGACGGCGGCGTGCGCCACGTGCAAGAGGCGGGCACGGCCATGAACGACATCATGGGCAGCGTGCAGCGCGTGGGCGACATCATCGGCGAGATCACGGCGGCGGCGACCGAGCAGTCGGCGGGCATCGGCCAGGTGAATGGCGCGGTGGGCGAGATCGACCGCATGACGCAGCAGAACGCCGCGCTGGTGGAAGAGTCCGCCGCCGCCGCCGAGTCGCTGCGCGAGCAGGCGGCGCGGCTGTCGCAGGTGGTGCAGCAGTTCCGCCTGGGGGATGCGCAGGCGGCGCAGGTACTATCAAAAAGTGAGCTGCCAGCGCTTACTGCATAAGCGCTGGAGGCCAATTTGACCTTAACTTTTCAGCCCAGCACGGGGTAGTCCGTGTACCCCTCGGCCCCGCCGCCGTACAGCGTGGCGCGGTGGACCTGGTTGAGCGGCGCGTCGCGGCGCAGGCGCTCCACCAGGTCGGGGTTGGCGATGAACGGGCGGCCAAAGGCCACGATGTCCGCGCCGCTCGCCAGCGCCTGCTCGGCCAGCGCCTTGTCGTAGGCGTTGTTCACCATCCATGCGCCCTGGCCGCCCGCGCTGCGGTAGGCGGCCTTGAAGGCGGCGTAGTCGAAGGGGCGGCCTTCCACCTCGCGCGGGCCGCCCGTGGCGCCCTCGATCACATGCACGTAGGCCAGGCCCAGGGGGCCCAGCAGGCGCGCCACGTGCTCGAACAGCGGCTGCGGGTCGGCGTCCACGATGTCGTTGGCAGGGGTGACGGGCGACAGGCGGATGCCGGTACGCCCGCCGCCGATCTCGGCCACGATGGCGCTGGCCACTTCGACCAGCAGGCGGGCGCGGTTCTCGATGCTGCCGCCGTAGGCGTCGGTGCGCTGGTTGGCGCCGGTCTTCAGGAACTGGTCGATCAGGTAGCCGTTGGCTGCGTGGATTTCCACGCCGTCGAAGCCCGCCTCGATGGCGGCGCGCGCGGCGCGGCGGTAGTCGGCCACGATGCCGGGGATTTCGGCCAGCTCCAGCGCGCGGGGCACGGACGTTTCGGTGAAGGTGGGCACGCCGTTGTCGATGAGCACCGTCTTGGTCTTGGCCGCGATGGCCGAGGGCGCCACGGGCGCCGCGTTGCCGGGCTGCAGCGCGGTGTGCGAGACGCGGCCCACGTGCCACAGCTGCGTCACGATGGTGCCGCCCGCCGCATGCACCGCCGAGGTGACCTTCTTCCAGCCCGCCACCTGCTCGGGCGCGTACAGCCCTGGCACGTCGGCATAGCCCTGGCCCTGGTGGCTGATGGCCGTGGCCTCGGTGATGATCAGCCCGGCGCTGGCGCGCTGCGTGTAGTACGTGGCGACCAGGCTGGTGGGCACGGCGCCGGGCGAGCGGTTGCGCGTGAGCGGCGCCATGGCGATGCGGTTGGCCAGGCGCAGGCTACCTGCCTGGACGGGGTCGAAAAGGCTGGCGGTCACTTGAGCAAACCCTCGGCCTTCATGGCGGCTTGAACGCCGGGGCGGGCGCCCACGCGGTCGCGGTAGGCGGTGAGGTTGGCCAGGCCGGAGATGTCCAGGTTGGTGGGCTTGGTCCAGTTGATCACGGTGAAGAGGTAGCCGTCGGCCACGGTGAACTGCTCGCCCATGAGGTACTGCTTGCCCGCAAGCTGGCCGTCCACCCATTGCAGGCGCTGCAGCACTTTCTCGCGCGCCAGGGGCTTGTACTCCTCGGGCGTGGCGGGGTTGAACAGGGGGCTGAAGCCCTTGTGGATTTCGGTGCCGATGAAGGTCAGCCACTCTTGCAGGCGGTAGCGGGCCAAAGTGCCGTTGGCGGGCGCGAGCTTTTTGTCCGGCGCCTGGTCGGCGATGTACTGCACGATGGCCGGGCCTTCGCGCAGGCGGGTGCCGTCGTCAAGCTCCAGCACGGGCACGTAGCCCAGGGGGTTGATGGTGTAGAAGTCCGTGCCGTCCTGCAGCTTGTGGGTCTTGGTGCTGGCCAGCACGGGGGTGTAGGCCAGGCCCGCCTCGTGCAGGGCGATGTGGGGGGACAGGGAGCAGGCGCCGGGGGAGTAGTAGAGCTTCATACAGCAGAGTCCTTCGACAAGAAAAAGGGAGACGCCATGCTATGCCCGGCGTGGCGGGCATGCCTGCGTGGGGTTACTGGTCGTAGCCGGGTGCCTCGCGCTGCAGCTTGCGCAGCAGGGCAGGCCAGGCGAAGACGCCGCCCAGGCCGCCGGTCTGCACCTTCATGGCCTGCGCCACGCCGTGGACGATCTGCGGGTTGACGTGCGTGAGCGCGCCGCCCGCCTGCGCGTCGATCTGGATCTTGCACGTGGCCTCGAAGACGTACATGGAGAGGAAGGCGTCGGCGATGGTGTTGCCTACCGTGAGCAGCCCGTGGTTGCGCAGCATGAGGAAGTTGGCCGCGCCCAGGTCGGCCTGCAGGCGGGGCTTTTCGTCCTCGCGGAAGGCCACGCCCTCGTAGTCGTGGTAGGCCAGCGAGGCCAGCACGAAGGTGCTCTGCTGGCTGATGGGCAGCACGCCGCACTGCTGCGCGCTCACGGCCACGCCCGCGCGCGTGTGGGTGTGCAGCACGCACTGCGCCTCGGGCCGGGCCTCGTGTACGGCGCTGTGGATGACGAAGCCCGCCGGGTTCACGGGGTAGGGTGAGTCGTGCAGCTTGTTGCACTGCATGTCCACCTTGATGAGGCTGGACGCGGTGATCTCCTCGAACATCAGCCCGTAGGGGTTGATGAGGAACTGGTGCGCGCCCGGCCCCGAGACGGATTCGGGCAGCTTGGCGCTGATGTGGGTGAAGACCAGGTCGCTCCAGCCGTACAGCGCCACGAGGCGGTAGCAGGCGGCCAGGTCGCAGCGCAGCTGCCATTCCTCGGGGCTGACGCTGGCTTGCAGGGGCGGAATGCTGTGGGTCATGCGGGTGTCTCCGGTGTTGTGGGAGACACCACTGTAGGGCGCTGCGCGGCGGACGGCTGTCAGGCAGGGTACATCAAAAAAGATAGCTGTCAGCGCTTGCTGGATAAGGGCGGTTTCAAGTCCAAGTGCAACAAATATTCAATGCACAGGGTCTGGCTGCTGGCTCAATCGAGCCAAGTGCTCGGCATAGACCTCAATGGGCTTGCGCCAACCCAGGGTCATCCTGGGGC
>NZ_JASGDA010000118.1:0-6517 GCF_047607405.1 Acidovorax sp. | reverse complement strand
GCGCGGCGCGGTGCTGTCGCGCTGGCAGGCCACGCCGCACGCGGGCCCCGCGCTGGCGCGGCTGGCGGTGCGCACCAGCATGCGCAACCAGTGGCCCTGCGTGGTGCAGCGGCTGGAAGACCTGGGCCAGATCGTGCGCGTACACCTGGCGCTGGCGAATGGTGCGGCAGGGGCGGTGCTGGCCGCGCGCATCACGCGCGAGAGCGCGGAGCTGCTGGGCCTGGCGCCCGGCTTGCCGGTGCAGGCCCTGTGCAAGGCGACGGCGGTGCGGGTGGAGCGTGCGGCGGCAGCGGCCCAGCCCGGCCTGTGCGTGCTGCCCGGCAAGGCGGTGCGCGTGGTGCGCGGCGCATCGGGCGACGAGGTGGCGGCCGCGCTGGACGGCGGCTTGCAGGCCGTGGGCTTTGCCGCGCCGGGCAGCGGCCTGCGCGCGGGCAGCCGGGTGGCGCTGGCGGTGGAAGACAACGCCGTGGTGCTGGCGCTGGCCGATCTTTGAATACTATTTATTTGATAGCTGCAAGCGCTTGTCAGATAAGCGCTGGAGGCATATTTCACCCCAAAACCACAGGCCCGCCCTTGGCGATGCCGCGCTGGTACGCGGGCCGCGCCTGCATGCGCTGCCGGTAGGCCACCAGGTGCGGGCAGGCGCCTGCCTTGTTCGTGCGCGAGAGCGCGGCCTCGACCGCGAAGCTCATCTGAAAGTCCGCCATGGTCAGGTGATCGCCCGCGAACCAGGCGTTCCGGGCCAGGTGCTGTTCCATGAAGTCCAGCGCGGTGTCCAGGTTCGGGTCGATCACCTTGGCCTGCACCTTGCCGCACAGCGCCCGCGCGATAGGCTTGGCGAAGAAGGGCATGGGCTGCGTGGGAATGGTCATGAACACCAGCTTCATCACCAGCCAGTTCATCAGCGAGCCCTCGGCGTAGTGCATCCAGAAGCGGCACTGGCGGTGCGCGGGCGTGCCGCGCGCGGGCTGCAGATGGGCCAGCTCGCCGCTGGCCTGGGCGCCGTAGGTTTCCACCAGGTATTCGATGATGGCGCCCGACTCGGCAATCACCTCGTCGCCGTCGGTGATGACGGGCGACTTGCCCAGCGGGTGGATCTTCTTCAGCTCTGGCGGCGCCAGCTTGGTGGCCTTGTCGCGCTGGTAAATCTTGAGCTGGTAGGGCACGCCCAGCTCTTCCAGCAGCCACAGGATGCGCTGCGAGCGCGAGGTTTCGAGGTGGTGAACGGTGATCATGCGCGCGATCCTATAAAACAAAAGGCCCTCTTGCGAGGGCCTGGTGCAAAACGTGCCGGGAGGGCTCAGCCGCCCTTGTGCGAGCGCTTGCCGGGGTTCTTCTTGCTGCGCGTGGCCACGCCGCGCTCCAGGCTCACGCGCTGGCCGCGGCCGCCGGTGCGCAGCGTGTAGCCGGGCAGGGGCTGGGGTTGCGGGGTGCGCTTGCGGTCTGCTTCGGTAACGATCTTGTTGCCCATGGTAGGTCTCTGAGAAGAAAAAAGGGGTGGAAAACCCCGTATTAGGCCACAGCCCGGCCCAAGGCAGCGGTGCGCGACACGCGGGGACTTGCGCGGTGTTGCCCTAAACTGGCCGGATTCGCCGTTTGCCGACCGAAAGCCCCCTTATGGACGCGCTCCTCTTCGCCCCCGTGGCCGTCGCCATCGCCCTCACGCCGGGCCCCAACAATTTCTGCAGCCTCAACAACGGCATCCGCTCCGGCATCGGCGCGGCGCTGGTCGGCACGCTGGGGCGGGTGACGGCGTTTGCCATCTTCCTGACCGTCTCCGCCGTGGGCCTGGGCGCGATGCTGCTCGCGTCCGAGGCCGCCTTCACCGCCGTGAAGTGGGTGGGCGCCTGCTACCTGTTCTGGCTGGGCTGGCGCGCCTGGCACAGCCGGGAGTTCAGCGGCATGGCGCTGACCGAAGACGGCGAGCTGCCCGCCAGCAACGCCGCGCCCGTGCGGCTGAAGGCGCTGATCGCGCAGGAGTTTCTGCTGGGCATCACCAACCCCAAGGCCATCATCCTGTTCGCCGCCATCTTCCCGCAGTTCATCGACCCCGGCCAGCCTGCGGCGCGCCAGTTCGTGGTGCTGGGCGCCGTCTATCTGGGCGCGGAGTTCGTCTCCACCGCCGTCTATGCCAGCTGCGGGCGGCAGATTCGCCGCTTCATCCGCACCCCGCGCGGCGTGGTGCGGCTCAACAGGGCCACGGGCGGGTTCTTCATGGGCGCGGGCGGGCTGCTGCTGGCCGCGAACCGCTGAGGCGCATCCTTCGACAGTGCCCCACAAAAGAAAACCGCCGGAGGGCGGTTTTCTTTTGTGGGGCCAGGATGAATCAGCTCTGGAGTTCCAGGCGGGTTTCCATCCTCTCGACGCGCTCGGACATTCGGTCAAAGCTCACTTGCTGCTGCGCAATGCTGGTCGAAAGATGGCCGATGTGCTGCAACGTCGTTCCCTGGCTTGCCTCGACAAGGGCCAGGCGATGCTTCACCTCACGCATGTCTGCGGCGATCTGGTCGATAGAGCCGCGCATGGCCCGCAGGTGCTCAATGACGAGGTTGTTGACGTTCTCCATGCGCGCAGTTTACTCCTGCGTCCCGACATTCCTACATCGCCTTGAACAAATGCGCGTACAGGCGGCTTACCGGCAGTTTTTCAGTCCGGCCCGCCAGCGTCAGGTGCAGCTTGCCCGCCTCGTCGCGGGTCACGGTGGCGATGCTGGCCGCGCGCACCAGCACGCTGCGGTGGATTTGCCAGAACACCTGCGCATCGAGCTGCGCGGCCAGGTCCTTGAGCGGAGTGCGGATGAGGTATTCGCGCGCGGCGGTCACCACGCGCACGTACTTGTCTGCCGCCTCGAAGTACAGCACGTCCGCCACCGGCACCATGTGGATCTGGTTGCTGCCGCTGCCATGGCCGCTGGCCTGGATGAGCGTCAGCGGCGCGGCAGCGGGCGGCGCGGCCAGCAGGTGGCGCAGTTGCGCCATGGTTGCTTCCATATGGATAGCTGCTGGTGCTTGACTGGCAAGCGCCAGACGCAGTTTTTGCACTGTTTTTTGCAAGCGCGCCGCCTGCACGGGTTTGAGCAGGTAGTCCACCGCCTGGGCCTCGAAAGCCTGCACGGCGTACTGGTCGTAGGCCGTGACGAACACCAGCGCCGGGAAGGGCGCGCCCTCGGGCCAGGCGTC
The DNA here is from genome assembly GCF_047607405.1 of Acidovorax sp. GTDB lineage: Bacteria > Pseudomonadota > Gammaproteobacteria > Burkholderiales > Burkholderiaceae_C > Acidovorax. Next base: position 3,338 of record NZ_JASGDA010000118.1, on the reverse strand, counting down.
GGCCAGCTCGGCGGCGGCGTCCAGGCCGCTCTGGCCGGGCATGCGGATGTCGAAGAACAGCACCTCGGGCCGCAGCGCCAGCGCCTCGCGCACGGCGCTTGCGCCGTCGCCCACGGTGGCGGCTATCTGCAGCTCGGGCCAGGCGTGGGCCAGCGCGTGTTGCAGGGCAGCGGCGAGCAGGGGCTCGTCCTCGGCGATCAGGGCGCGGGGCATGGGGGCGATTCTTCCAGAGGAAAAACGATGCTGGCGCTTGTCCCGCCTGCGCTGCCAGCTCCTATTTCGAGAGCGGCAGCGCTGCCGTAGCGGTTGGCGAGCCGCTCGCGCACCTGGGCCAGGCCGAAGCCGTGGCCCGTGCGCGGCGGCTTGTTGCCGTCATAGTCCGCGCCGGTGTCGGCCACCGTCAGGCGGATGCGGCCATCGGGCAGTTGCTGTGCGGATACGTCGATGCGGCCCCCGGCCAGGTGCGGCTCCAGGCCGTGGCGGATGGCGTTCTCCACCAGCGGCTGCAGCAGCAGCGGCGGCACGGGCGCATCGGCCAGATCGGGCGGCAGGTCGAGCGTGTAGGCCAGGCGCGGGCCCATGCGCAGGGCCATCAGCTCCAGGTAGTCGGCCAGGCGGGCGAACTCGGCGGAGAGCGGGTGCAGTGGGGTGCGCGACGCCGACAGCGTGGCGCGCAGAAAGTCCACCATGCGGTCCAGCATGGCCTCGGCGCGGGGCGGGTCCACGGCGATCAGGGCGCGCAGCGCGGCCAGGGTGTTGAACAGCATGTGCGGCTCCAGCTGGCTTTGCAGCAGCATCAGCCGGGCCTCGGTCGTGTCGCGCTCGGCGGCGGCGCGGCTGGCTTCCAGCACGGCAGCGCGGCCCCGCATGTGGAAGTAGAAGCTGGCGACGCTGCCCGCCGTGATGGTGATGACGAGGCCGATCTGGTCGTCGCGCGTGGATCGGATGCTGCCGGTGCCCGTCAGCCACGCCCCCAGCGGGTCGCCCAGCAGAAAGCCCGCGCCAATGCCGATGGCGGCCAGCACCAGGCCGCGCCAGCCCTTGGGCCAGCCGGGGCCGCTGCCTTCGCTGGCCGGGTGGCAGTGCCGCGCCGGGACGAGCAGGCGCCCGAACTCGATCACGCCCCAGATCACCAGCCCGATGCACAGCGCATGCGCCAGCTGCATCCAGTAGCTGTTGCGCGGCCAGATGGTGGTGGTGAGCACGGCGACCACGCCGCAGAAGGCCACCACCTGCAGCAGGTGGCGGGCGGTGCCGAGCCAGTGGATGCGGGGGGCGGTTTGCTTCATAAAAGATAGCTGCTCGTGCTTATCCATCAAGCGCTGGAGGCCAATTTAACCATGAAACGCCATCAGGCAATCCGCAGCGCGGGGCGTTGGGCCAGCCGCCACAGGCGCAGGGCGCGGGCCACGAACAGGCCGTTGAACACGCCGTAGAGCACGGCGATCTGCAGGGCGAACGTGCCGTCGCGTGCCAGCGCGGGCTGCATCGCCAGCTCCACGCCCACGCCGTATTTGACGAGGAAGATGCCCACGATCAGCGCCAGCGGCACGGCGCTGCCCGGCAGGTGAAAGCGCCGCGCGGCGGCGTCGTAGCGCGCCCTGGCGGGCGCCTGGGGCCGCAGCCACAGCGCCAGCGCGGTGGTGGCGGCGGCGGTCAGCAGCCACGCGCCCATGGCCGCACCGGCGTGGGCCGAGCTGGAGAATGCCGACGCCAGGCCGTAGGCGGAAAAGGCCGTCATCGCCACCGGCATCAGCAGCACGCGGCGCAGCCCGGCCGTGCGGTCGAACCACTGGCTGGCGCCCAGCCACAGCAGCGCGGCCAGCAGGCCCCAGACCCAGGTGGGGGTTTGCTGGACGATCTGGACGATGGCCTGGGGCTGGTGGACGAGGAGGTGGAGCAGCATGGCGAGGGCCTTTCTTCAATGCGATGGGCGGACTGTGCCGACGGCCCGCCCGCGCCGCCACCGCCGTGCGACGGAATGCAGCCAGCAGGGCGCGGGATGCCGCCCCGAAGGCGCGGGCTGCCGCGCTTTACTTTTCTTCGCACAGGCGCCAAACCGGCTACCCGCCCCAGCCTCTACGATGCGGGTGGACGGCGCACAATGCGCCGCAGGCCAGCCAGCAGAACCCCGCCATGAATCCAAAAGAAGAAGCCCCCGCACCCAGCCCCCGCACCCGTCGCCGCCGCTGGCTGGGCAGTCTTGCCGCCCTGGCGTTCGTGGCCCTGCTGGGGGGCTTGGCCTGGTACCTGCTGCACCGGGCCGACGGCGAGCCGGGCGGCGGCATGCCCGGCGGCGCGCGCCCCACGGTGACCGTGGGCGAGGCCGTGGCGCGCAAGGCCGAGCTGCCCGTGGTCATCGACGCGCTGGGCACGGTGATACCGGCCACCACCGTCACGCTGCGGCCCCAGGTGTCGGGCCAGCTCGTGCAGGTGCTGTTCACCGAGGGGCAGATGGTCAAGAAGGGCCAGTGGCTCGCGCAGATCGACCCCCGGCCCTACGAGCAGGCGCTGATGCAGGCCCAGGGCACGCGCCAGCGCGACGAGGCGCAGCTGGAGAACGCCCGCCTGACCCTGGCGCGCTACCAGACCCTGCTGTCGCAGGACTCCATCGCCCGCCAGGACGTGGACACGCAGGCGGCGCTGGTCAGGCAGCTCGAAGGCACGGTGGTCACCGACAAGGCCCAGGAGGGCGCGGCGCGGCTGAACCTGGAGTACACGCGCATCACCGCGCCCGCCACGGGGCGCATCGGCCTGCGGGTGGTGGACGTGGGCAACTACGTGGCCTCGGGCGACACCGCCGGGCTGGCGGTCATCACCCAGGTGGCGCCCATCGACGTGCAGTTCACCGTGCCGCAGGACCGCGTGGCCGACGTGCTGGCGGCGCAGGCGCAGTCTCCCCAGCTTGCCGTGACGGCGCTCGACCGCGCGCGCAAGGCCACGCTGGACACGGGGCGCTTTTCCACGCTGGACAACCTGGTGGACACCGCCACCGGCACCGTGAAGGCCAAGGCCCGCTTCGACAACGCGGCGGGGGCGCTGTTCCCCAACCAGTTCGTGAACGTGCAGCTGCTGCTGCGCAACGTGCCAGCCGTGGTGGTGCCCGTCACCGCCGTGCGCACGGGGGCCAATGGCGACTACGTCTATGTGATCAACGACGACAGCACCGTCACGCTGCGCCGCGTGGTGCGCGGCCAGGCCACCACGGCGGTGATGGCGATCAGCGAGGGCCTGAAGGAAGGCGAGCGCGTGGTGACCGAAGGCGGCGACCGCCTGCAGGACGGCATGGCCGTGCAGCGGCCCGGCGCGGCGCCCAGCCCGCGCGCGGGCGCGTCGGC
>NZ_JASGDA010000117.1:0-5039 GCF_047607405.1 Acidovorax sp. | reverse complement strand
GCGCCCAGCCGCTGCGACAGGGCGGTGCGCAGCGCGCCCACGGCATCGCCGCGCGCGGCGCGGGGGGCGGCCTGCAGCTGGCGGGCCTCGGCCTGCAGGGTTTGCATGCGCTGCAACTCGGCGTCCAGCGCGGCGTGGCGGGCCGGGGCGGCGCGCAGCGTGGCCAGGGCCGGGGCCACGGCCAGCCACCACAGCAGCGCCAAGGCGACGAGCGCGGCGGCGGACAGCACCAGTGCTTGCTCGCGCGGGGCCAGGGCCTGCCAGCGGGCGCGCAGGGCGGCGTTATGGGGTGTCGTCATGGCGTGCCGCCTTCGTCGGCGCGCAGCAGCAGGCTGCCATCGTCCACGCGGGCGCGGTAGCCCGCGGCCTGCAGCCGGGCGGCCAGTTCGGTGTGTTCGTCCGGCCCCAGCGTGATGCCGCGCAGGCGCAGATCGCCAGGGGAATATTCAATGCCCGTGGGCACGCGGCCCGGGGGCAGGGCGCTGCCTGCGGCGGCCAGCAGCGGCTCCAGGTCGCGGGCCGATACCGCCCCCGCCGCCTGCCGCAGCTGCGCCAGTTCGCGCTCCATCTGCACGGGGGCATCCACGACGACTTGCACCTTGGGGAAGGTCTGCGTGAGTGCCGAGCGCACGGCGGCCTGCTTGGCGGCCAGCGCCTGGCGCTCCTGCCAGGCCCAGGCGTTGATGCCCACCAGGTGCGCCGCCGCCAGCAGCCCGGCACCCCAGCGCGCGGCGCGCCACTGCGGGGCATGGAGCAGGGCATTGGCCAGGCTGCCCAGTCTGCGCAGCGCGCGGGTGCGGCCCGTGCTCGCCAGGTCGAACTGCGCCAGGTCCCAGTCGCCGCGCGCGGCGTCCAGCGCGCGCTGGCTGGCGGTGTACAGCTCCACGCGCTGGCCCAGGGTGCGCTCTGCCAGCGCGGCCACGGCGGGCTCGGCGCGCACGGGCAGGGCGTCGTCGCCGTCGGCCTCGGTGCGGGCCAGGGCCAGCGCCATGGGCGACAGCGGCAGCACGGCCACACCCAGGTCGGCGCCGTGGCCGGTGAGGACCACGCAGGCGTCCTCGGGCGTGCCCAGGGCGCAGAGTTCGGGGTGCCCGCTGGCCGTGGGGCCGGGCGCGAATTCGGGCACCACGCGCGCCACGCGGCGGCCTGCCGCCTCCAGCGCCTGCAGGTGTTCGCGCAGCCAGGCGCGGTCGCACACGGCCACCCAGGTCGGCGCACCCGCCTGCGCGCCGGGCTGCAGCGCGAAGTGCAGTTGCGCCGCGTCGTCCAGCACGCGGTCTTCCAGCAGGCCGTCGAGCACCGAGCGCAGGCGCGGCGTCTGCTGGCCGACACCCAGCCGCAGGCCGGGCGGCAGCTGCACGCGCTGCCAGGACAGGGCGCGCGCGGGCACCACGGCCACCACTTCGCCGCCGGGGCGCGCGGGCTCGGGCAGCAGCGCCGCCGGGGCGAAGGCGTGCCGCAGGGCGGTGTGGCCGTCTGCCGTCAGCGTGTAGCTGTATTCGGCGGTGGGCTCCGGGCGGCCCGGCGGCAGGAAAAGGACGAGGGTGCTCATGAACGGGTTTTGCGGGGCATTTTAGGGGGTGGGCTCCCTGTCAAATGCGCCCCGTTCGCGCCACAGGGTGGTGACTTCCTGGCCCGCGCGCCGCACCAGCGAGCGCTCGTCCACCACGGCGTCGCCGATGCGCAGGCGGCCCCGCACCTCGAAGTAGCTGGACTTCACAGTGCAGGCGCAGTCGATGCTGCCGCCCAGCAGCGCCTGCACCTCGCTGGCCGAGCGGAAGTACCGCGATTCGCGCGCCTGCACGATCTTCTGCGCGCCCGCCAGGTCCAGGCCCTCGATGGCGGCCAGCAGTACCGCTGCCGGGGCCGTGTTGGCGTTGATCTGCGTTTGGGCGGGCAGGAGGGTGACGTACGGCGCCAGCACGGCCACGGTGGCGGGCGACAGGCCCAGCCAGCCCAGCTGGCTGACGCTGGGGGGCAGCAGCGGGGCGCCGTCCTTGCCGGCCTGGGCCAGCTTCAGGCCCTGCGCCAGCAGGGCCAGCTCCTGCTGCGGCAGGCCCAGTTGCGCGAACAGGCGGGTGAGCTGCTCCAGCCCCTTGTCATCGCCCATGGCGACGTTGGTGAGGTTCAGGCGCGCCTGCAGGTCGGCGATCTGGCCGGAGAGGAAAGCCTCGGTCGTGTCGGTGCTGGCGTCCTGCACCTGGCCCACGTTGCTTTCGGCCGCCAGGAAGGTGGTCAGGCGCGACTCCTGCAGCGGCACGGCCCAGGGTTCGGCCAGGTGGTCCGCCTGGCTGCTGGCGCGCGCGTCCTCGCGCAGGATCAGGCGCGAGAAGTCCAGCGCGCCGACGAGGATCCAGGCCGACTGCACGCGCCCGCGCTCGGCCGTCTCGACCTCCACCGCGCGCCACTGCTGCCACATGGCGGCGGCGGCGAAGGTGGCGACGAGCGTCACGGTCAGCATCGCCATGAGTAATGCGGCACCCCCTGAGGCGCTGCGCGCCTTCCCCCTCAAGGGGGACGACGCCAGTGGCCTGGCAAAGCCAGTTCCACGGCGTCCGCTGGCCTGGGCAGCGCCGGTTCCATAGGGGTGTGGGCAAGGGTGTGTCATGACCGGCCCCCGCCCAATAGGGGGTTGACCCAATCGCGGGTCAGCTTGCCCGCCAGCGCCTGCCCGGGCGGCAGGGTGATTTGCAGGCGCACGCCGTCGGGGACGGTGGCCGTTGTGCCGGTTTGCGTGGTCGTGCCGGTGCTCGACAGCGGGTTGGACCACGCGCCGCCCCGGTAATAAAAGATTTGCCACTCGGTCAGCGGCAGCAGGGCCGTCTCGTGGCGGCGCTCGGCGTCGCCGGGGTTCTGCGCCCACTGTGCGGCGCGCTGCCAGGCTTGCTGCCATTCGGCGAGTGTGCGCACGGGGGGCGACTGCCAGCGCACCCACTGCCCCGCGCCCTGCAGGCCGCGGCGCGTCCAGGCCACCACCAGGGCGCCGTCGTCGGGTACGGCGCTGGTGCGGCGTGTCAGGCGCAGCACCTGGCCGTCCCAGTCCAGCGGCGTGGTGTGGGTGATGGGCATCAGCGCGTCCAGGTCGGCGCCCCATTGGGCCAGCGCGGCCTGCAGCACCAGCATTTCGTCGGCGCGCTGGCGCGTGGTCTCCTGCGCCCGCGCCATGCCGTCCAGCCCGCGCCAGCTCAGCAGGGCGATCAGCGCCATCACGCCGATGGCGACCAGCAGTTCGATGAGGGTGAAGCCGCGCTGGCGGCTTTTGCGGCGCCCCTCACCCCAACCCTCTCCCGCACGCGGGAGAGGGGGTAAAAACCGACGCGCGGCGCATGCAACAGGCGCTGCCCAGGCCAGCAGACGCCGCGCAAGGGCCGCCCCGCCGCGCTGGCGGCGTCCCCCTGCCCGCATTGCGTAGCAATGCGAGAGCGGGGGGAAGGCGCGAAGCGACTCAGGGGGGTGTTCCATCAGTACCGGCCAATGATGGTGGAGATGCGCAGGATGGAGTTCTCGCCGTCCAGCACCTGCGCGTCGATGCGCCGGAAGCTCGGGTTGGGCGTGGCCCGCACGATGGTGAGCAGTGTGAACTGCCGCCCCGCCTGCTCGCAGACCTGCGTGCTGTCGCCCACGCTGGGCATCTGGCGCGACAGGCGGGCGCGGACCAGTTCGTTCTCGGCGCACAGCTGGGCCAGCACGATGTCGGACTGCCGCAGCGCGTTGCGCGTGAGCGCCGTGGTGGCCTGCAGCCCCGCCATGAGCGCGATGGCGACGATGGCGAGGGCCACCAGCACCTCGACCAGGGTGAAGCCCTTTTGCTGCGTCATTGCAGGGGCTCGACGGTGAAGGGGCGCACGCCGTCGGTGGCGACGCGCAGCGTGCGCTCCGGCTGGGCCTGGTGGGTGATCAGCACCTGCTGCGGGCCGATCAGCGGCTCCGGCCCCAGCGTCAGCACGGCATCGCCGCGCACGACCGTGCCTGCGTCCAGCCACTGCGTGGGCAGGGCGGCGGTGGCGCCGGGCGGCAGGCCCTCGAAGCGGAAGCCCTGCGCGGTCGCCCGCCAGCGCACGGGCACGCCTGTGGCGCGGGATTGGGCGCGGGCGGATTCGAGCAGTGCGGCCAGGCGGGCGGCCTCGCGTTCCAGTTGCGTCTGGCTGCTGTCGCGCATCGCCAAGCCGACGCCCACGGTCGCCAGGGCGATGATGCTGATGACGACCAGCAGTTCGAGAAGGGTGAACCCGCGAGTGCGGTACACAGGGTGTTTCGCCGCCGGGCCGCCCCAAGGCGCTCTGAACCGCTTGGCGGTCAGCCCCGACAGGGAAACGCGGCCCCCTTGGGGGGCAGGGAGCGACACGCAGTGCGCGACCGTGGGGGTCACATTTACTGCCAACTGCCGATGTCGGCGTCCTTGCCCTCGCCGCCGGACTGGCCGTCCGCACCGAAGCTCATCACGTCCACTTCGGCCTTCACGCCGGGGTTCAGGTACTGGTAGGGGCGGCCCCAGGGGTCGTTGGGCAGCTTCTCCAGGTACAGCTTCCAGTTGCCCGGCACGGGGCCGGACGTGGGCTTCATGATGAGCGCCTGCAGGCCCTGCTCGGCCGTGGGGTAGCGCTGGTTGTCCAGCCGGTAGAGCTTGAGCGCCTGCATGATGTTGGTGATGTCGGTGCGCGCCGCCGTCACGCGGGCGTCGTCGGCGCGGTCGAGCACGTTGGGCACGATGAGCGCGGCCAGCACGCCGATGATGACCAGCACCACCATCAGCTCGATGAGGGTGAAGCCCCGGGCAAGGCTGCGGCGGGCGTGGCGGATGAGGGATGTATTCACGGCGTTTCCAGGGGGGTCGAACGGATCGCGTGAATGATAATCCCCGCATGATGACGATCCCGCGCAGCAATTCGCACAGCCCCTGGGGCGTGCGCCTGGGTACCTTGGCCCTGTGGGCCCTGGCGGCGGCCAGCGTGGTCTTCTGGGGGCTGCGCCTGTCCGCGCCACGCGCGGGCCTGGGCGTGCCGCCCGTGGCCCCCGCGCCCATCGCGCCCGACGCGCAG
>NZ_JASGDA010000116.1:0-4253 GCF_047607405.1 Acidovorax sp. | reverse complement strand
GCACCCTCACCCCCGCCCTCTCCCGCAAGCGGGAGTGGGAGTGAATTGCCCCCTCTCCCTTTGGGAGAGGGTTGGGGTGAGGGCAACGCCCGCGCCGAAGGCAGGCTGGGCGCTCCGCCGCGCGCCTCGTTGATCCACTTCCACAGCTTCAGATACCCGCTGAACTCGCTTTTCTCATCATCGAACTTCGCATGCGCCTGGTCGGCCTGCTGCTGCGCCTCCAGGGGCCGGTCGCGCACGTCCTGCACGCTCAATGCGCTGGCAATCACCAGCACCTCGTCCAGCGCGCGGCGCTCGCGCGCTTCCAGGATCATGCGGCCCACGCGCGGGTCGAGCGGCAGCTTGGACAGCTCCACGCCCAGGGGCGTCAGCTCGTTGGCGTCATCCACCGCGCCCAGCTCTTGCAGCAACTGGTAGCCGTCGGCAATCGCCCGGCCCGAGGGCGCTTCGATGAAGGGGAACTGCGCCACGTCGCCCAGGTGCAGCGACTTCATGCGCAGGATCACGCCCGCGAGCGAACTGCGCAAAATCTCCGGGTCGGTAAAGCGCGGGCGGCTGTTGAAATCCGCCTCGTCGTACAGGCGGATGCAGATGCCGTTGGCCACCCGCCCGCAGCGCCCGGCGCGCTGGTTGGCCGCGGCCTGGCTGACGGGCTCCACCAGCAACTGCTCCACCTTGCTACGGAATGAATAGCGCTTGATGCGTGCCGTGCCTGCGTCGATGACGTATCGGATGCCTGGAACGGTAAGCGAGGTCTCGGCCACGTTGGTGGCCAGCACGATGCGGCGGCCCGTGTGGCCGTCGAAGATGCGGTCCTGCTCGGCCTGGCTCAATCGCGCAAACAGCGGCAGCACCTCGGCCCCGCGCATCACGGGCTGGTGCGACAGGTGCTTGCGCAGGTGGTCCGCCGCCTCGCGGATTTCGCGCTCGCCGGGCAGGAAGACGAGGATGTCGCCCGGCGCATTGCCCTGCCACAGCTCGTCCACCCCATCCGCAATGGCCTCGTTCAGCCCGTAGTCGCGGCTTTCCTCAAACGCCCGCCAGCGCTGCTCCACCGGATACGTGCGACCCGACACCATGATGACCGGCGCTGGCCCCTTGGCGCTTTCAAAATGCCTGGCGAACCGGTCCGCATCGATGGTGGCCGAGGTCACGATGACCTTCAAATCCGGCCTGCGCGGCAATATCTGCCGGAGGTAGCCCAGCAGAAAGTCGATGTTCAGGCTGCGCTCATGCGCCTCGTCGATGATGAGCGTGTCGTAGGCATTGAGCAGCGGGTCCGTCTGCGTCTCGGCCAGCAAGATGCCGTCCGTCATCAGCTTGACCGAGGCATCGCGCGACAACCGGTCCTGGAACCGCACCTTGTAGCCCACCACGTCGCCCAGCGGCGTGTTCAGCTCCTCGGCGATCCGCTTGGCGACGGAAGACGCCGCAATGCGGCGCGGCTGCGTGTGGCCGATCAACCGGCCCTTCTGCCCCGGCGGGGCATTGCACTTGCCCCGCCCCAGGGCCAGCGCGATCTTGGGCAACTGCGTGGTCTTGCCCGAGCCAGTCTCGCCGCACACGATGATGACCTGGTGCTTTTGCAGCGCCTGCGCGATCTCGTCGCGGCGGGCGGAAACGGGAAGGGAATCGGGGAAGGTAATGGTCAGGGGCACGGGGCGGATTGTCTCACGCCGCCGGGTTTTCACGAATTCACGTGCTACACTGGTTTTCGTGTCTCACGAGGAAGCCCATCATGACCAACCTGACCATCACGCTTGAAGACGCTATCGTGAAGAAGGCACGGGTGCGCGCCATCCATGAAGGCACCTCGGTCAGCGCCAAGGTGCGCGAATTCCTGGCGGCCTACGCGCAGGGCGACGATGCGCCTCAACAGGCCGCCGCCCAGGCATTCATCGCCGCAGCCCGGCGCAGCACGGCCAACCACCAGGGAGCGCGCTGGTCGCGCGAAGACGCCTACAACCGGCCATATCCCCACGGTGGCGGCAACACATGACGATCTGCTTCTTCGACACCAACGTCCTCATCTATGCCGTCGACGCGAGCGACCCCGTCCGGCGCGAACGCGCACTGGACCGCCTGGCCCGCGCGGTGCGCGAGGGCGCGGTGGTGCTCTCCACCCAGGTGCTGCACGAGTTCTACGCCATCACCACGCACAAGCTGAACCCACCCCTGCCGCCCGCCGAAGCCGCAGCGCAGGTGCAGCGGCTGTGTACCTTCCAGATCATGGGCAGCACGGCGCACAGCGTGCAGGCCGCCATCGCGCTCGCGCAGCAGCACCAGTTGCAGTGGTGGGACGCACTCATCCTCGAAGCCGCGCTGCGCGCGGGGGCGGACGTGCTGGTATCGGAAGACGGGCAGGCGGGGCAGCGCTTTGGGCGGCTGGTGGTGGAAAACCCGTTCAGCGGCACGCAGCCCTGACCAGCGCGCTTCTTGTGTCTGCCACACGCAACGCCTCTTGCACGCGGAACTTGCCAGCACCGCCCCGGCCCTGCATCATCCCGCCCTCGCTTCCCACCGCCGCAACGAGCAACCTTGCGGCGGATCGTTTTTCAAGGAGCCTCTTCATGATTGTTTCGATGTTCATCAACACCCTCCCCTGAACAACACGGTTTTCCGCCCCGGCTGAACCGTGTGCCTACACGTTTCGGCCATGGCAAGCGACAACAAAGCCCTGGCCTCCTTCGACAGCCGGGGCTTTTGCTTTTGGGAAACCGCACATGAGTACACAAAAACGCTCCCGCGCCTTTGAACAAGGTCAGGTCAAGGCATTGCGCCGCATGAAGCAGCCGATGGCGCTGCTGATCGAGAAAACCGCCGCGCCCCCGCGCAACCCCGTCGCGCGCGCCATGGCCGCGCGCAATGGTGCCGGGCGGCACATCCGCAGCCAGGGCGCGCAGCGCAGCGCCGACCGCGTGGCGTTGCAGCGCCTGGCGCGTGACTTTCTCCAGGACGGCTGAGATTGCCACGCCACTTATCATTCCCCCCTCACCACACCCCACGCCCATGTCCGCCGTCTTCAACTTCACCTTCGTGCCCTGGTTCCGCTCGGTCGCGCCCTACATCCACAAGTTCCGCAACCAGACCTTCGTGATCGGGCTCACGGGCGAAGCCATCGCCGCGGGCAAGCTGCACAACATCGCGCAAGACCTGGCGCTGATCCAGGCCATGGGCGTGCGCATCGTGCTGGTGCACGGCTTTCGCCCGCAGGTGAACGAGCAGTTGCGCGCCAAGGGACACGAGGCGCGGTACTCGCACGGCATTCGCATCACGGACTCGGTGGCGCTGGACTGCGCGCAGGAGGCCGCAGGCCAGCTGCGCTACGAGATCGAGGCCGCCTTCAGCCAGGGCCTGCCCAACACGCCCATGGCGGGCGCCACGGTGCGCGTGATCTCGGGCAACTTCCTCACGGCGCGGCCCGTGGGCATCGTCGATGGCGTGGACTTTCAGCACACGGGCCTGGTGCGCAAGGTGGACGTGGCGGGCATCCAGCGCACGCTGGACATGGGCGCGCTGGTGCTGCTATCGCCCTTCGGCTTCTCGCCCACGGGCGAGGCTTTCAACCTGAACATGGAAGAAGTGGCGACCAGCGTCGCCATCGAACTGCGGGCAGACAAGCTGATCTTCCTGACCGAGATGCCCGGCATCCGCACGCGCCCCGGCGAGCCCGAGAGCGATGACAACCCCATCGACACCGAGCTGCCCCTGGCGGCGGCCCAGGCGCTGCTCGCCAGCCTACCCACCGCCCTCACGCCCACCGACACGGGCTTTTACCTGCAGCACTGCGTGAAAGCCTGCAAGGCGGGCGTGGAGCGCAGCCACATATTGCCCTTTGCAGTGGACGGCTCGCTGCTGCTGGAGGTGTACGTACACGACGGCATCGGCACCATGGTCATCGACGAGAAGCTGGAGGAACTGCGCGAGGCCACCATCGACGACGTGGGCGGCATCCTGCAACTGATCGAGCCGTTCGAGAAAGACGGCACCCTGGTCAAGCGCGACCGCACCGAGATCGAGCGCGACATCGCCACCTACACCGTCATCGAGCACGACGGCGTGATCTTCGGCTGCGCCGCGCTCTACCCCTACCCCGAGGCCAAGACCGCCGAGATGGCCGCCGTCACCGTCTCGCCGCAAAGCCAGGGCACGGGCGACGGCGAGAAGCTGCTCAAGCGCATCGAACAGCGCGCGCGCCTGCTGGGGTTGTCGAGCATCTTCGTGCTCACCACGCGCACCATGCACTGGTTCAT
>NZ_JASGDA010000115.1:0-28842 GCF_047607405.1 Acidovorax sp. | reverse complement strand
GGCCGCCCCAGGATGACCCTGGGCTGGCGCAAGCCCATTGAGGTCTATGCCGAGCACTTGGCTCGATTGAGCCAGCAGCCAGACCCTGTGCATTGAATATTTGTTGCACTTGGACTTGAAACCGCCCAGGCTGGACAGGCGCCACCAGCTACGAATTCAGTAGCGCTTCACTTCTTCTGCGGCGGCACGTCCGTGCAGGAGCCGTGCGCGATCTCGGCAGCCATGCCGATGCTCTCGCCCAGCGTCGGGTGCGGGTGGATGGTCTTGCCGATGTCCACCGCGTCCGCGCCCATCTCGATGGCCAGGGCCACTTCGCCGATCATGTCGCCCGCGTGCGTGCCGACCATGCCGCCGCCCAGGATCTTGCCGTGGCCGTGGGCCTCGGGCGAGTCGTCGAACAGCAGCTTGGTATAGCCCTCGTCGCGGCCATTGGCGATGGCGCGGCCCGAGGCCGTCCAGGGGAACAGGCCCTTTTTCACCTTGATGCCCTGGGCCTTGGCCTGGTCTTCGGTCAGGCCCACCCAGGCGACTTCGGGGTCGGTGTAGGCCACGCTCGGGATCACGCGGGCGTTGAAGGCGCTGCTGGCCAGTTCCTTGTTGCCTTGCAGTTCACCGGCGATGACTTCTGCCGCCACGTGCGCCTCGTGTACCGCCTTGTGCGCCAGCATGGGCTGGCCCACGATGTCGCCGATGGCGAAGATGTGCGGCACGTTGGTGCGCATCTGGATGTCCACGTTGATGAAGCCGCGATCCGTCACCGCAACGCCCGCCTTCTCGGCGCCGATCTTCTTGCCGTTGGGCGTGCGGCCCACGGCCTGCAGCACCAGGTCGTACACCTGCGGCTCGGGCGCGGTGCCGCCCTCTTGCGCCGGGGCGAAGCTGACCTTGATGCCATCGGGCGTGGCCTCGGCGCCCACGGTCTTGGTCTTGAGCATGATGTTGTCGAAGCGGTGGGCGTTCATCTTCTGCCACACCTTCACCAGGTCGCGGTCGGCGCCCTGCATCAGGCCGTCCATCATTTCCACCACATCCAGGCGCGCGCCCAGCGTGGAATAGACGGTGCCCATTTCCAGGCCGATGATGCCGCCGCCGAGGATGAGCATGCGCTTGGGTACGCCCTGCAGCGCGAGTGCGCCCGTCGAATCGACCACGCGCGGGTCGTCGGGCATGAAGGGCAGGCGCACGGCCTGGCTGCCTGCGGCGATGATGGCGCGCTGGAAGGCGATGACCTTCTTGCCGCCCGTCTTGTCCTGGCCGGTGCCAGTGGTTTCCTCGACTTCGAGGTGGTTGGCGCCCACGAACTGGCCCACGCCGCGCACGGTGGTGACCTTGCGCATCTTGGCCATCGCCGCCAGGCCGCCGGTCAGCTTGCCGATGACCTTTTCCTTGTGGCCGCGCAGCGTGTCCACGTTGACCTGCGGCGCGCCGAAGCTGATGCCCGCCTTGCCGAGGTGCGCCACCTCGTCGATGACCGCCGCCACGTGCAGCAGCGCCTTGGACGGGATGCAGCCCACGTTCAGGCACACGCCGCCGAGGGTGGCGTAGCGCTCGACGATGACGACCTTCAGGCCCAGGTCGGCGGCGCGGAAGGCGGCGCTGTAGCCGCCCGGGCCGCCGCCGAGCACGAGCACGTCGCATTCCATGTCGGCGCTGCCGCCGTAGCTCGATGCTTCTATTTTAGGAGCTGCTGGTGCTTGCTGGATGGGCGCTGGAGCCTGTTTTGGCTCTGATGCTGGCGCTGCTGCCGTTGCCGCTTCGAGCGTCAGCAGCACGGTGCCCTGACGCACCTTGTCGCCCAGTTTGACTTTCAGCTCCTTGACCACGCCCGCGTGGCTGGACGGGATTTCCATGGACGCCTTGTCGGACTCCACGGTGATCAGGCTCTGCTCGGCCTTGATGGCGTCGCCGGGCTTGACCAGCACTTCGATGACGGCCACTTCGTCGAAGTCGCCGATGTCGGGCACCTGGATGTCGATCACTGCCATAACGGTTCTCCTTACAGCAGGATGCGGCGGTAGTCCGCCAGCACTTGGCCCAGATAGGCGTTGAAGCGCGCGGCGGCCGCGCCGTCGATGACGCGGTGGTCATACGACAGGGACAGCGGCAGCGTGAGGCGCGGCACGAACTGCTTGCCGTCCCACACGGGCTTCATCTGGCCCTTGGACAGGCCCAGGATCGCCACCTCGGGCGCGTTGATGATGGGCGTGAAGTGCGTGCCGCCAATGCCGCCCAGGGACGAGATCGAGAAGCACCCGCCCTGCATGTCCGCCGCGCCCAGCTTGCCGTCGCGGGCTTTCTTGGCAAGGTCGCCCATTTCCTGGCTGATCTGGAGGATGCCCTTCTTGTCGGCGTCTTTCAGCACGGGCACGACCAGGCCATTGGGCGTGTCTGCCGCGAAGCCGATGTGGTAGTACTGCTTATAGACCAGCGTGTCGCCGTCGAGGCTGGTGTTGAACTCAGGGAACTTCTTGAGCGCCGCGACCACGGCCTTGATGACGAAGGCCAGCATGGTCACCTTGACGCCGGTCTTCTCGTTCTCTTTGTTGGTCGCCACACGGAAGGCTTCCAGGTCGGTGATGTCGGCCTCGTCGTTGTTGGTGACGTGCGGGATCATCACCCAGTTGCGGTGCAGGTTGGCGCCGCTGATCTTCTTGATGCGGCTGAGGTCCTTGCGCTCCACGGCGCCGAACTTGGTGAAGTCCACCTTGGGCCAGGGCAGCAGGTCCATGCCGACGCCGGAGCCGCCGCCTGCGGGGGCCTTGGCGGCTTGCGCCTTGGTCTGCACGCTGCCGGACATGACCTGCTTGGTGAACGCGGCCACGTCTTCCTGCGTGATGCGGCCCTTGGGGCCGCTGCCCTTGACTTCGGCCAGCGGCACGCCGAGTTCGCGGGCGAACTTGCGCACCGAAGGGGATGCGTGCGGCAGCCCCGGCGCGGGCGTGCCGGGCTGGTGCGGCGCTTCGCTCCCTCTCCCGCTGGCGGGAGAGGGTTGGGGTGAGGGTGACGGTGCAGGCTGCGGCGCGGCGTTGGCCCCACCCTCACCCCTGCCCTCTCCCGCCCCGGCGGGAGAGGGAGATGAAGAACCGGCCACGCCGTCGAGCACGGCCACCAGGTCGCCCACGTTCACCTTGTCGCCGATCTTGACCTTCAGCTCCTTGACCACGCCTGCGGCGGGCGACGGGATTTCCATCGACGCCTTGTCGGATTCGACGGTGAACAGCGACTGCTCCAGCTTCACCGTGTCGCCGGGTTTGACCAGCAGCTCGATAACGGCCACGTCCTTGAAGTCGCCGATGTCGGGCACGCGCACTTCGAGCGGGCCAGCGGCGGCGGATGCGGGGGCAGCCGTTGCTTCTGTTTTAGGAGCTGCCTGTGCTTGTTGGACGGGCGCTGGAGCCTGTTTTGGCTCTAAACCCGCAGCGTCTGCCGACTCCACCACCGCGATGACGGAGCCTTGCTTGACCTTGTCGCCCAGCGCCACCTTGACTTCCTTGACCGTACCCGCGTGGCTGGACGGGATTTCCATCGACGCCTTGTCCGATTCCACGGTGATGAGCGACTGCTCGGCCTTCACCACGTCACCGGGCTTGACCAGCAGCTCGATGACGCCCACCTCGTCGAAGTCCCCGATGTCCGGGACTTGAATGTTGACCAGTGCCATTGCCTGTCTCCGGTTCGGGTTATGCGTACAGCGGGTTGATCTTGTCGGCATTGATGCCGTACTTCTGGATCGCCTCGGCCACCTTGGCGGCGGGCACCTTGCCTTCTTCGGACAGCGCCTTGAGCGCGGCGACCACGATGTAGTGGCGGTTCACCTCGAAGTGCTCGCGCAGCTTGCTGCGGAAGTCGCTGCGGCCAAAGCCGTCGGTGCCCAGCACCTTGTAAGGGCGACCGGCAGGGATGAAGGGGCGGATCTGCTCGGCGTAGTTCTTCATGTAGTCGGTCGAGGCGACCACGGGGCCGGTGCTGTTGCCCAGTTGCTGCGCGACGAAGGACACACGCGGCGTCGCCAAAGGGTGCAGCAGGTTCCAGCGCTCGGCGTCCTGGCCGTCGCGGGCCAGTTCGTTGAAGCTGGGGCAGCTCCACACGTCGGCCTGCACGCCCCAGTCGGCGGCCAGCAGGGTCTGGGCCTCCAGGCTCTCGCGCAGGATGGTGCCGCTGCCCAGCAACTGCACGCGCCTGTCACCCTCGGCGCCGGGCTTGCACAGGTACATGCCCTTGATGATCTGCTCCTCGGTGCCCGCCGTGAGGCCGGGCATGGCGTAGTTCTCGTTGAGCAGGGTGATGTAGTAGAAGACGTTCTCCTGGCGCTCGACCATGCGCTTCAAGCCATCGTGCATGATCACCGCCACCTCGTGCGCGAAGGTCGGGTCGTAGCTCACGCAGTTGGGGATGGTGCCCGCCAGGATGTGGCTGTGGCCGTCCTCGTGCTGCAGGCCCTCGCCGTTGAGCGTGGTGCGCCCCGACGTGCCGCCGAGCAAAAAGCCGCGCGCCTGCATGTCGCCAGCGGCCCAGGCCAGGTCGCCGATGCGCTGGAAGCCGAACATCGAGTAATAGACGTAGAACGGGATCATGATCCGGTTGTTCGTGCTGTAGCTCGTGGCTGCCGCGATCCAGCTCGCCATGCCGCCTGCCTCGTTGATGCCCTCTTGCAGAATCTGCCCGGCCTTGTCTTCCTTGTAGTACATCACCTGGTCGCGGTCCACCGGGGTGTAGAGCTGGCCCTTGGGGTTGTAGATGCCGATCTGGCGGAACAGCCCTTCCATGCCGAAGGTACGCGCCTCATCAACGAGGATGGGCACCACGCGCGGGCCCAGGGCCTGGTCGCGCAGCAGTTGGGTGATGAAGCGCACGTAGGCTTGCGTGGTGCTGATCTCGCGGCCTTCCGCCGTGGGCTCCAGAATGACCTTGAAGGTGTCGAGCGAGGGCACGGTGAAGCTCTCGTCGGCCTTGGGGCGGCGCTTGGGCAGGTAGCCGCCCAGCGCCTGGCGGCGCTCGTGCAGGTACTTCATCTCCGGCGTGTCGTCGGCGGGCTTGTAGTACGGAATCTTGTGCAGCTCGCTGTCGGGCACCGGGATGTTGAAGCGGTCGCGGATGTACTTGATGTCCTCGTCCGAGAGCTTCTTGGTCTGGTGGACGGTGTTCTTGCCCTCGCCCGCCTTGCCCATGCCGTAGCCCTTGACGGTCTTGACCAGCAGCACCGTGGGCTGGCCCTTGTGCGCGTTGGCGGCGTGGAAGGCGGCATAGACCTTGGCGGGCTCGTGGCCGCCGCGGCGCAGCTCGAACACCTCCTCGTCGGTCATGTGCTCGACGAGCTTCGCCGTCTCGGGGTACTTGCCGAAGAAGTTCTTGCGCACGAAGGCGCCGTCGTTGGCCTTCATGGCCTGGTAGTCGCCGTCCAGCGTCTCCATCATGAGCTGGCGCAGCTTGCCGCTCTTGTCGCGGGCCAGCAAGGCGTCCCAGCCGTTGCCCCACAGCAGCTTGATGACGTTCCAGCCGCTGCCGCGGAACTCGCCCTCCAGCTCCTGCACGATCTTGCCGTTGCCGCGCACCGGGCCGTCCAGGCGCTGCAGGTTGCAGTTGATGACGAAGACCAGGTTGTCCAGGTTCTCGCGCGCCGCCAGGCCAATGGCGCCCAGCGATTCGGGCTCGTCCATCTCGCCGTCGCCGCAGAACACCCAGACCTTGCGGTTCTCGGTGTTGGCGATGCCGCGTGCGTGCAGGTACTTGAGGAAGCGCGCCTGGTAGATCGCCATCAGCGGGCCCAGGCCCATCGAGACGGTAGGGAACTGCCAGAACTCGGGCATCAGCTTGGGGTGCGGGTAGCTGGAGAGGCCCTTGCCGTCCACCTCCTGGCGGAAGCTGTCGAGCTGCTGCTCGGTCAGGCGGCCTTCGAGGTAGGCGCGCGCGTAGATGCCGGGCGCGCTGTGGCCCTGGATGTAGAGCAGGTCGCCGCCGTGGTTCTCGCTCTCGGCGTGCCAGAAGTGGTTGAACCCTGCGCCGAACATGCTGGCCACCGACGCGAAGGAGCCAATGTGGCCGCCCAGGTCGCCGCCATCGGCGGGGTTCAGGCGGTTGGCGCGCACCACCATGGCCATGGCGTTCCAGCGCATGTAGGCGCGCAGGCGCTTTTCAATGGCGATGTTGCCGGGGCAGTGGGCCTCCTGCTCGGGCTCGATGGTGTTCACGTAGCCGGTGTTGGCCGAGAACGGCATGTCGATGCTGCTCTGGCGCGCGTGCTCCAGGAGCTGCTCCAGCAGGAAGTGGGCGCGCTCCGGGCCTTCCTTGTCGATCACGGCGGACAGGGCATCCATCCATTCGCGGGTTTCCTGCTGGTCGGCGTCGGTGCCGATACCGAAGCCGACCTGGGATTCGGGCTGAGCTGACATGCTGTGTCTCCTATGGGGTGTGGCTGCACTCTAGTATGCAGCCTCTAGTTTCGCACATTATTTTAATATTTCAAATAGTGCTTTGTAGTTTCATATTAAGAAAAACAAAGCACGTCATCCATCCAGACGCCCCCAGGGCTCACCTACACTCGGTGCATGGACCCCACGCCTTCCGCTCACGCCCCCACGGCATCGGCCGTGTCCGCGCCGCTGCGCTGGTGGCGTCAGTGGTGGCGGGGCCTGTCACCCACCCGGCAGGACCGTTTCGCAGCCCTCGCGCCGCTGGCTGCCGTGCTGATGTTCCTGGCGGCCATCGTGGCCGCTTTCTGGTATTTGCGCGCCGAGGAGGCCGAACGCGAACAGGAAGCCCTGCGGCGCGATGTGGAATACGCCCAGCAGCGCGTGCGCTTGCGCCTGCTGGAGCGGCAGGAGCAGCTCATGCGCATTGCGCGCGACCTGTCCAACCAGGAGCTGCAGCGGGCCGAGTTCATGAGCCGCGCCGAGGCGCTGATCAGCCAGTACCCCGAGCTGCAGGCCATCACCTGGATCGACGAGCGCCGCCGCATCCGCGCCAGCCACGCCGCGCCCACGCTGGCGAGCAGCGAGCTGCGCATCGCGGGCGAGGTGCTCAAGCCCGGCGACACCGCCGACACCTTCGGCCTGGCGCGCGACCTGCAGCAGCCCGTCTATGCGCAGCCTGCCGCCGCGTCGAGCGAATCCGCGCCGATGCTGCAACTGCAGGTGCCGCTGAACAGCGAGGGCAGGTTCAGCGGCGTGGTGCTGGGCGAATACTCCATCGACAGCCTGCTGCGCTACGGCACGCCCACCGAGGTGCTGGCGCGCTACGCCGTCACCCTGCTGGACAGCAAGAACCAGGTGCTCGCAGGCACGCCGCTGAGCCTGCGCAGCGGCACCACCCGCCTGCTGCCGTGGCGCCTGCGGGCCAATGAATACGAGGTGCCCGTATCCCCCGTGGGCAACGGCCTGGTGCTGCGCGCGCAGGCGTACCGCACCTCGCTGGGCGTGGTGGGCAGCGGCCTGTTCTGGCTGGTGGGCACCCTCTCCGCCTTGACGGCGTGGATGCTGATCGCCACCTGGCGGCACACGCGCCGCCGCATGCAGGCGCAAGAGGCCCTGGTGGCCGAGACCAACTTCCGCCGCGCCATGGAGAACTCCGTCCTGACCGGCATGCGCGCGCTGGACATGGAAGGCCGCATCACCTACGTCAACGCCGCGTTCTGCCAGATGACGGGCTGGAGCGAGGCCGAGCTGGTAGGCCAGGCGCCGCCCTACTCCTACTGGCCCGAGGCGGACCACGAGGCCCTGCAGGCCAAGCTGCGCGACGAACTCAGCGGCAAGACCATGCTGGGGGGCTTTCAGATACGGGTGCGGCGCAAGAGCGGCACGCTCTTCGACGCACGGCTGTACGTGTCGCCCCTGATCGACGCGCACGGCCACCAGACGGGCTGGATGACCTCCATGACCGACATCACCGAGCCCAACCGCATCCGCGAGCAGCTCTCGGCCTCGCACGAGCGCTTTACCGTGGTGCTGGAGTCGCTGGACGCATCCGTGTCCGTGGCCCCGCTGGGCAGCCAGGAGCTGCTGTTCGCCAACAAGCTCTACCGCCAGTGGTTCGGCTCGCAGACCAGCGGCCACCTGCAGCTGGTGGCGCAGGCGGGCGTGGTGCCCGTGGCAGGCGGCAGCCAGTCGGGGGTCGATGACGAGGACGGCCTGATGGGCCTGCCCACCGACTCGCTCACCAGCGCCCGCACCGAGAACGCCGAGATCTACCTGCCCGACCTGGGCAAGTGGCTCGAAGTGCGTTCGCGCTACCTCAACTGGGTGGACGGCCGCCTGGCGCAGATGGTGATCGCCACCGACATCACGCCCCGCCGCCTGGCCGAAGAACAGGCCGAGCGCCAGGCCGAGCGCGCCCAGTCCGTCAGCCGCCTCATCACCATGGGCGAGATGGCGTCCAGCGTGGCGCATGAGCTGAACCAGCCGCTCACCGCCATCAACAACTACTGCAGCGGCATGGTCTCGCGCATCCAGAGCGGGCAGATCACCGAGGAGGCGCTGCTGGGCGCCCTGCAGAAGACGGCGCACCAGGCCCAGCGCGCGGGCCAGATCATCCAGCGCATCCGCGCCTTCGTGAAAAAGAGCGAGCCCAACCGCACGCTGGCCGACGTGCATTCCATGGTGGACGAGGCGGTGGAGCTGGCCGACATCGAACTGCGCCGCCACAACGTCCGCCTGACGCACTACATGGCCGCCCGCCTGCCGCCCGTGATGGCCGACCGTATCCTCATCGAGCAGGTGCTGGTCAACCTGATGAAGAACGGCGCCGAGTCCATACAGCACGCCAACCGCCCCGCGCCCAACCGCAGCGTGGAGCTGCGCGTGGTGCCCAAGCACATCGAAGAGCGCGAGGTGGTGGAGTTTTCGGTGCAGGACACCGGCAAGGGCCTGGCGCCCGAGGTGCTGGAGCATTTGTTCGAAGCCTTCTTCTCCACCAAGAGCGAGGGCATGGGCATGGGCCTGAACCTGTGCCGCAGCATCGTCGAGTCGCACCAGGGCAGGATGCACGCGGAGAACATCTACAATGGATGCGAGGTCATCGGCTGCAGGTTCTCCTTCTGGCTGCCGCTTGCCAAGCACGCCAAGCCTGCCGATGCCACTATCAATTCCGCAGCAAACGACCCCACTTCAAGGACCATTGCATGAGCTTGATTCCGAAAAAAGGCACCGTTTACGTGGTGGACGACGACGAAGCCGTCCGCGATTCCCTGCAATGGCTGCTGGAAGGCAAGGACTACCGCGTGCGCTGCTTTGATTCGGCAGAAACATTCCTGTCGCGCTACGACCCGCGCGAAGTCGCCTGCCTGATTGTCGATATCCGCATGGGCGGCATGACGGGCCTGGAGCTGCAGGACCGCCTGATCGAGCGCAAGTCCCCCCTGCCCATCGTCTTCATCACCGGCCATGGCGACGTGCCCATGGCCGTCAACACCATGAAGAAGGGCGCGCTGGACTTCATCCAGAAGCCCTTTGACGAAGAAGAACTCGTGGGCCTGGTCGAGCGCATGCTGGACCGCGCACGCGAAGCCTTCGCGGACTACCAGCAGGCCGCCAGCCGCGACGCGCTGCTGGCCAAGCTCACCAGCCGCGAGGCGCAGGTGCTCGAACGCATCGTCGCAGGCCGCCTGAACAAGCAGATCGCGGACGACCTGGGCATCAGCATCAAGACGGTGGAGGCGCACCGCGCCAACATCATGGAAAAGCTGAACGCCAACACCGTGGCCGACCTGCTCAAGATCGCCCTGGGCCAGAACGCGCCCAAGGCTTGATACTCACTTATTGATAGCTGCTAGCGCCCGCCATATAAGCGCTAGAGGCCAATTTGACCATTATTTTCGGACCAGCATGACCGCCCAGCTCATCGACGGCAACGCCCTCTCCCGCCAACTGCGCAGCGAGGTCGCGCAGCGCGCCGCCGCGCTCAAGGCCCGTGGCGTCACCCCCGGCCTGGCCGTGGTGCTGGTGGGCGACAACCCCGCCAGCCAGGTCTATGTGCGCAACAAGGTCAAGGCGTGCGAGGACAACGGCCTGCACTCCGTGCTCGAAAAGTACGGCGCCGACATGACCGAGGCCGCCCTGCTGGCCCGCGTCGAGGCGCTCAACAACGACCCCGCCATCCACGGCATCCTGGTGCAGTTGCCGCTGCCCGCGCACATCGACGCGCAGAAGGTCATCGAGGCCATCTCGCCCGCCAAGGATGTCGATGGCTTCCACGTCGCCAGCGCGGGCGCGCTGATGACGGGCATGCCGGGCTTCTGGCCCTGCACGCCCTATGGCTGCATGAAGATGCTGGAGAGCATCGGCTACAGCCTGAAGGGCAAGCACGCCGTGGTCATCGGCCGCAGCAACATCGTGGGCAAGCCCATGGCGCTGATGCTGCTGGGCCAGGACGCCACCGTCACCGTCTGCCATTCGCGCACCGCCGACCTGAAGGCCCAGACCTTGCAGGCCGACGTGATCGTCGCCGCCGTGGGCAAGCGCAACGTGCTCACCGCCGACATGCTCAAGCCCGGCGCCGTGGTCATCGACGTGGGCATGAACCGCAATGACGAAGGCAAGCTCTGCGGCGACGTGGATTTCGACGGCGTGAAAGAGGTGGCTGGCTGGATCACCCCCGTGCCCGGCGGGGTCGGCCCCATGACCATTACCATGCTGCTGGTCAACACCCTCGAAGCCGCCGAACGCACGGCGGCTTGAACCCAGGGCCCTCGGGGCCATCTACCACCGCATGAGCAGCAGCAACCCCCTTCTCGACTATTCCGGCCTTCCGCCGTTCGACCGCATCGCACCGCAGCACGTGGCCCCCGCCATCGACGTGCTGCTGGAGCGCGCCAACCAGGCGCTCGAAACCGTCACCGCGCCTGACTTCCCTGCCGACTGGACCGCCATCGCCAAGGTGCTGGACGTGGCCACGGAGCGCCTGGGCACCGCCTGGGGCGCCGTCAGCCACCTCAACAGCGTGGCCGATACGCCCGAGCTGCGGGCGGCCTACAACGCCGCCCTGCCCCGCGTCACCGAGTTCTGGACGCGCCTGGGCGCCGACGAGCGCCTGTACGCCAAGTACAAGGCCATAGCCCCCGCCACGCTCACGCCCGAGCAGCGGCAGGCGCACAAGAACGCGGTGCGCAACTTCGTGTTGAGCGGCGCGGAGCTGACCGGCGCGGCC
This sequence comes from Acidovorax sp., assembly GCF_047607405.1. GTDB lineage: Bacteria > Pseudomonadota > Gammaproteobacteria > Burkholderiales > Burkholderiaceae_C > Acidovorax. The sequence goes on along the minus strand of NZ_JASGDA010000115.1, from coordinate 17,706 downwards.
AAGGAACGCTTCGCCCAGATCCAGGAGCGCCAGGCCGAGCTGAGCCAGAAGTTCAGCGAGAACGCCCTGGACGCCACCGACGCCTTCGCCTACTACGCCACCTTGGATGAGCTGGAAGGCGTTCCCGCCGACGTGCAGCAGGCCGCGCTGGCAGCGGCCCAGGCCGAGGGCAAGGCGGGCTACAAGCTCACGCTCAAGATGCCGTGCTACCTGCCCGTCATGCAGTTCGCAGCCCGCAGCAGCCTGCGCGAAAAGCTCTACCGCGCCTACGTCACCCGCGCGTCCGACCAGGCCGAGGGCGATGCGCGCAAGTACGACAACACCGCGCTCATCCGCGAGATCCTGGCCCTGCGCCAGGAAGAAGCCCGACTGCTGGGCTACGCCAACTTCGGCGAAGTCTCCGTCGTGCCCAAGATGGCCGAGTCGCCCGCCGAGGTCGTGCGCTTCCTGCGCGACCTGGCCCGCCGCGCCCGCCCCTATGCCGAGAAGGACGTGGCCGACCTGCGCGCCTTCGCGGCGGAACACCTGGGCCTGACCAACCCGCAAGCCTGGGACTGGCCCTACGTCTCCGAAAAGCTCAAAGAAGCGCGCTACGCCTTCAGCGAGCAGGAGGTCAAGCAGTACTTCACCGCGCCCAAGGTGCTGGCGGGCCTGTTCAAGATCATCGAGACGCTGTTCGAGGTGGCGATCCGCCGCGACACGGCCCCCGTGTGGAACCCCGCCGTGGAGTTCTACCGCATCGAGCGCAACGGCCAGCTCGTCGGCCAGTTCTACCTGGACCAGCCCGCCCGCACTGGCAAGCGCGGCGGCGCCTGGATGGACGACGTGCGCACCCGCTGGCTGCGCCCCGACACGGGCGTGCTGCAAACGCCCGTGGCGCACCTGGTCTGCAACTTTGCGGAGGGCGTGGATGGCAAGCCGCCGCTGCTCACGCACGACGACGTGATCACCCTGTTCCACGAATTCGGCCACGGTCTGCACCACATGCTCACGCAGGTGAACGAGCGCGACGTGTCCGGCATCGGCGGCGTGGAATGGGACGCCGTGGAACTGCCCAGCCAGTTCATGGAGAACTTCTGCTGGGAATGGGACGTGCTCAGGCACATGACCGCCCATGTGGACACGGGCGAGCCCCTGCCCCGCGCGCTGTTCGACAAAATGATCGCCGCCAAGAACTTCCAGAGCGGCATGGGCACGCTGCGCCAGATCGAGTTCGCGCTGTTCGACATGCTGCTGCACACCGCGCATGACCCGGCCCAGGACTTCATGCCGCTGCTGGCCCAGGTGCGCAGCGAGGTTGCGGTGCTGCAACCACCGCCCTTCAGCCGCACGGCGCACACCTTCAGCCACATCTTCGCGGGCGGCTATGCGGCGGGCTACTACAGCTACAAGTGGGCCGAGGTGCTGAGCGCCGACGCCTACGCCGCCTTCGAGGAAACCGCGGGCAGCGACGGCCAGCCCAGCGCCGAAACCGGTCGCCGCTACCGCCAGGCCATCCTGGAAGCGGGCGGCAGCCGCCCCGCCATGGAATCCTTCAAGGCTTTCCGGGGCCGCGAGCCCACGCTGGACGCGCTGCTGCGCCACCAGGGCATGGCCGAGGCGCCGGTTGCCTGAACACCCCGCGAACGAGGAGAATGAAGCCATGATGCACAAGCCACTCACCACGCCCCTGCTCGCGTCTGTGCTGATGACGCTGGCCTGCGCCAGCGCACAGGCCCAGGGCATTTATCGCATCGTCGGCCCGGACGGCAAGGTGGCCTTCTCCGACCGCCCTCCGGCAGAAGGCAGCGCCCAGCCCGCGCGCGCGGCCACGGCGGCGGCGCCCAGTGCCAACAGCACCTTGCCCTATGAACTGCGCCAGGTGGCGGGCCGCTTCCCTGTCACGCTCTACACCGGCAATGACTGCGCCCCCTGTGCGGCGGCACGCAACCTGCTCACCTCGCGCGGCGTGCCGTTCACCGAACGCACCGTCACCAGCAACGAAGACATCGAGGCGCTGCATCGCCTGAGCGGCAGCACCAGCCTGCCCTTCGGCACCATCGGCGGCCAGCAGCTCGCGGGTTTCTCGGACGCCGAGTGGACGCAGTACCTGGACGCGGCGGGCTACCCCAAGCAGTCGCAACTGCCGCGCAACTACCGCGCGCCTGCACCGACACCGCTGGTGGCCGCGAAGGAAGCGGCGCCTGCCCCTGCGCCCGCTGCGGCATCCGCCCCCGCCCGCCCGGCGCCAGCCCCGGCCCGCACGCCCAGCAACCCGGCTGGCATCACCTTCTGAGCAGTAGTTATTGCACTCAGTAGGCCAGGGTTTTCACGCCCTGCGACGTGCCCAGAAGGCACACCGACGCCTTCTGGTGCGCAAACACCCCCACCGTCACCACGCCGGGCCACTGGTTCACCCCAGACTCGAAGGCCAGCGGGTCGGTGATGGTGAGGCCCTTCACGTCCAGGATGTGCTGGCCGTTGTCGGTCACCAGTGGCTGGCCGTGCTTCAGGCGCAGCGCGGCCTGGGCGCCCATGGCGGCAAAGCGGCGCGCCACGTGGGCGGCTGCCATGGGAATGACCTCCACGGGCAGCGGAAAGCGCCCCAATGCCGCCACCAGCTTGGATTCGTCGGCAATGCACACGAAGCGGCCCGCCAGCGCCGCCACGATCTTCTCGCGCGTGAGCGCCGCGCCGCCGCCCTTGACCATGTGGCCCTGGCCGTCGATCTCGTCGGCGCCGTCGATATAGACGGACAGCGATTCGACCTCGTTCGCGTCGAACACCGGGATGCCCAGGGCCTTCAAACGCTCCGTGCTCGCCACGGAGCTGGAGACGGCCCCCTTGATCTGGCCCTTGATGGTCGCCAGCGCGTCGATGAACTTGTTGACGGTGGAGCCGGTGCCCACCCCCACGATCTCGCCGGGCACCACGTATTGCAGCGCGGCCTGGCCTACCAGGGTTTTCAACTCGTCTTGGGTCAGGGGGGCGGTGTGCGTCATGGGAGAAAATCGAAGGTGATCCCCGAATTATCGTTGCTCCATGTCCCTCATCCCCTACGCCCTCACCCGCCCTTTTCTCTTCGGCCTGGACGCCGAGACCGCGCACGAAGTCACCATGAACATGCTGGCACGCGGCCAGCGCACGCCCCTGCAATGGGCCTGGTGCAACGAGACGGTGGACGACCCGGTGCAGCTCGCGGGCCTGACCTTTCCCAACCGCGTGGGCATGGCGGCGGGCCTGGACAAGAACGCCCGCTGCATCGACGCCTTGGGCGCCATGGGCTTCGGCTTCGTCGAGGTGGGCACCGTCACGCCCAAGGCCCAGCCCGGCAACCCCAAGCCGCGCATGTTCCGCCTGCCCGAGGCCCGCGCCCTCATCAACCGCCTGGGTTTCAACAACGAGGGGCTGGACGCCTTTTTGCACAACGTGCAGCAGGCGCGCTTCCGATCGCAGCCGCGCAAGCACCGCATGCTGCTGGGGCTGAACATCGGCAAGAACGCGGCCACGCCCATCGAGAACGCCACCAGCGACTACCTGACCTGCCTGGAAGGCGTGTATCCGCATGCCGACTACGTGACGGTGAACATCAGCTCGCCCAACACCAAGAACCTGCGCGCGCTGCAGAGCGACGAGGCGCTGGATGCCCTGCTGGGCGCCATCGCCGAGCGCCGAGAAGCCCTGGCAAGCCAGCACGCCCGCCGCGTGCCCGTGTTCGTGAAGATTGCCCCCGACCTGGACGAGGCCCAGGTCAGCGTGATCGCCGCCACGCTGCAGCGCCACGGCATGGATGGCGTGATCGCCACCAACACCACCATCAGCCGCTCTGCGGTGCAAGGCATGCGCCATGCCGAGGAAACCGGCGGCCTCAGCGGCGCGCCGGTGCTGGAAGCTAGCAACCAGGTGATCCGTCAACTGCGCGCCGCGCTGGGCAGCCGCTACCCCATCATCGGCGTGGGCGGCATCCTGAGCGCCGAGGACGCGGTGAGCAAAATCCGCGCGGGCGCGGACGTGGTGCAGATCTACACCGGCCTGATCTACGAAGGCCCGGCCCTGGTGGCGCGCGCCGCCCGGGCCATCCAGACGCAGGCGCGACTCAGCGCTTGATGCGCATCAACAGCGGCATCAGTACGCCTGCCCAGCGGACCAGCCTGCGCGGTCCGGCCACGACCGCAGCACCCGCGACCACAGCCAGGGCCATGGGGTGTTCGCGCGCAAACGTCGCCAGGCGCAGCGCCAGGGGGTCTTCCGGGTTGACCGCACGGCCGCTCTCTTTCACCAGGGCCAGGGACTGCGCCCTTGCGGCATGCCGCGCACGCAGGCGCTCGCGCTGCTGGGCGATGCGATCCAGCACGCGCTGCTGTTCGGCAGTGGGCTCATGGGGGTTCGTCATCACAGCCGCTCCTTGATGTCGCGCCAATCCTGCGCCAGTTCCTGGCGCGTCAGGGCAAAGCCATTGCCCATGCACCGCATCACCGACACCAGCGCGGCCAGCGCACCGGCCCAGCCCAGCACCCATGCACCCGCCACGAGCCACGCAGCCAGCAAGCGGTGGGGCGTGTCCCAGAAATGCACCAGCACGGCCATGGACAGCATGGTCAGCGCCACCACCGTGAGCCCGGCCACCACGATGGTCAGCACCAGCAGTTGCCGCAGGCGCTGCTTCTGGTCCCGCCACTCCAGGCGGGCCAGCGCCACGCGGTCTTCGGCGGCGATCGCGCCCTCGATCACATTGGCGCGCCAGCGGGCCGCGAACGCGTCCAGCCCCAGCAGTGAAAGCCAGTTCATGCCCAGGCCATCCCGCAATGGTCAGCGGCGTGCCAGCAGAAAGCCCACCAGCGCGCCCACGGCCAGCGCCCCGCCGGCCACGCGCCACGGCTCGTCGTGCGCGTAGCGGTCGGCGGCCTGCGCTGCCTCCTTGGCCTGGCGGGCTGCTTCCTGCGCGGCGCGCACGGCGGAGTCGCGCACGCTGTGCATGCCGTCGTCCAGGCGCTGGCGCAGCAGCTTGATTTCTGGCACGGCATCCAGCTCCTTGCTGGCCAGCAGGCCGCGCAGGTCGGTCACCAGCTTCTCCAGTTCGCCCTGGGTCGAGGTAGTCGTTTCAGAAGTCATACATGCCTTTCAAAGAATGACGGTGATGGGGAATGGTCTTCGGTTTCATCTTAGCCGCCCGTGGCCCAAGGATCCCGTAGGACGATGGCGCAAACGGTTACGCATTGCAAAGCCCCGCCACATGCTCCGCAATGGCCAGCGCGCTCGTCAAGCCCGGCGACTCGATGCCGAACAGGTTGACCAGTCCCGCCATGCCATGCACGGCAGGCCCCTGGATCACGAAGTCGGCCGCGGGCTCGCCAGGGCCATGGATCTTGGGGCGGATGCCCGCGTACCCCGGCGCCAGCGCGCCGTCGCGCAGTGCGGGCCAGTATTTGCGCACCTCGGCATAGAAAGCGTCGCCGCGCGCCGGGTCCACCAGCAGGTCATCCGGCGAGTCCACCCACTGCACGTCGGGGCCGAACTTGGCCTGCCCACCCAAATCCAGCGTCAGGTGGACGCCCAGGCCCGCCGCCTCGGGCACGGGGTAGATCAGGCGGCTGAACGGCGCCTTGCCGGTCAACGTGAAGTAGCTGCCCTTGGCGTAGCGGGCCGTGGGCACGTGTGCCGCGTCCAGCCCTTGGATGCGGGCGGCCAGCTCTGGCGCACGCAGGCCCGCCGCGTTGACCACGGTGTTCGCTCGTAGCTGCGTACCGTCTTCTGCTATTACATTGATAGCTCCCTGTGCATACTCCATAAGCGCTAGAGGCGAATTTAATGCCAAAATCCCGCCCCCATGCTCCAGGTCGCCCTGCAGCGCCAGCATCAGCCCATGGCTGTCCACGATGCCGGTGCTGGGCGAATGCAGCGCGGCCACGCACTCGAGCGCGGGCTCCAGGGCGCGTGCCTCGTCGCGGCTGAGAAGGCGCAAGTCCGTCACCCCGTTGGCGAGGGCCTGGGCCTGGATGGACTCCAGCGCAGGCAGTTGCGCGGGCGACGTGGCCACCAGCAGTTTGCCGCAGCGGCGGTGCGGCACGCCGCGCTCGGCGCAGTAGGCGTAGAGCAGGTCCCGCCCCTGCACGCACAGCCGCGCCTTCAGCGAGCCCGTGGGGTAATACAGACCGGCGTGGATGACCTCGCTGTTGCGCGAACTCGTGCCCGTGCCGATGGCGCCGGCCGCCTCCAGCACCAACACCTCGCGCCCCTGCAGCGCCAGGGCGCGGGCAACAGCCAGGCCCACCACGCCGGCGCCGATCACCACGCAATCAACGGTATCGGTCATGGCGCCACCGCCTTGGAATCGAAGCCTTCGAGCACGTTGACGGCGTTGGTGCCCAGTTCGACCGCCGCGTAGCCGCCTTCAAGCACGAACACCGTGGGCAGTCCCAGCCCGGCCAGGCGCTCGCCCAGCCGGGTGAAGTCCGCCGACGTGAGCGCAAAGCGCGAGATCGGGTCGCCCTCGAACGTGTCCAGCCCCAGCGACACCACCAGCGCGTCGGCACGGTGCTGCACGATGCGCATGCACGCCTGCTCCAGCGCATCGAACCAGCGGGCCGCAGTGGTGCCCGCAGGCAGCGGCAGGTTCAGGTTGAAGCCCGCGCCCTCGCCTTCACCCGTCTCGTCGGCATGGCCCAGGTAGAAGGGGTATTCGGTGCGCGGGTCGCCGTGGATGCTGACGAACAGCACATCGGACCGACCGTAGAAGATGCTCTGCGTGCCGTTGCCGTGGTGGTAGTCCACGTCCAGCAGCGCGACCCGCTGCGCGCCATGGTTGCGCAGCCATTGGGCAGCCACGGCGGCGTTGTTGATGAAGCAATAGCCGCCCATGAAGTCCGCCCCGGCATGGTGGCCCGGCGGGCGTGTGCAGCAGAAGGCGGCGCGGGCACCCTGCGCCACCCGGGCCGCCGCGCTGGCAGCCGCATCGGCCCCTGCCTTGGCCGCCGCCCAGGTGCCTTCGGCCAGGGGCGTGCCGTTGTCCATGGAGTACAGGCCCAGGCGAGCCACGAAGTTCTCTGGCTCCACGTCGCTGCGCAGCGAGCGCACGGGCCAGACCGAGGGAAAGGGCTGCACGGCGGCATTGCCCGCATCCAGCGCCAGCCATTGCTGCCAGGCGCTTTGCAAGAAGGCCAGGTAGCGCGGCGCGTGGACCTGGGCCAGCACGGGCGCGCTGTCCACGTCAGGCGCCGCCAGGGCATGGCCGCGTGTGCGCAGGGCCTTTTGCACATAGTCCACGCGCGCGGGCTTCTCGAAACACGGCACACGCTCGCCGCGAAAGAATTCATGGACGGGGGCGTGGCCCTGGTGCAAGGGGTTGTGAAAGGTGAGCATGGTTCAGACACTGTAGCGGGCAAAACCAAAGAAAAAACCCCTGGGGATGCAAATCCGCAGGGGTTGGTATTGGTGGGTGATACATGGATCGAACATGTGACCCCTGCCGTGTGAAGGCAGTGCTCTACCGCTGAGCTAATCACCCGTCGCGCGAGGCGAGAGAACTGTTGCAAGCGTGGTGGGTGATACATGGATCGAACATGTGACCCCTGCCGTGTGAAGGCAGTGCTCTACCGCTGAGCTAATCACCCGTGCCGTTTGCGACAGCCCGCCATTATGGCACAGGTTTTCAGGCCGTCTGGGCGAGCCGCCAAACCGTCTTGCCGCCGCTGGCCTTGTCGATCTGTGCGAGCACGTCCTCGTGCGCCGCCCGCTCCTGCTCGCTGGCGCGCAGCACGGGCAGCGCGATGGCGCGCAGGTCGATGGCGGCTGCGACCGTGCCCCGGCCAGCACTGCCCTGCGCGTCGTCCGCTATGAGCAGCGCGTCCTGGCCGCGCGTGAGGTTGATATAGACATCGGCCAGCAGTTCAGCATCGAGCAAGGCGCCGTGCAGCGTGCGGCCCGAGTTGTCCACGCCCAGGCGGTCGCACAGGGCGTCCAGCGAGTTGCGCTTGCCGGGATACATCTCCTTGGCCATGGCCAAGGTGTCGGTGATGCTTTCGACGTAGGTGTGGAAGGCGGGGCGACCGGTCAGCTCCAGTTCCTTGTTCAAGAAGCCCACGTCGAACGCGGCGTTGTGGATGATGATTTCGGCGCCTTGCAGGTATTGCAGGATGTCTTCGGCCACGTCCTCGAACCTGGGCTTGTCCTTCAGGAACTCATTGCTGATGCCGTGGACTTTCAGCGCGTCCTCATGGCTGTCGCGGCCCGGGTTGAAGTACAGGTGCAGGTTGTTGCCGGTGAGCTTGCGATTGAGCAGTTCCACGCAGCCCAGTTCGATGATGCGGTCGCCGTTGTCGGCGGACAGGCCTGTGGTTTCGGTGTCGAGAACGATCTGGCGCGACATGGCTAGTGGTTCTCCTTGGCGTGGTTGATGGTGTATTTGGGGATCTCCACCACCAGGTCTTTCTGCGCCAGGATGGCCTGGCACGACAGGCGCGATTGCGGCGTGAGGCCCCAGGCGCGGTCGAGCAAGTCCTCCTCTTCTTCCTCGGCATCGTTCAGCGATTCCAGCCCCTGGCGCACGATGACGTGGCAGGTGGTACAGGCGCAGCTCATGTCGCAGGCGTGCTCGATGTTGATCTTGTTGTCGAGCAGCGCCTCGCAGATGGACGTGCCTGCGGGCGCGGTGATTTCTGCGCCCTCGGGGCAATATTCGGCGTGGGGGAGTATCTTGATGACGGGCATTTCAAATGTTCTGTACGTTCTTGCCTGCCAAGGCTTGTTGGATGCCCCGGTTCATGCGCTGGGCGGCGAAGGCTTCGGTGCCTTTGGCGAGGGCTTCGGTGGCGGCTTCGATGACGGCGGCGTCCTGCGCGTCGCGGTCGTGTTGCAGGGCCTGCATCAGTTCAGCGATGCGGGCGCGCTCGGCATCGGTCAGCAGGTCGCCATCAGCGTCCAGCGCGCTTTGCGTGGCCAGGAGCATGCGGTCGGCATCCACGCGGGCCTCGACCACGGCGCGGGTTTTCATGTCCTGCGCGGCAGTGGCGAAGCCGTCTTGCAGCATGCGGGCGATCTGATCATCCGACAGGCCGTAGGACGGCTTCACGTCGATGCGCGCTTCGACCCCGCTGGTCTGCTCCTTCGCACTCACGTTCAGCAGGCCGTCGGCATCGACCGTGAAGGTGACGCGGATGCGCGCCGCGCCTGCGGCCATGGGCGGGATGCCGCGCAGCTCAAAGCGCGCCAGGCTGCGGCAGTCCTGCACCAAATCGCGCTCGCCCTGCACCACGTGGATTGCCAATGCCGTTTGGCCGTCCTTGTAGGTGGTGAAGTCCTGCGCGCGGGCGGTAGGAATCGTCTCGTTTCGCGCCACGATGCGCTCGACCAGGCCGCCCATGGTTTCGATGCCCAGCGACAGCGGGATCACGTCAAGCAGCAGCAGATCGCCCGCCGCGTTGTTGCCCGCGAGCTGGTTGGCCTGGATGGCCGCGCCCAGGGCCACGACTTCGTCGGGGTTGAGGTTGGTGAGCGGCTCGGTGCCGAAGAACTCGGCCACGGCGCGGCGCACCTGGGGCATGCGGGTGGAGCCGCCGACCAGGACCACGCCCTGCACGTCGCCCTTGCCCAATTGCGCATCGCGCAGGGCGCGGCGCACGGCGGCGATGGAGCGGGCGGTGAGGTGAGCGGTGGCGGCCTCGAAGTCGGATTGTTTTACGTCAAATTGCACGCTAGCGCTTGATAGCTCTGCGCTGAATGCTACTGAATTGGAAGCAGTCAACGCCTCTTTGCAAGCCCGCGCGGCCCTGCGCACGATGGATTTATCCGCCGCCGTGACGGCCTGGGCGCCGGTTTGCTGCAGCACCCAATCGGCCAGCGCGGCGTCGTAGTCGTCGCCGCCCAGGGCGGAGTCGCCGCCGGTGGCGATGACCTCGAACACGCCTTGGGTCAGGCGCAGGATGGAGATGTCGAAGGTGCCGCCGCCCAGGTCATAGACGGCATAGACGCCCTCGCTCGCGTTGTCCAGGCCGTAGGCGATGGCCGCGGCGGTGGGTTCGTTGATAAGACGCAGCAGATGGATGCCCGCGAGCTTGGCGGCGTCTTTGGTGGCCTGGCGCTGGGCATCGTCGAAGTAGGCGGGCACGGTGATGACGGCGCCGTACAGGTCGTCGTTGAAGGTGTCCTCGGCACGATAGCGCAGGGTGGCGAGGATTTCGGCGCTGACCTCGACGGGGGACTTGGGGCCGTCGGCGGTGTCCAGGCTGACCATGCCTTGCGTCGTGGCGATGAAGTCATAGGGCAGCTTGCCCGCCTCGGCCACGTCCTGCAGGCCGCGCCCCATGAAGCGCTTGGCCGATGCGATGGTGTTGCGCGCATCCTGCGTCTGCGCGGCCAGCGCGTCGTGGCCGATCTGGCGCTTGCCGCCGCCCAGGTAGCGCACCACGGAGGGCAGCAGCACCCTGCCCTCGCCGTCCGGCAGGCATTCGGCCACGCCGTTGCGCACGGCGGCTACGAGGGAATGCGTGGTGCCCAGGTCGATGCCGACGGCGATGCGCCGCGAGTGCGGGTCGGGGGACTGGCCGGGTTCGGAGATCTGCAGAAGCGCCATGTAATCGTGTGGGTCTTGTCTTGATAAAGCCGGGCGCTATTGTCCCAGTTGCTCCCGGCGGCGCTCGATGTCGTCGGCAAATCGCGCAATGAACATGAGGGCTCTGACTTGCTGAACGGCAGCGGCGTAGTCCCCCTTTTCGTCAAACAGCCAGTCCAGCGTGGACAAGGCACGGGCGCGGGCAGCGTCCACCTCGTCTTGCAGGGCGTCCAGCGCGGGCACTGTGATGGCTTCTTCCAGCGCCTCGCGCCATTCCATCTGCTGCATCAGGAAGGCCGCGGGCATGGCCGTGTTGTCCTCGGCGCGGATGGGTGCGCCGTGCAGTTCGCACAGGTAGGCGGCGCGTTGGAGCGGGTCTTTCAGGCGCTGGTACGCCTCGTTGATACGCACCGACCACTGCATCGCCACGCGCTGCGCGGCAGCGCCCTGCGCCGCGAACCTGTCGGGATGGGCCTCGCGCTGAAGCTCCTTCCAGCGCGTGTCGATGGCGCTGCGGTCCTGCGCGAAGCGGCGCGGCAGGCTGAAGAGTTCAAAGTCGTCGGAGTGGAGATTCATACAAGAAAAAACCGCCGTTGGGCGGTTTGTGTTGGACCAGGAAGACGTAAGAAAGCCTCGGCTCAGACCCGAAAGCTCTCCCCGCAGCCGCAGCGGTCGCGCTCGTTGGGGTTGTTGAACTTGAAGCCCTCGTTCAGCCCTTCGCGCACAAAGTCCAGCTCGGTGCCGTCGATGTAGGCCAGGCTCTTGGGGTCGATGAGCACCTTGACGCCGTGGTTCTCGAACACGATGTCCTCGGGCGCGGCCTCATCGACATATTCAAGCTTGTAGGCCAGCCCCGAGCACCCTGTCGTCTTGACCCCCAGGCGCACGCCCAGCCCCTTGCCCCGGCGGGACAGGTAGCGGGTGACGTGCCGGGCGGCGGCTTCGGTCAGCGTGATGGCCATGGCGTCAGGCGGGCTGGGCGGCACCGTGCTTGGCCTTGTAGTCGCTCACGGCGGCCTTGATGGCGTCTTCGGCCAGGATGGAGCAGTGAACCTTGACGGGCGGCAGGGCCAGTTCCTCGGCGATCACGCTGTTCTTGAGCGCGGCGGCTTCGTCCAGCGTCTTGCCCTTGACCCATTCGGTGACGAGCGAAGACGAGGCGATGGCCGAGCCGCAGCCGTAGGTCTTGAAGCGCGCGTCCTCGATCACGCCGGTCTGCGGGTTCACCTTGATCTGCAGCTTCATCACGTCGCCGCAGGCGGGCGCGCCCACCATGCCGGTGCCCACGGTGTCGTCGCCCTTGTCGAAGGAGCCGACGTTGCGGGGGTTTTCATAGTGGTCAATGACTTTGTCGGAATAGGCCATGGTCTTTTACTCCTCTTTTCATAGCTGCTTGCGCTTGATGGACAAGCGCTGGCGGCCGATTTGATTCAAATTTCGATGCTCAGTGCGCCGCCCACTGGATGGTGGAGAGGTCAACGCCGTCCTTGTACATCTCCCACAGCGGGCTGAGTTCGCGCAGGCGGGCCACGTTCTCGCGGATGGTGGTGATGGCGTAGTCGATTTCTTCCTCGGTGGTGAAGCGGCCGATGGTCATGCGCAGGCTGCTGTGCGCCAGTTCGTCGCTGCGGCCCAGGGCGCGCAGCACGTAGCTGGGCTCCAGGCTGGCGGACGTGCAGGCCGAGCCGCTGGAGACGGCCAAGCCCTTGATGCCCATGATGAGCGACTCGCCTTCCACGTAGTTGAAGCTGATGTTCAGGTTCTGCGGCACGCGGTGTTCCAGGCTGCCGTTGATGAAGACCTGCTCGATGTCCTTCAAACCGTTCAGCAAACGCTGTTGCAGCGCGTGGGCCTTGGCATTGCCCTCGGCCATTTCTTCCTTGGCGATGCGGAAGGCCTCGCCCATGCCCACGATCTGGTGCGTGGGCAGCGTGCCCGAGCGCATGCCGCGCTCGTGGCCGCCGCCGTGCATCTGCGCCTCCAGCCGCACGCGGGGCTTGCGGCGCACGTACAGCGCGCCGATTCCCTTGGGGCCGTAGGTCTTGTGCGCGGTCATGCTCATCAGGTCGATGGGGAGCTTGCCCATGTCGATCTCGACGCGGCCTGTGGCCTGCGCGGCATCGACGTGCAGCAGCACACCCTTTTCGCGGCAGATGGCGCCGATGGCGGCGATGTCCTGGATCACGCCGATCTCGTTGTTCACGAACAGGATGCTGGCGAGGATGGTGTCGGGCCGGATGGCGGCCCTAAACACGTCCAGGTCGAGCAGGCCGTCTTCCTTCACGTCGAGGTAGCTCACGTCAAAGCCCTGGCGCTCCAGCTCGCGCAGGGTGTCCAGCGTGGCCTTGTGCTCGGTCTTGAGCGTAATGAGGTGCTTGCCCTTGCCCTGGTAGAAGTGCGCCGCGCCTTTCAGCGCGAGATTGGTGGACTCGGTGGCACCGCTGGTCCAGACGATCTCGCGCGGGTCGGCGCCGATCAGGTCTGCCACCTGGACGCGGGCCTTTTCAATAGCTTCCTCGGCCTCCCAGCCCCAGGCGTGGCTGCGCGACGCGGCGTTGCCGAAGTGCTCGCGCAGCCAGGGGATCATGGCGTCCACCACGCGCGGATCCACCGGGGTCGTGGCGCCGTAGTCAAGGTAAATGGGGAAGTGCGGAGTCATGTCCATGGCTTGCAATTTGCTAGGAATTGGTGGGGTGATCGCTCAGGGCGGCGCCGACCCGCAGGCCGACACCCACGCCCCGAGGCTCAGGATTTGGCGAAGGCGTTACCCAGCGCGAAGACGGAATTCGGTGCGTTCACGCGAATGGGCTTGACCACCGGCGTCGTCGAGATAGCGCGGCGCAGCACGGGCTTGTCCTCGATCTGCACGCCCTTGGCGAGCTGGTCGTCCACCAGCTTTTGCAGCGTGACGGAGTCCAGAAATTCGACCATGCGCTGGTTCAGCGAGGCCCACAGCTCGTGCGTCATGCAGCGGCCCGCTTCGCCCAGGCAGTTTTCCTTGCCGCCGCACTGGGTGGCGTCGATGGGCTCGTCCACCGAGACGATGATGTCGGCCACCGTGATGTCGCCCGCCTTGCGCGCCAGCGTGTAGCCGCCGCCGGGGCCGCGCGTGGACTCCACCAGTTCATGGCGGCGCAGCTTGCCGAACAGTTGCTCCAGGTACGACAGCGAAATCTGCTGGCGCTGGCTGATCGCGGCCAGCGTGACGGGGCCGTTGTTCTGGCGCAGGGCCAGGTCGATCATGGCGGTGACCGCAAAACGGCCTTTGGTTGTGAGACGCATCGCAAGCTCCTTGTGCTTAAGACGTGGAAGGAATCGCCTCCACAGGCTGTTGGCCCGCAAGGCACCGTCTCCGCCCCCTTCTCCGCGCAAGCCGTTGTATCGGCCTGGCAGAGCCCTTCATCGTCGGGCTGTTTTCTTGAGTATTTTGTGCGAGTATAGCACAAATCCCTATTGAATTGGTCGGGATAAAAGACCCGGCAGTCGCGTTTTACCCGTAGCTGTCCAACTCACGGCACGGCGTCGCGGCCTGGGGCGCCGAAAGCCTGGTTCTTGAGGTGCGCCAACTGGTCGCGCACGCGGGCTGCCTGCTCGAACTCCAGGTTGCGCGCGTGCTCCAGCATCTGCTTTTCCAGCCGCTTGATCTCGCGCGCCACGTCCTTCTCGGACATGTCTTGCACCTGCGCGCGCTGCATCGCTTCCTGCTCCAGCCGCTCGGCGTCCTTGCCCGCTTTTTCGCTGTACACGCCGTCAATCAGGTCTCTTACCCGCTTGACAATGCTGCGCGGCGTAATGCCATGCTCCTCGTTGTAGGCGATCTGCTTGGCGCGGCGGCGCTCCGTCTCGCCGATGGCTTTTTTCATGGAGTCGGTCACGCGGTCGGCGTACAGGATGGCCTTGCCGTTCAGGTTGCGTGCCGCGCGGCCTATCGTCTGGATCAGGCTGCGCTCGGCGCGCAGAAAACCTTCCTTGTCCGCGTCGAGGATGGCGACCAGCGACACCTCGGGGATGTCCAGCCCCTCGCGCAGCAGGTTGATGCCCACCAGCACGTCGAACGCGCCCAGGCGCAGGTCGCGGATGATCTCCACACGCTCCACGGTATCGACATCGCTGTGCAGGTAGCGCACTTTCACGCCGTTGTCGGTCAGGTAGTCGGTCAACTGCTCGGCCATGCGCTTGGTCAGCGTGGTGATGAGCACGCGCTCGCGCTTTTCCACGCGGATGCGGATCTCCTGCAGCACGTCGTCCACCTGGTGGGTGGCGGGGCGCACTTCCACCACGGGGTCCACCAGGCCGGTGGGGCGCACCACCTGGTCCACGACCTGGCCGGAGTGGGTCTTTTCGTAGTCGGCGGGCGTGGCGGAGACGAAGATCACCTGCCGCATGCGCCGCTCGAACTCCTCGAACTTCAGTGGCCGGTTGTCCAGCGCCGACGGCAGGCGAAAGCCGTATTCCACCAGCGTGGTCTTGCGCGAGCGGTCGCCGCTGTACATGGCGTTGAGCTGCCCGATCATCTGGTGGCTCTCGTCCAGGAACATGATGGCGTCGCCCGGCAGGTAGTCCGTCAGCGTGCTGGGCGGGTCGCCCGGCGCCGAGCCCGACAGGTGGCGCGTGTAATTCTCGATGCCCTTGCAGTGCCCTACTTCGCTCAACATCTCCAGGTCGAACCGCGTGCGCTGCTCCAGCCGCTGCGCCTCTACCAGCTTGCCATCCTGAACCAACTGCTTGAGCCGTTCGGCCAGCTCGATCTTGATGGTGTCCACGGCGGCCAGCACCTTGTCGCGCGGCGTCACGTAGTGGCTGCTGGGATAGACGGTAAAGCGCGGAATCTTCTGCCTGACCCGGCCGGTCAGCGGGTCGAAGAGCTGCAGGCTCTCCACCTCGTCGTCGAACAACTCGATGCGGATCGCCAGCTCGGAATGCTCGGCCGGGAACACGTCGATGGTGTCGCCGCGCACGCGGAACTTGCCCCGGCTGAAGTCCTGCTCGTTGCGCTGGTACTGCATGCGGATGAGCTGCGCGATCACGTCGCGCTGGCCCATCTTGTCGCCCACGCGCAGCGTCATCACCATGCGGTGGTAGCTCTGCGGCTCGCCAATGCCGTAGATGGCCGACACCGTGGCCACGATGACCACGTCGCGCCGCTCCATCAGGCTCTTGGTACACGACAGGCGCATCTGCTCGATGTGCTCGTTGATGGCCGAGTCCTTCTCGATGAACAGATCGCGCTGCGGCACGTAGGCTTCGGGCTGGTAGTAGTCGTAGTAGCTCACGAAGTACTCCACCGCGTTGTGCGGGAAGAACTCGCGGAACTCGCTGTAGAGCTGCGCGGCCAGCGTCTTGTTGGGCGCGAACACGATGGCCGGGCGGCCCATGCGGGCGATCACGTTGGCCATCGTGAAGGTCTTGCCCGAGCCCGTCACGCCCAGCAGGGTCTGGAAGGCTTCGCCATCGTGCAGCCCTTCCACCAGCTTGTCGATGGCCTCGGGCTGGTCGCCTGCGGGCGGGTACGGCTGGAACAGCTCGAAAGGCGAATCGGGGAAGCGGACGAAGGTGCCGTCTGGCTTTTCCGTGGTGACTTCTGTGGGCTGGGGCATGGGGTGGTCAACGTGGTTTGAGCGCTGATCGTTAAAATCGGCGGAACCCGGCACGGTACACCACGCCTGGATTCCCCGCCACTGACCACCGCTGCAACCTCACTCCCCAAGGATCTTCATGTCTCTGTTCACCGCCGTCGAAATGGCCCCCCGCGACCCCATTCTGGGCCTCAACGAGCAATTCAACGCCGACGCCAACCCCCACAAGGTCAACCTGGGCGTGGGCGTGTATTTCGACGACAACGGCAAGCTGCCCCTGCTTGCCTGCGTGCAGGCGGCTGAAAAGGCCCTGATGGAAAAGCCCACCGCGCGCGGCTACCTGCCCATCGACGGCATCGTGGCGTACGACAACGCCGTCAAGGGCCTGGTGTTCGGCGCCGACAGCGAGCCCGTCACCTCGGGCCGCGTCGCCACCGTGCAGGCCATCGGCGGCACCGGCGGCCTGAAGATCGGCGCAGACTTTTTGAAGAAGGTCAGCCCTGATGCCAAGGTACTCATCTCCGACCCGAGCTGGGAGAACCACCGCGCCCTGTTCACCAACGCGGGCTTCGAGGTCGGCACGTATGCCTATTACGACGCCGAAAAGCGCGGCGTCAACTTCGACGGCATGCTCGCCAGCCTGAACGCCGCCGCGCCCGGCACCATCGTCGTGCTGCACGCCTGCTGCCACAACCCCACGGGCTACGACATCACGCCCGCGCAGTGGGACCAGGTCATCGCCGTGGTCAAGGCCAAGGGCCTGACCCCCTTCCTCGACATGGCCTACCAGGGCTTCGGCCACGGCATCGCGGAAGACGGCGCCGTGATCGGCAAGTTCGTCGCCGCGGGCCTGAACTTCTTCGTCTCCACCTCGTTCAGCAAGAGCTTCAGCCTGTACGGCGAGCGCGTGGGCGGCCTGTCGGTGCTGTGTACCGACAAGGAAGAAGCAGCGCGCGTGCTGTCGCAACTGAAGATCGTCATCCGCACCAACTACAGCAACCCGCCCACCCACGGCGGCGCCGTGGTGGCCGCCGTGCTGAACAACCCCGAGCTGCGCGCCCTGTGGGAGAAAGAGCTGGGCGAAATGCGCGTGCGCATCAAGGCCATGCGCCAGAAGCTCGTCGATGGCCTGAAGGCCGCTGGCGTGAAGCAGGACATGGGCTTCATCACCACGCAGATCGGCATGTTCAGCTACTCGGGCCTCAGCAAAGACCAGATGGTGCGCCTGCGCAACGAGTTCGGCGTCTATGGCACCGACACGGGCCGCATGTGCGTGGCGGCGCTCAACAGCAAGAACATCGACTACGTCTGCCAGTCCATCGCCAAGGTCGTGTAAGCCGCGCAAGCCCTGCTTTGAAACAACCGCCGCAAGGCGGTTTTTTCATGGTCTTTTTGGCCGCTAGCGCTTGGCGGCCTCAAATCTGAAGTGCAACCCCCCTTCAAAATTGAGGCCCCATGACAGAGAACACCTACGAACAGCTGAGCGAGATGGAGCGCCATGCGATAGCGCTGGGGCTACAGCAAAAGCAGAGCCTGCGAGCCATAGCGAGGGCATTGGGCCGCAGCCCCAGCACCATCAGCCGAGAATGCAAGCGCAACGCGGGT
>NZ_JASGDA010000114.1:0-27380 GCF_047607405.1 Acidovorax sp. | reverse complement strand
GGCCGCCGCCACGGGCGCGGCTGCGGTGCCCGCAGCGCTGGCCAGCGCGCGCTTGAAGGCGGCCACCTCGTCCGCCTCGATGGGCTCGTAGCGGGGCGCAGGCCGTGCGGGCGCGAGCGGCGGGCGCGCAGACACGGGGGCCAACGGCGGGCGGGCGGACACGGGGGCAGGTGCGGGCTGTGCGGCAACGGGCATGGTTGCCGACACAGGCGCACGGGCGGCCAGCGGGGACACTGCGGGCGGCTGCTGCGCAACGCCTTGAGGCGACACGCCCTTTTGCGGAATGCCCACGGCCACGTGGTCGTTGATGCGCCAATAGACGGCCGTCACCACGATGTCGTAGCGGGTCTTGGCGGTCTGAGCGATCAGCGCCTCGATCTCGGACAGGCGCACGGTCTCGCCGCCGTACTCGCGGGCCAGGTCCATCATCACCAGGAACTGTCGGCCGCGCTGGTCCAGCGACAACACCTTGAACTTGTAGCTGGCCGACAGCACGCCCGCGCGCACCATGGCGTCGCGCACCACGGTGTAGAGCAGCTCGCGGCGCTCCATGCGCTCGTTCTTGCGGTTGGCGGCGTGCTCCGGCGGCAGCGGGTCGGCCACCGGCTTGCCCTGGCGGCCAGGCACGAGCGGCACGGTGGCATCGGCGTTGAGCAGGCCCAAGGGTTCGGCCGCTGGCCGGGGCTTGGAAGGGGCGGATTTGCGGCTGAACCAGCTGAACAGGGACATGGGGCTTGCTTTCTCTACGCGGACGGCGCACGGGGCCGTCGAAATCGAGTGTAACGTGATGTATGCCGAACCCCGCTCCGCCAAGGCCCCGCGCGCTGTAACAGCCGGTCAGCCTGTCAGGTGGCCGCAACGCGGCGGCGGCGGTTGCCCAGGCGCTTGGCGAGCACGGAGCCCGCAGCCATCGCCAGCCCCAGGGCGATGGCGGGCTGACGGTTGCTCAGTTCGGTAAAGCGCAGCGCAGGCAGGCTCCACAGCTTGGACGGCGCGCTGGCCTGCACGGTGGCGCTGCGGGCGCGGTGCGAGAAGAAGGCGCCTTCGCCCACCACCGAGCCGGGCCCGACGATGGCCAGGCGCAGGCGTTCCTTGTCGTCCTGGAAGTGGACGCTCAGACTGCCGCTCTCCACCAGGTACAGCGTGCGGTCGGTCGAGCCCTGGGTGAACAGCACCTGGCCCGCAGGCATGACCACGGGCAGCAGGTAGGGCGAGAGCACATCCCACTGCGCGGCGCTCAAAGGGTTGATCATGCTGTCGTCGGCGCTGGCCTGGGCGATGGCGTTGATCAGGCCCTGCAGATCGACCTTGGGGGAGACGGTGGACAAGGGAACATTCATGGTGGGGCGACGCTACCCTTGTTACAGGTGGCGCACAAGCGCTGTTTACGTCCGTTTACAACATAGGCGCCGGGCGGCGGCCTGCGTGCCGTGGCCGGGTTATTTGCCGATGCAAAAACTCGAAAAGATGACGCCCAGCAGGTCGTCGGAGCTGAACTCGCCCGTGATCTCGTTGAGCGCGTTCTGCGCCAGGCGCAGTTCCTCGGCCAGCAGGTCGAGGGCGGGGCCGGTGCTCTCCAGCTGCGCGGCTGCTTCCATCAAATGACCATCGACGGCATGCAGCGCCTGCACGTGGCGGGCGCGGGCGGTGTACAGGCCCTCGGGGGCGGATTGCCAGCCTGCGATGGCGAGCAGCTCGCGGCGCAGGGCGTCCAGGCCCTCGCCGGTCTTGGCGGACAGGCGCAGGCCGGTGGGGCTGGCAGCGGCGGGCGCGGCGTCGGCCTTGTTCCAGAGGTCGATGACGGGGATGCGGGGCGGCAGCTTGGCGGCTATGGCGGCGTCGGCGGCGGCGTAGTCGGGGGTGTCGGAGCGGGTGAGGTCGTGCAGAAAGAGCACGGCGTCGGCCGCCGCGATTTCGTCCCAGGCGCGGGCGATGCCGATCTGTTCGACCTCGTCGCTGCTGTCGCGCAGGCCCGCCGTGTCGATGATGTGCAGGGGCACGCCTTCGATCTGGATGGTCTGCTGCACCTTGTCGCGCGTGGTGCCCGCGATGGAGGTGACGATGGCCAGTTCGGCGCCCGCGAGGGCGTTGAGCAGCGAGCTTTTGCCCGCGTTGGGCTGGCCCGCGATGACGACCTTGATGCCCTCGCGCAGCAGCGCGCCCTGGCGCGTGCGCTGCATGACCTGGGCCAGGGTTTGCTGCAATTTTGATAGCTGTCCGCGCGCGTCGGCCTTGCGCAAGAAGTCGATTTCTTCTTCAGGAAAGTCCAGCGTGGCCTCGACCAGCATGCGCAGGTGGATGAGCGCATCGCGCAGGGCGTGGATCTCGGCGGAGAACGCGCCGGCCAGCGAGCGGCTGGCGCTGCGGGCGGCGGCCGAGGTGCTGGCGTCGATCAGGTCGGCGATGGCCTCGGCCTGGGCAAGATCAATCTTGCCGTTGAGGAAGGCTCGCTCGGTGAACTCGCCAGGGCGGGCGACGCGCAAGCCAGGCAGCACGCCCTGGGCGGCTTCGAGGCAGCGGGCCAGCAGCAGTTGCAGCACCACGGGGCCGCCGTGGGCTTGCAGCTCCAGCACGTCTTCGCCGGTGTAGCTGTGCGGCGCGGGGAAGTGCAGCGCCAGGCCCTGGTCGATGGCGTGGCCCTGGGCGTCGTTGAAGGGCAGGTAGGTGGCTTCGCGCGGGCGCAGGGTGCGACCCAGCAGCGCTTGTACGAACGCGGCGAGCCCCTTGCCCGAGATGCGCACGATGCCAACACCGCCCCGGCCCGGAGCGGTGGCGATGGCAGCAATGGGGTCGGCGTGGCGGGGGAGCATGCTCTGTTTTCAGGAGCTGCTTGCGCCTGCCATTCCTTTGTTTCAGATGGTTTTATATCTGAAACCCAATAATAGAAGGCGCAGGCTGCTCCTGTTTCAATAGCGCACCGGTTACTTGAATTTGGGCAGATTGAACTGCGGCGGCACGCCCATGCGGGTGTTGATGATCCACTGCTGGGCGATGGACAGCAGGTTGTTCGTCAGCCAGTACAGCACCAGGCCGGCCGGGAAGAAGAAGAACATCACGCTGAACACCAGCGGCATGAACCACATCATCTTGGCCTGCATCGGGTCCGGCGGCACCGGGTTGAGAGCCGTTTGCAGCAACGAGCTGGCGGTCATCAAGAGCGGCAGGATGAAGTACGGGTCGGGCGTGGAGAGGTCGTGGATCCAGCCGATCCAGGGCGCGTTGCGCATCTCCACGGTCGACAGCAGCACCCAGTACAGCGCGATGAACACGGGGATCTGGATCATGATGGGGAAGCACCCGCCCATGGGGTTGACCTTTTCCTCGCGGTAGATGCGCATCATCTCCTGCTGCATCTGCTGGGGCTTGTCCTTCAGGCGCTCGCGCATTTCCATGATGCGCGGGTTGATGGCCTTCATCTTGGCCATGCTGGCGTAGGCCTTGGCGTTGAGCCAGTAGAAGGCGATCTTGAGCAGCAGCACCAGCGCCACGATGGACCAGCCCCAGTTGCCCAGCAGCTTGTGCAGCTGGTCGAGCAGCCAGTACAGCGGCTTGGACAGGATAGTGAGCCAGCCGTAGTCCTTGACCAGCTCCAGGCCGGGGTAGAGCTTTTCCATCATCGTCTCGACCTGCGGGCCCGCGAACAGGCGCGCGTCGATGGTCTTGGATTGGCCGGGCTCGATGCTGCCCAGCGAGGTCAACTGCCCCACGGCGTACAGGTTGGTGTCCACCTTGCGCACGAAGGGCTCGCGCTGCGTGCCGTCGGCCAGCAGCCAGGCGGTGGCGAAGTAGTGCTGCACCATGGCGACGTAGCCGTTGGGCGAGTCCTTGGGGATCTCGACCTTGCCGTTCTCGATGTCCTTGAACTCGATCTTCTGGTACTTCTTGGCCTCGGTGAAGACCGCCGGGCCGGTGAAGGTGGAGTAGAACGACGATTCGCCCGGCGGCTTGTTGCCGTCGCGCACGAGCTGCAGGTAGAGCTGGGGCGACACGGGCGCGGTGCCGGTGTTGACCACCTCGTGCTTGACGGCGATGTCGTAGGCGCCGCGCTTGATCGTCCAGGTCTTGGCGAGCTTCACGCCGCCCACGTCGGGCGACTCGAAGCGGACGCTGATCTCGTCCTCGCCGTCCTTGAGTTCGCGCGGGCCGGGCACCACGGTCATCGCGGTCTTGTGGGTGGGGAAGCTGCCGCCGATCAAACCCGTCTGCGCCACATAGACGCGCTGCGCGCTGTCGTCCAGCAGCTGGAAGTTGCGGCTCTTGTCCGCCATGTCGGCGTGCTGGAGCAGCTCGGCATGGGTGAGCGAGCCGCCTTCGCTGTCGAAGGTCAGGCGGTACAGGTCGGTGGTCACGTGTACCTTCTCGCGCGCGGGGGCCTGCGCGGCAACCGCAGGCTGGCCCGGCACGGCCGAGGCGCCCTGGGCAGCCGCCGCCGCAGGCGTGCCGGACTGCGCAACGCCGGACGCCGCGCTTGCCGCGGGCGCCGCCGCCGTCGCCGCCGGGGTGGACGGGAAGAACGTGGCCTTGTGCCCGTTGTGCAACTGCCACTTGTCCCACAGCAGGACCATGGAAAAGCCAAAAATCACCCACAGGATGGTGCGGCGAATGTCGTTCATGAAGACTTCTTTGGTGAGGAGGGTTGGGTGTTGGAGCCGCCAGCGAACCGCGAGAACAGCCGCAATTCCTGCGGCACCGGGTCATGGCCGCCGTCGCACCAGGGGTGGCAACGGGCCAGCCTGCGCAGCGTGAGATAGCTGCCCGCCAGCGCGCCGTGGCGCTCCAGGGCTTGCAGCGAATACTGCGAGCAGGTGGGCTCGAAGCGGCAGGCCGAGCCCAGCCAGGGGCTCAGGAGCAGCCGGTAGCCCTTGACCAGGCCGATGAGCAGCGCCTGCACCATGGTCATGGCGCGCCGGCCCCGGCTGCGGCGCGGCTGAAAAGCTGCTGCAGCTCCGTGCGCACGGCCAGCCTGAGCGGCTCGGACGTGGCGCTGACGAACTGCCTGCGATCAAAGCCCGAGCGCAGCCGCACCACATGGGCAGCCGGGGCAAGCCGGGCCTCGTACCCGGCGCCCACGGCATAAATCTGCCGCTTGATGGTGTTGCGCGTGACGGCACGGCGCGCCCAGCGCTTGGGCACCATGGCGCCCAGCCACACGCCCCCTGGCGAGCCCCCCCGCGAAAACAGGGCCTGCGGCTCTGTCGGTGAGCCGGGCCCTGTGGAAGGAGGAGCGTCTGCCAGCAGCAGGCGGTGC
The DNA here is from genome assembly GCF_047607405.1 of Acidovorax sp. Taxonomy (GTDB): domain Bacteria; phylum Pseudomonadota; class Gammaproteobacteria; order Burkholderiales; family Burkholderiaceae_C; genus Acidovorax. The sequence goes on along the minus strand of NZ_JASGDA010000114.1, from coordinate 22,132 downwards.
AGCGCGAAATGCGCCGTGCGGGAGACGATGCCCCCGGCCATCGCGGCCTGGAACTGCGGGCGTGTTTTCAGCCGGAGCATGCCAGCGCAGCGAAAACCGCGCAGCTTTCGCCAGCCTCAGACGGCCAGGCGCTTGCGGCCCTTGGCGCGGCGCGCGTTGATGACGGCGCGACCGCCGCGCGTCTTCATGCGGACGAGGAAACCGTGGGTGCGCGCGCGGCGCGTCTTGGAGGGCTGGTAGGTGCGTTTCATGGTGCTCTTTTCCTAAAAATGCTCAGACGACCCTGAAGCACATTCAGGGAAACCCGCAATTATCGCAGGCTAGCCCCTGGCTGACAATGCCCCCTGCCTGGAAGACCCTTTCGGGGGCCGCATCCAGATTGTGGATAACTTCTTGACAAGCTACAATCCGCCGCTCACCGCCGTTCCTCCTATCCACAACAAGAATTTTTCCGCCGCAATGACCGAGGAACCCTCCCGCAGCCCCCTTCTCACCGCGACAGACACCGCCGCCGATGCAGGCCAGGGGCTGTGGCAAGCCTGCGCAGACCAGCTGGCGCAAGAGCTGCCCGAGCAGCAATTCAACACCTGGATCAAGCCCCTGACGGCCCTGGTGGCCGAGGACTTTTCCAAGGTGACCCTGCTCGTGGGCAACCGCTTCAAGCTCGACTGGATCCGCGCCCAGTACGCGGGCCGCATCGCGGCGCTGCTGGAGGGGCTGTATGGCCAGCCCGTTCCGCTGGAGTTAGCGCTTGCTCAGCGCGAATCCGTTGCCCGCACCTATGTCCGCCCCGCAGCTGCCGAGGCGCCGGTGCAGCACATGGCGACCGAGCCATCGGTACATGGCGGCGACGAAGCCACCCCCAGCGCCTTCCGCAACCGGCTGAACGCGGCGCTGACTTTCGAGACGCTGGTGGAAGGCACGGCCAACCGCATGGCGCGCTCGGCAGCCATGCACGTGGCGGGCACGCCGGGGCATTTGTACAACCCCTTGTTCATCTACGGCGGCGTGGGCCTGGGCAAGACCCACCTGGTGCATGCCGTGGGCAACCGGCTGCTGCAAGACCGGCCCGATGCCAAAGTTCTCTACATCCATGCCGAGCAGTTCGTGTCGGATGTGGTTAAGGCGTACCAGCGGCGCACCTTCGACGAGTTCAAGGAGCGCTACCACTCGCTCGACCTGCTGCTGATCGACGACGTGCAGTTCTTCGCCAACAAGGATCGCACGCAGGAAGAATTCTTCAACGCCTTCGAGGCGCTGCTGGCCAAGAAGAGCCACATCGTGATGACTTCGGACACGTACCCGAAGGGCCTGGCCAACATCCACGAGCGGCTGGTGTCGCGCTTCGACTCGGGGCTGACGGTGGCCATCGAGCCGCCCGAGCTGGAGATGCGCGTCGCCATCCTCATCAACAAGGCGCGCGCCGAGGGTGCGGAGATGCCCGAGGAGGTGGCCTTTTTCGTCGCCAAGAACGTGCGCAGCAACGTGCGCGAACTGGAAGGCGCGCTGCGCAAGATACTGGCGTACTCGCGCTTCAACCAGAAGGAAGTCTCCATCCAGCTCGCGCGCGAGGCGCTGCGCGACCTGCTGTCCATCCAGAACCGCCAGATCAGCGTGGAGAACATCCAGAAGACCGTGGCCGACTACTACAAGATCAAGGTGGCGGACATGTACAGCAAGAAGCGCCCGGCCAGCATCGCCCGGCCGCGCCAGATCGCCATGTACCTGGCCAAGGAGCTGACGCAAAAGAGCCTGCCCGAGATCGGCGAGCTGTTCGGCGGGCGCGACCACACGACGGTGCTGCACGCGGTGCGCAAGATCGCCGCCGAGCGCCAGACCAATACCGAACTGAACCAGCAGCTGCACGTGCTGGAGCAGACCCTCAAGGGTTGAACGGAAGCGACAACATAACGGGGCAAAATGGCGGGTTGCGCACCGTCCCGAAACATACGAGAGGTTGAGAAGTCATGATCGTCCTGAAGGCAACACAAGACAAGGTCCTCGCGGTCCTGCAATCGGTGGCCGGCATCGTGGAGCGCCGCCATACGCTGCCCATCCTGGCCAATGTGCTGATCCGCAAGACGGGCAACGCGATCCAGTTGACGACCAGCGACCTCGAAATCCAGATCCGCACCACCGCCGAGCTGGGCGGCGACACGGGCGACTTCACCACCACCGTGGGCGCGCGCAAGCTCATCGACATCCTGCGCACCATGCCCGGCGACCAGACGGTGAGCCTGGAGTCGGCCCAGTCCAAGCTCATCCTGAAGGGCGGCAAGAGCCGCTTCACGCTGCAAAGCCTGCCCGCCGAGGACTTCCCGCTGGTGCAGGAGTCCGCCGCCTTCGGTCCCGCGTTCAGCGTGCCGCAGAAGACGCTGAAGGACTTGCTGTCGCAGGTGTCGTTCGCCATGGCGGTGCAGGACATCCGCTACTACCTGAACGGCATCCTGTTCGTGGCCGAGGGCAAGACGCTCAGCCTCGTCGCCACCGACGGCCACCGCCTGGCCTTTGCCAGCAGCCAGCTGGACGTGGAGGTGCCCAGGCAGGAAGTCATTCTGCCGCGCAAGACCGTGATCGAGCTGCAGCGCCTGCTCTCCGACGCGGGCGGCGAGAACCAGCCCCACATCGAGATGCAGTTCGCCAACAACCAGGCGAAGTTCACCTTCGGCGGCATGGAGTTCGTCACCAAGCTGGTCGAGGGCAAGTTCCCCGACTACAACCGCGTGATCCCGCGCAACCACAAGAACAGCCTCACCCTGGGCCGCGCGCCGCTGCTGGCCAGCCTGCAGCGCACGGCCATCATGACCAGCGACAAGTTCAAGGGCGTGCGCCTGAACCTGGAGCCCGGCACGCTGCGCGTGGCGTCCAACAACGCCGAGCAGGAAGAGGCGGTGGACGAGCTGGACATCGACTACGGCGGCGACGCCATCGAGATCGGCTTCAACGTCACCTACCTCATCGACGCGCTGGCCAACATGGGGCAGGACATGGTGAAGGTGGAGCTGTCGGACGGCAACAGCTCGGCGCTGCTCACCATCCCCGAAAACGACAGCTTCAAGTACGTCGTGATGCCGATGCGCATCTGACCGCATTACTACTATTTTTATAGCTGCCAGCGCTTGCTGCATAAGCGCTAGCGGCCATTTTGGCTATAGAAATCCATGACCAACGAGAACACACCGAACCCCAGCGGCGGCAGCTACGACGAGTCGTCCATTCAAATCCTCGAAGGTCTGGAAGCGGTGCGCAAGCGCCCCGGCATGTACATCGGCGACACCAGCGACGGCACGGGCCTGCACCACCTCGTGTTTGAAGTGGTGGACAACTCCATCGACGAGGCGCTGGCCGGGCACTGCGACGACATCGTGGTCACCATCCACAGCGACAACTCCATCAGCGTGACCGACAACGGTCGCGGCATTCCCACCGGGGTGAAGATGGACGACAAGCACGAGCCCAAGCGCAGCGCCGCCGAGATCGCGCTGACCGAGCTGCACGCGGGCGGCAAGTTCAACCAGAACAGCTACAAGGTCTCGGGCGGCCTGCACGGCGTGGGCGTGAGCTGCGTGAACGCCCTGAGCAAATGGCTGCGCCTGACGGTGCGCCAGGGCGGCAAGGTACACCAGATCGAGTTCGCCAAGGGCTTCGTGCAGAACCGGCTGCTGGAGACGGTGGACGGCTTTGAAGTCTCGCCCATGAGGGTGACGGGCGCGACGGAAAAGCGCGGCACCGAGGTCCACTTTCTGCCCGACACGGAAATCTTTCAGCAGAACCACGAGTTCCACTACGAAATCCTCGCCAAGCGCCTGCGCGAGTTGAGCTTCCTGAACAACGGCGTGCGCATCCGCCTGAAGGACGAGCGCGATGGCCGCGAGGACGACTTCTCCGGCGCGGGCGGCGTCAAGGGCTTCGTCGAGTTCATCAACGGCAGCAAGAAAGTGCTGCACCCCACGGCCTTCCACGCCAACGGCTCGCGCCCTGCCGACACCTACGGCGGCATCCCCGGCACCGAGATCGGTGTGGAAGTGGCGATGCAGTGGAACGACGGCTACAACGAGCAGGTGCTCTGCTTCACCAACAACATCCCGCAGCGCGACGGCGGCACCCACCTGACCGGCCTGCGCGCCGCGATGACGCGCGTGATCGGCAAGTACATCGCCGACAACGAACTGGCCAAGAAGGCCAAGGTGGAAGTCAGCGGCGACGACATGCGCGAGGGCCTGTGCTGCGTGCTGTCGGTCAAGGTGCCCGAGCCCAAGTTCAGCAGCCAGACCAAGGACAAGCTCGTCAGCAGCGAAGTGCGCGCGCCGGTCGAGGACATCGTCGCCAAGGCGCTGACCGAGTACCTGGAAGAAAAACCCAACGACGCCAAGATCCTCTGCGGCAAGATCGTCGAAGCCGCCCGCGCGCGCGAGGCTGCGCGCAAGGCGCGCGAGATGACGCGCCGCAAGGGCGTGCTCGACGGCATGGGCCTGCCCGGCAAGCTGGCCGACTGCCAGGAGAAAGACCCGGCGCTGTGCGAGATCTACATCGTCGAGGGCGACTCCGCCGGCGGCTCCGCCAAGCAGGGCCGCGACCGCAAGTTCCAGGCCATCCTGCCGCTGCGCGGCAAGATCCTGAACGTGGAAAAGGCGCGCTACGAGAAGCTGCTCTCCAGCAACGAAATCGTCACCCTCATCACGGCCCTGGGCACCGGCATCGGCAAGGTTGCCGTCGAATCGGGCAAGAGCGGCGCGGACGACTTCGACGCCGCCAAGCTGCGCTACCACCGCATCATCATCATGACCGACGCCGACGTGGACGGCGCCCACATCCGCACGCTGCTGCTCACCTTCTTCTACCGCCAGATGCCCGAATTGGTGGAGCGCGGCCACATCTACATCGCGCAGCCGCCGCTCTACAAGGTGAAGAACGGCAAGGAAGAGCTGTACCTGAAGGACGGCCCCGCGCTCGACCAGTACCTGCTGCGCATCGCGCTGAACCACGCCAGCGTCCACACCGGCACGGGCCAGACGCTGACCGGCGACACCCTGGCCGAGCTGGCGCGCAAGCACCAGGTGGCCGAAAGCGTGATCGCGCGCTTGTCGGCCTTCATGGACCAGGAAGCCCTGCGCGCCATCGCCGACGGCGTGGCCGTGCAGCTCGACACCGTGGAGCAGGCCGAAGCCAGCGCCGTCGCCATGCAGGCCAAGCTAGCGGAACTCTCCGCCACCGGCGTGCCGCCCGAAGTGGCGGGCGAATTCGACGCCCGCACCGACAAACCCATCCTGCGCATCAGCCGCCGCCACCACGGCAACGTCAAGAGCAGCATCCTCACGCAGGACTTCGTCCACGGCGCCGACTACGCCGCCCTGGCCGAAGCCGCCGAAACCTTCCGCGGCCTGCTGGGCGAAGGCGCGAAGGTAGTGCGCGGCGAAGGCGAGAAGGCCAAGGAAGAAAAAGTGGGCGACTTCCGCCAGGCCATGGCCTGGCTCATCAGCGAAGCCGAGCGCACCACCGCCCGCCAGCGCTACAAGGGCCTGGGCGAGATGAACCCCGAGCAACTCTGGGAAACCACCATGGATCCCGAGGTGCGGCGCCTGCTGCGCGTGCAGATCGACGATGCGATCGAGGCGGATCGGGTGTTCACGATGCTGATGGGCGACGAGGTGGAGCCGCGCCGGGACTTCATCGAAACGAATGCGCTGAGGGCGGGCAACATCGACGTGTGACCCGCACGGCACCATGCCCACCCTGAGCCAGCAGCGCACCCAAAAATACATCGCCGCCCGCCAGCAGCACCCTGCCTGGCTGTTGCTGGCCTCGCGCCGGGCACCGCTGATGTTGAGCGGCCTGGAGGCGCTGTTCGAGCACCAGCCCGGCGGCGTGCCGTTCGATACCGCCGTGCAGGCGCTGGCCGATCTGCTGGGCGCGCACGCCAACCAGCCCGAGTACGAGATCGACCCCGCCGACCTGCTGGCCCAGGCGCGGCGCGAGTTGCGCGAGTGGATACGGCGCGGCCTCGTCACCGAGCGCGAGGGGCGCGTACACGAGACGGATGCGCTCAAGACCGCCATGCGCTTCGTGGCGCAGCTCGACCACCGCATGATGACTTCCACCGCCTCACGCCTGGCCGTGGTGCAGCGCGAAATCGACAACCTGGCCGCCGCGCTCGACCCCGACCCCAAGAGCCGCGCCGAGCACCTGCAGCGCCGCATCAACGATCTGCAGCAGCAGCTCGAAGACGTGCAGGAAGGCCGCGTGTCGGTGCTGACCGAAGCGCAGGCCATCGAAGGCATCCGCGAGGTCTATGCGCTCGCCACCAGCCTGCGCGCCGACTTCCGCCGCGTGGAGGACTCATGGCGCGAGGCCGACCGCGCGCTGCGCCAGGCCATCCTCAGCGCCCAGCACCATCGTGGCGCGGTGATGGATCGGCTGCTCGGCGGCCATGCCGAACTGCTCAATACGCAGGAAGGCCGCGTGTTCGAGAGCTTCCAGCAGCAACTCGACCACCAGAGCGAGCTCGCCGAGATGCGCGCCCGCATCCGCGCCATCGTGGAACACCGCGCAAGCAGCCAGGCGCTGGACGACGTGCAGCGCGCCGAACTGCGCCTGCTGGTGCAGCAGCTCATCGCCGAAGCCAAGCTGGTGCAGGCCGTGCGCGCCCGCAGCGAGCGCGAGGTGAGCCAGTTCATGAAAACCGGCCAGGCAGTCGAGAACCAGCGCGTGGGCCAATTGCTCAACGACATCCTGCAACAAGCGTTGGAAGTCGATTGGCAGCGCCAGGCCGTGCGCCGCCAGCCCGCGCCGCTGCCGCCGCTCTCCACATCGCTGGCCAACCTGCCGCTGATCGAGCGCCTGCGCGCCAAATCGCTCGATGGCGGCGGCGAGTCCGAACTACTGCTCGCCACGCAATACGCCGACCTGAACCAGATGGACGACGAGTTCTGGCAAGCCTTCGAGGGGCTGGATCGTGAAGCCCTGCTGCGCCAAACCCTGCAAACGCTGGAGCAAGGCCGCCAGCCGCTGACCCTGGCCGCGCTGGCCGAGGCACTGCCGCCTGGCGAACACGACCTGGAAACCCTGGCCCTGTGGCTGGCACTGGCGCGCGAATCCGGCGCGGCGTTTGACGACGCGCCGCCCGAGCAGATCGCCACCACCTTCCAGGGCCAGCCCTGGCGCTTCACTGTGCCGCGTGTGGCATTGGAAGCGCAAGCCGTGCGAGCGCTGGATATGGATTCACTATGAAATCAGCATCTAACGCTTGCTGGGCAAGCGCAAGCAGCTCACTTTTTTGAATATGCCGCCAGATATCTTCGACCAATGGGCCGACGCCGCAGCCCCCGCAAGCCCCGAAGCCAGCGACGCGCCCATTGCAGACACCACTCCCACCCCAGACCCCGCCCCCGCCACGCCTGCGCTGCTGCGCCGCGCCCTGCAAGACCTGCTGAAAAACGGCCTGCTCGAACAATCCGCCAAGCCCCACCTGTTCCGCCAGATCGCCGCCGACACCGCCCGCATCAACACGCTGCTGGAGCCGCTGGATTTGCAGGTGAAGGTGGACGACCACCGGGGCCTGGCCTTCGTTGCCGTGGCCGCCGGCTACCAGCCCGAGGGCGACGACGAGGACGAATGGACGCACCCGCTGGTGCGCCGCCAGCGGCTGACACTGGAGCAGTCGCTGCTGATCGCCATCCTGCGGCGCGAGTTTCTGCAGCGCGAGCAGGAAGGCGGGCTGGGCGTACCCGTGCAACTGGCCGTCGAAAGCCTGCTGCCGCAGCTCGAAATCTACCTGGGCAGTACCGGCAGCGACATGCAGGAGCGCAAGCGCCTGCTGAACCTGCTCGATCACCTGCGCGCGCACGGCGTCGTCTCCGACGTGGACGCGCAGGAGCGCATCACCATCCGCCCCATGATCGTCCACCTCGCCAACCCCGAGAACCTGCAAGCCCTGCTGCAACGCCTGCGCGAGATCGGCAACGCCGCCGATGAAGGCACAGCATGAGCACCGGCTACCGCCTGCAAGAGCTGCACCTGTACAACTGGGGCGCGTTCGCGGGCCGCCATCAGGCGACGATCGACGCGGACAACACCGCCGTCATCGGCTCCACGGGCAGCGGCAAGACCACGCTGATCGACGCGCTGATGACGCTGCTGTGCGCCAACCCGCGCTACAACCTGGCATCCACCGGCGGGCATGAAAGCGACCGCGATCTGGTTTCCTACGTACGCGGCGCGAGCGGCCCCGGCAACGACAGCGGCGACCACCTGGCGCGCACGGGCCGCTGCGTGACCGGCATCGCCGCGAGGCTGGTGCGCGATGGTGAAGACGTGTGGCTGGGCGCCATCCTCTGGTTCGACGGCAGCAGCTCCAGCATCACCGACCTGAACCGCCGCTGGTGCTTTGCACGCGGGCCGGGGCACGGGCTGGACGTGTGGCTCGAAGAACACCACGCGGGCGGCGCACGCGCCCTGGGCAAGCTGGAGAAGGCGACCGACGGCCTGCAGTTCTTCACCAGCAAGTCCGCCTACCTGGCGCGGCTGCAGCGCTTCTTCGAGGTCGGCCCCAACGCTTTCACGCTGCTCAACCGCGCGGCGGGGCTGAAGCAGCTCAACAGCATCGACGACATCTTCCGCGAGCTGGTGCTGGACGACCACAGCGCCTTCGACGACGCGCTGCAAGTTGCGGGCAGCTTCGACGAACTCGCCGCCATCCACGCCGAGCTGGAGCTTGCCAACCGCCAATACCTCGCCCTGCTGCCGCTGCGCGACCTGGCCGCGCGGGAGACTGCGGAATACCAGCGCCTGCAAGACCTGCGCCTGCTGCACGCCGCGCTGCCGCACTGGTTCGCCGCGCAGGGCGAGCGCCTGTGGCGCGAGCGCGTGGCCGCGCTGGACACCGCGCTCGATGCAGGCGAGCAGCAGATCGACGCCGCCCGCACCATGCACAAGGCAGCTGAAGGCGAAGCCCACGCCCTGCTCGAAAACTACCTGCGCTGCGGCGGCAGCGACGTGAGCACGCTGGAAGCCAGCATCAAGCTCCAGCAAGATGTGCTGACCCAGCGCCAGGCCGACGCCGCCCACTACCGCACCCTGGCGCACAACCTGGGCCTGCCATGCCCGGACACCCTCAGCGCGCAAACGCTGGCCGAACACCAGCAGCAGGCCGCGCCAGCGCTGCAGGCGCTGCAAGCGCAGCAGCGCGATCTGCAGGACGCCGCAGAGCAGGCCGTGGCCAACGAGCGCAACGCCCACGCCGCGCTGCAAGCCCTGCACGCCGAACTGCACGCCGTGCGCCAGCGCCCCGGCTCCAACCTGCCTGCGGAGTTCACCCAGTTCCGAGCCGACCTCGCCGAGCACCTGCAGCTGAGTGCCGACGCGCTGCCCTTCGCCGCCGAGCTGGTCGAAGTGCAGAAAAACCAGCAGCCCTGGCGTGGCGCCATCGAACGTGCCTTGGGTAGCCACCGCCTGCGCATCCTCGTGCCGCCCGAGGCGGTGGACGGCGCGCTGCGCTGGGTCAACCAGCGGCACAACCGGTTGCACGTGCGCCTGCTCGAAGTGCGCGAACCGGCCACGCCCGCATCGTTCATGGCGGACGGCTTTGCACGCAAGCTCAACATCAAGCCCCACGCCTACGAAAGCGCGCTGCGCAAGCTGCTGGCCGACAACGACCGCCACTGCGTGGACAGCCCCGAAGCCCTGCGCACCACCCCGCACGCGATGACGCGCGAGGGGCTGATGTCAGGCACCGCCCTCCATTTCGACAAGCAGGACCAGAAGGACATTCGCCAGAATTGGATGACCGGCTTCGACAACCGCGACCGCCTCGCACACCTGGCGCAGCGCATCGCCGACGCCGAAGGCCCATGGAGAGCGCTACAAAAAACAAAGCAATCTGCGCAAGCTGCACAAGCGCTGACGGCCCAAAAGCATCAAAGCTGGCAGCAGCTGCAATCCCTGCGCTGGGACACCCTCGACACCGCCGCCGCCAGTGCGCAGCTGCAGCACCTGCAAACGCGGCTGGCCGACTTGCTCGACCCGCAATCCGACGCCGCACAGGCCAAGGCACGCTGGGAGGCTGGGCAGGCACAGGCCAAGACGGCCGCCGACGCCCTGCGCCAACACGAGACCGCACAGGCCGCCACCCAGGCCCACCGCGACTCCGCCCAGGCCCGCCATGCTGAATACGCGCAGCGCCTGTCCGCCCATGACGGCGACGCCGAACAGCACCACGACGCCATCACCGCCCTGCTGGCCGAGCCGCCCGCCTGCGACCACCTCGACCGCCAGGAACGCGAAACCCAAGCCCGAACCAGCGCGCAGATCGACAAGCAGACCCGCCAACTCGCCGACCTGCACAACGACATCATTCGCCAGATGGGCCGCGCCCAAAAGGAAGACCGCGGCGCGCTCACCGACCACCCGCAAGAAATCGAAGCGCTGTCGCCCTACCTGGAACGCCTGCGCGTGCTGGAGGAAGAAGACCTGCCCGCCAAGCGCCAGAGCTTTCAGGAATACCTCAACACCGCATCCGACCAGGGCGTGAGCACGCTGCTGCGCGGCATCGAGGCGCAAGTCACCGAAATCACCGAGCGCATCGCCGAACTCAACCAGACCCTGGCGCGCGTGGACTTCCAGAGCGGTCGCTACCTGCAACTCGCGCCCCAGCCCGTCGTCCACCCCAGCCTGCAAGCCCTGCACAAGGCCATGCAGCACCTGCGCAGCGAACGCCTGCGAGACGACGGCGGCCAGGCCCACTACCAGGCACTGCGCGCGATGGTCGAACTGCTGCGCGAACACGCCACCAACCGCCGCACCAAGGCCGCGCAGGCGCTGCTAGACGCCCGCTACCGCCTGCAATTCGCCGTCCACGTGCTAGACCGCGCAAGCGGCGAAGTGCTGGAGCGCCGCACCGGCTCGCAAGGCGGCAGCGGCGGCGAGAAGGAAATCATCGCCAGCTACGTGCTCACCGCATCCCTCAGCTACGCCCTGTGCCCCAAGGGCCGCAGCCAGCCGCTGTTCGCCACCATCGTGCTCGACGAGGCATTCTCCAAAAGCTCCCAGGCCGTCGCGGCGCGCATCATCCAGGCGCTGCGCGAATTCAGTTTGCATGCGCTGTTCGTCACGCCGAACAAGGAACTGCGGCTGCTGCGGCAGCACACGCGCAGCGCGGTGTTGGTACACCGGCGCGGACGGCAGGCGGTGCTGGCGTCGATGCGGTGGGAAGAACTGGAGGCGCAGGCGCTGGGGCGCAAAAATATGGATCGAAATGACCTCCAGCCCGTACCTATCAAGCGCCAGTAGCTACCATTTTTGATGCGCCATGAAACCCCCCGCCCACCTCGCCCAGCACCTCGCGCGCCAATGGCAGCGCGCCGACTGGCGCGAGCGGCATCTGCTCAACGCCCGCGATGGCGATGCCTGGCCGCTGCGCCTGCCCATCGGCATACCGGGCGCGGCCCGCTTTCGTGACGATGGCGCCGCGCTGCGCGCCCATCTGCAGCAATGGCGCACCATCGCCGAGCACGGCCCCGGCGCGGTGGAGTGGGAGCAGCGCAGTTACCGCGCGGGCAGCGCGCCCGTCGCCGTGCCCACGCATTGGGTGCTGCAACGCCCCGCCGACTGCATGGCCGCCATCGCCCGCCACGGCGGCAGCGAGGGCGTGCAGGCAGCGGCCAGCCACCAGGCGCTGGCAGCGGTGCTGGCGCAGGTGGATCCGTGCTTTCACCGCCTGCTGCTGCGCCGCCTGGCGCTGTGGCGCTGCACGCCTGCCGATGAAGTCGCCACTGCCGCGCGTATCGCCATGGCCTTGGCCCCCGGCTGTGCCGACGGCAAGCCGCTGCGCGCGCTGGCCGTGGCGGGCAACGACAGCAAGTTCTTCGAGCGCAACGCCAGCCTCGTCACCGCGCTGCTGGACGAGCGCTTCGACGGCGAGGCCAGCCGCCAGGGCCTGACCACGTTCCTGGGGGCCTGCGGCGAGGACGACCACTGGCTGCTGGTCGCCCCGCTGGCCCCCGGCCTGCTGCCGTTCGCCCGCCAGCGCGTGGCCGCGAGCGAGCTGCTGACCACGCCGCTGCCCGCGCCGCACATCCTGCTGGTGGAAAACGAACGCTGCCTGCACCAGTTGCCCCGGCCGTTGCCCCGAACCATCGCCGTGCTGGGCAGCGGCCTGGACTTGAACTGGCTGGCCGCGCCCTGGCTGCGGTCGCGTAACGTGGCCTATTGGGGCGACCTGGACACCTGGGGCCTGCGCATGCTCGCCACAGCGCGCGGCCACCTGCCCGGCCTGCATGCACTGCTCATGGATCGCGTCACGTTTGACGCCCATCAGAATCGGGCCGTGGTGGAGCCAGTGCATGCCGATGCGCTGCCCGCCGGGCTGCTGCCCGAAGAAGCCGCGCTGGATCAGCACCTGCGCGGGCTGGAGCGAGGGCGGGTGGAGCAGGAGTTTCTGCCTATCGACGTGGTCAGGCAGGCGGTGCGCAGGTGGCTGGGAGAACCGCCGTGATACTCCCGGCGCATGGCCCGCTTCGGGGGACAATCCGTACTTCCCATGAGACCCCCCATCGCCATCGTCGACGTTGACCGCCCCGCCACCTGGACCCGCTACCGCGCGGGCCTGTGCGCCACCTGCGCGGCCAACTGCTGCACCATGCCGCTGGAGGTGCAGTTGCCCGACCTGGTGCGCCTGGGCCTGGTCGATGCCTTCGAGGCCGAGCACGAGGAACCCCGGCGCATCGCCAAGCGGCTGGAGAAAGCGCGGCTGATCGACCACTTCAACCACAAGCACACGTTGTTCACCCTGGCGCGGCGGGCCAGCGGCGACTGCCAGTTTCTCGACGCGCAGACGCGCCGCTGCACGGTCTATGACCGCCGCCCCGACACCTGCCGCCTGCACCCGCAGCACAAGAGCCCCCGGCCCGGATGGTGCGCCTATGGCGCGCGGCGGTGATGGCGGGCGCCACGGCCCTGCCCACCATCGACCCCGCGCGCTGCACGGGCTGCGGCTGGTGCGTGGCGGTGTGTCCGCCGCATGTGCTGTCGCTGCATGTTCAAAGCGATGCCCGCTTCGGCCCCAAGCGCTGCGAGCTGGATGACGCGGATGCCTGCACCGGCTGCGCGCTTTGCGCGGTACGCTGCCCGTTCGGCGCGATCCGCATGGTGCGGCAGTCGGCAGCCGGCAGGACGCTGAAGCTCTTGGCACAATAACGGCTCCAGCGCCCGTCCAGCAGGCGCTGGAGGCCGTTTTGACCCTTAACAGTTACGCAGCGTCTTGCCCGCCATGGCCGGGCGCAGGGCGTCGAGCTGGGGGCGCAGCGTGTCGGTCACCGCTGGCAGGCGCAGCGTGAAGCCGGGGGCATCGGGCCGCTCCTGCACCACGCGGGCCGTGCGCACGCCCTTGTTGCCCAGCTCGGCCAGTTCGCGCTCGGCGGCGTCCTTGGCGCTGAAGCGGCCCAGCGACAGGCCGTACTCCAGCGTGCCGCCCGCGCGGTCATGCTCCACCTTGCGGGCGCGCAGCTCGGCGCGCTTCTTGTCCAGCGTCTCCAGGTCTTCGAAGCGGCCCATATAGACCATCCAGCGGCCCGGGATGGGCGTGGGCTCCAGCAGCCAGCTGCCCTGGGGCAGCGCGGCTGCGGCGGTGCGCAGGGCCTCGGCCTGGCGCTCGTCGAACACGCCCGCCTGCAGGCATTCGGCGGCGGTGTCGGCGGGGGCCGCAGCAGCAGCGGGCGCGGTGTCGGCGGGCGGCTTGCTGCCGCTCACGCGCAGGATCTGCAGCGTCTCGGGCCGTATCTGCTGCTGCAGGCGCTGGGGCTCGGCCTGTTCCTCGGGGGCCAGTCCTGCGGTTTTGAGCAGGCCCTGCGTCCAGGCGTAGTAGCCCGCGTTGGCGAGCAGCAGGGCGATGACGGCAAGGCGCAGCATCGGGGTCTTTCTTCCTTCAAACCGGGGGGACGGCGCTGGGCCGCACGCTGATTTCGGAGCTGGTGATGGCCTGCATGCCGCCCGCCGTGTGGACCCGCAGCGCGCCGTCCTCGCCCACGCCGTGCGCGGTGCCCGCCGTGCCGTCGGAGAGCGTGACGGCGCGGCCTTGCAGCACGTCGCGCGCCGCAAAACGGGCCTGCAGGGGTGCGAAGCCGTAGCCCTCGAACGATTGCAGCATGGCGACGAGCGGCGGCACGATGCGCAGCAGGGCCGTGGGCGCGGTAAGGCCCGGCTCCACGTCCTGCAGGCTGCCGGGGGGCATGCTCATGCCCTCGCCGCTGCGCGGCAGCACGTTGATGCCGATGCCGATCACCACGTAGCGGGCGGTGCCGAAGCTCGCCGTTTCGACCAGGATGCCGCCCAGCTTGCGGTCGCCGGAGAGCCACAGGTCGTTGGGCCATTTCAGGTTGACGCGGGCGGGGTGGCCTGGGCCAGAACTTTTGCCTAGAGGGGGCAGCACGGGTTGCAGGCTCTCGGCCACGCTCACGCCCACGGCGAGCGAGAGGCCCGACCAGTCCTTGGGGGCCAGGGGCAGGCCCAGCGACATCATGAGCGACGCGCCCACGTCGCTCTGCCAGGGCCGCCCCATCCGTCCGCGCCCTGCGGTCTGCTGCTCTGCGACGAGCAAGGTCGGCTCGCAGCGGCCCGCGCGGGCGCGGCGCATCAGCTCGGTGTTGGTGGAGTCGATGGTGGGCAGTATCTCGACCGTGAAGCCCGGCAGCAGCGGTGCCACGGCTTCCCACACGGCCTCGGCGGGCCAGCGGATGGCCATCGTCATCGGGCGCGCCCCGGCATGGGCGGCGCCCAGCCGCGCTTGGGCGCGAGCAGCGTTCCCCGGCAGGACGCAGCGCCGCACCAGCAGGGGTATTCGGCCTTGAGCTTCTTGGTGTAGCGCTCCTCGATGATCAGGCCGTAGTCGTAGTTCAGCTCCTCGCCTGCCGCGATGTTGCGCAGCGCGGTGATGAAGATGCGGCCGTCCTGCTCGTCGGCGTAGCAGTTGGGGTCGCAGCTGTGGTTGATCCAGCGCGCGGAGTTGCCGCCGAACTTTGCGTCGATCACGCGGTCTTCATCCACGTGGAAGTAGAAGGTGTGGTTGGGCTGCGCCGGGTCGTGCGGGTGGCGGTCCTGCGCCTCTTGCCAGGTGATGACCTCGCCGGTGTATTCGATGATGACCTCGCCCTGTGCAATGGGCTGCACGGCATAGACGCCCTTGCCGTGGACGCCCGAGCGCTTGACTTGAATGCGGCGGGCGGGGTGGGTGCTGCGGGGCATGGCGAAAACTCTGTTAACTTGATGATGCACACACATGTGCGCGTGCGCGCGCATGAGGCCCGAATTGTAGAGACTGACGAACGATGACAAAAACTTTGGTGATTGCAGAAAAGCCCTCGGTGGCGCAAGACATCGTGCGCGCGCTGACGCCCGTGGCGGGCAAGTTCGACAAGCACGAAGACCATTTCGAGAACGACCGCTACGTGGTCACCAGCGCCGTCGGCCACCTGGTGGAGATCCAGGCGCCCGAGGAGTTCGACGTGAAGCGCGGCAAGTGGAGCTTTGCGCACCTGCCGGTGATTCCGCCGTACTTCGACCTCAAGCCCGTGGACAAGACCAAGAGCCGCCTGAACGCCGTGGTCAAGCAGGCCAAGCGCAAGGACGTGACGGAATTGGTCAACGCCTGCGACGCGGGCCGCGAGGGCGAGCTGATCTTCCGCCTGATCGAGCAGTACGCGGGCGGCGCCAAGGGCCTGGGCAAACCCGTCAAGCGCCTGTGGCTGCAAAGCATGACGCCCCAGGCCATCCGTGACGGCTTCGCGCACCTGCGCACCGAGCAGCAGATGGCCGGCTTGGCCCACGCCGCGCGCAGCCGCAGCGAGGCGGACTGGCTGGTCGGCATCAACGGCACGCGGGCGATGACGGCCTTCAACTCGCGCGACGGCGGCTTCTTCTTGACCACCGTGGGCCGGGTGCAGACGCCCACGCTGTCGCTGGTGGTGGAGCGCGAGGAAAAAATCCGCAAGTTCGTCAGCCGTGACTACTGGGAAATCCACGCTATCTTCGGCGCGCAGGCGGGCGAATACCCCGCCAAGTGGTTCGACCCGCAGTGGAAGAAGTCCGATGACGCCGAGGCCCGCGCCGACCGCCTCTGGTCGCAGGCCGACGCGCAGGCGATTGCCAACGCCGTGCGCGGCAAGCAGGCCACCGTCACCGAAGAAAGCAAGCCCACCACGCAGGCATCGCCCCTGCTGTTCGACCTGACCAGCCTGCAACGCGAGGCCAACGGCAAGTTCGGCTTCAGCGCCAAAACCACGCTGGCCCTGGCGCAAAGCCTGTACGAGCGCCACAAGGCCCTGACCTACCCGCGTACCGATTCGCGCGCCCTGCCCGAGGACTATTTGCCCGTCGCCAAGCAGACCTTCGAGATGCTGGCGGGCAGCAACATGCGCCACCTGGCCCCCCACGCCGCCACGGCGCTGGCGGGCAACTACGTGCGCCCGTCCAAGCGCATCTTCGACAACAGCAAGGTCAGCGACCACTTCGCCATCATCCCCACGCTGCAAGCGCCCAGCGGTTTGAGCGAAGCCGAGCAGAAGCTCTACGACCTGGTCGTGCGCCGATTCATGGCCGTGTTCTTCCCCAGCGCGGAATACACGGTGACGACGCGCATCAGCAAGGTCGATCAGCACCACTTCAAGACCGAGGGCAAGGTGCTGGTCAAGCCCGGCTGGCTCGCCATCTACGGCAAGGAAGCCGCTGATGAAGTGCAGGACGCCAAGGACGGCGACAAGGGCCAGAACCTCGTGCCCGTGCAGCCTGGCGAAAAGGTCAACACGCTGGCCGCAGACCCCAAGGGCTTGAAGACCAAGCCTCCCGCCCGCTACTCCGAAGCCACGCTGCTCGGCGCGATGGAAAGCGCGGGTAAGCAGATCGACGACGACGAACTGCGCGAAGCCATGCAAGAGAAAGGGCTGGGCACGCCCGCCACCCGCGCCGCCATCATCGAAGGGCTGCTGACCGAAAAATACATGCTGCGCGAAGGCCGCGAAATCATCCCCACAGCCAAGGCGTTCCAGTTGATGACCCTGCTGCGCGGCCTGGAAGTGGAAGAACTCTGCCGCGCCGACCTGACAGGCGAATGGGAATACAAGCTCGCCCAAATGGAAAAGGGCCAGTTGAGCCGCGAAGCCTTCATGCAGCAGATCGCAGCCATGACCGAGCGCATGGTCAAGAAGGCCAAGGAATACGACCGCGACACCATCCCCGGCGACTACGCCACGCTGCAAGCGCCGTGCCCCAACTGCGGCGGCGTGGTGCGCGAGAACTACCGCCGCTACGCCTGCGTGGGCAAGGCAGGCGGCGAGGGCTGCGGCTTCAGCTTCGGCAAATCCCCCGCGGGCCGCACCTTTGAAACGGCAGAGGCCGAGCAACTGCTGCGCGACAAGCGCATCGGCCCGCTGGAAGGCTTCCGCTCCAAGGCGGGCTGGCCCTTCACGTCCGAGATCGTCATCAAGTACGACGACGAGGCCCGCAACTACAAGCTCGAATTCGACTTTGGCGACGACGGCAAGGGCGAGGAGACGGGCGAGCTGGTCGAGTTCACCGACGCATCGCTGGGCGCCTGCCCCATCTGCGGCAGCGAAGTCCACGAACACGGCAGCAACTACGTGTGCAGCAAGGCCGTGCCCACCGCCGCCCAGCCCACGCCCAGCTGCACCTTCAAGAGCGGCAAGGTCATCCTGCAGCAGCCCGTGGAGCGCGAGCAGATGACG
Source organism: Acidovorax sp. (assembly GCF_047607405.1). GTDB lineage: Bacteria > Pseudomonadota > Gammaproteobacteria > Burkholderiales > Burkholderiaceae_C > Acidovorax. The sequence goes on along the minus strand of NZ_JASGDA010000114.1, from coordinate 4,406 downwards.
CGCCTGCTGCAAGAGGGCAAGACCGGCCTGCTGGAGAAATTCATCTCCAACCGCACCCGCCGCGCGTTCAAGGCGTTTTTGGTGTGGGACAAGGAAGCGGGCAAGGTCAACTTCGAGTTCGAGCAGCGCGAAAGCAAATACCCGCCGCGCAAGACGGCGGCGTTTGCTGCAAAAACAGGAGCTGCTGGCGCAGGCAGGACAAGCGCTGCAGCCAAAAAAACCTCAAAACCCGCAGCCGCCAAGAAGGCCGCCACAAAGACCACTACACCGCGCAAGCCCGCCGCAGGCAAGGCCCCCAGCGCCGCGCTGGCCGCCGTCATCGGCACCGACCCCGTGGCCCGCCCCGAGGCCGTGAAGAAGCTCTGGGTCTATATCAAGGAACACAACCTGCAAGACCCCAAGGACAAGCGCACCATCGTCGCCGACGACAAGCTGCGCGCGGTGTTCGGCAAGGACAGCGCGGGCATGTTCGAGTTGGCGGGCATTCTGGGCAACCACCTGGGCTGAACGGTGTTGAGCCGGGGCGAACGCATCGTCTGGGGCACCCTCGCCGCGCTGGCCGTGGCGGGCGCCGCCGCCGCGTGGTGGACGCACGACCAATGGGGGCCGCATGCCCTGCCATGGGCGCAGCAGACCTGGCGCAAAGTCACCCGCCCCGGCCCTGAGACACTGCCTCCCGGTAAGTCGGGCCGCCCCGCACCCACGGCGCAGGGCGCGGCATCCGCCCCGCCACCGCCGCCGCGCAAATGCGTGGATGCGCAGGGCCGCACCATCTACACCGACCAGCCCCAAGAGCACGCGGGAGCAGGGTGTGGATGGGGCGGTGACAGTGCTGCCGCAGTAGTAGATCAGTTCGCCACGGCGATTTCATACGCCGTGCTGCGTCCCCCGCCCTCCAGCCTGCGCAGTACACCCAGCGCCAGCAGCGCGTTGATGTCCCTGAGGGCGGTATCGGGCGAGCATTTGGCGATGGCCGCCCACTTGGCATTGGTCAGCTTGCCCTCCATGCCGTCGAGCACGCGGTTCAGCACCAGCGTCTGGCGCTCGTTCAGTGGGGTACCTGCCCAGCGCTGCCAGAAATTGGCCTTCACCAGCACGCCCGCCAACAGCGCATCGGCCCCCTGCACGGCGCGCAGCAGGCAGGCCAGGAACCACGCCAGCCACGGCGTTATGTCCATGCTGCCGGTTTGCGTGGCCTCCAGTTGCTCGTAGTACCGCTTGCGTTCGCGCTGGATTTGCGCGCTCAGGCTGTAGAAGCGCTGGCCGCTGCCCTCGGCGCGGGCCAGGGCCATGTCGCACACGGCGCGGCTGATGCGGCCATTGCCGTCGTCGAACGGGTGCAGGGTGACGAGCCATAGATGCGCCAGCCCGGCGTGCAGGATGGCATCGCCCGCTGGGGGCGTGTTGAACCAGTCCAGGAAGGCGCGGGTCTCCTGCGCCAGCCTGTCGGCGGGCGGGGCTTCGTAATGCACCCTCTCGCGCCCCATAGGCCCGGACACCACCTGCATCGGCCCGGCGGCATCGTTGCGCCATGCGCCGACCTGGATGCGCACATGCCCGCTGTAGCCAGTGGGGAGCAGCGCAGCGTGCCAGCCAAACAAGCGTTCGGGTGTGAGCGGCTGGGCGTGGTGCTGGGTGGCGTCCAGCACCATGTCCACCACGCCGTCCACGTGCCGGTCTGGCGGGGCCAGTGCGCCGATGTCCACGCCCAGCCTGCGGGCGATGGATGAGCGCACGGCTTGCAAGTCGAGCGCCTCGCCCTCGATGGCGCTGGTGGTGACCACCTCTTGCGTCAGCGCGTTCAGCGTGGCCTGGTCGTGCTGTGCCAGCCCCAGGCCCGCCATGCGCCCGGCCAGGTGGCCCTGGGCGCGGTGGACTTCGGCCAGCGGCATTGCCAGCGCGTCGGCGTCCCAGCGCCACTGCGGCCAGTCGGGGCGCTGCCAAAGGTAGGTGCGGGGGCGGAAGGGCTTGCGGGGGGGCATGCGGTGATTATGGGGCATATTCACCGCAGTATGTGCGGTGAATAAGGGGTGTATTCGCCGCAAGCCTGTGGATTCAATTTTGATAGCTGCTTGCGCTTGTCCAGTAAGCGCCAGAGCCACTTTTTAGTCCCAATTTTGCGCCAACGCGACACGCTTCCATCACGCCCGTGAACTAAGCTCGGCGGCCTATGCCGCACACGCCGCCACCCCTGCAACCCCCCGCACGCTCCCTCGCCCTCACCGGCGCCAGCAACTTCCGCGACCTCGGCGGCTACGCGGGCCACGGCGGGCGCACGGTCAAGTGGCGGCGGCTGTTCCGCTCCGACCACCTGGCGGGCCTCACGCCGCAGGACCAGGCCGTGCTCGCCGGGCTGGGCGTGGCCCGCGCCATCGACTTCCGCGGCCGGGCCGAGAGCGCGGCCCATGCCTATGCGCTGCCCGGCGTGGACTACCACCACCTCGTCATCGAGCCCACCGTGGTGCAGCGCGCGCTGGAGCTGCAGCGCAGCGGCCACCGCCTCACCGCGCAGGACGCCGTGGCCTTGATGCAGGACACCTACCGCGGCTTTGTGTACGACAACGCGCCGCGCTTCGCCGAACTGTTTGGCCTGCTGCTGGACGGGCGTGATGCGCCCCTCGTGTTTCACTGCACCGCGGGCAAGGACCGCACGGGCTTCGCCGCCGCCCTCATCCTGCTGGCCCTGGGCGTGCCGCGCGAGGTGGTCATGCAGGACTACCTGCTCACCAACGACCTCTACCGCCGCCCGCCCGGCATTGCAGGCCACGCTCCCGACGACGTGCTGGCCGTGCTGTGGCGCGTGCAGGAAGACTTTCTGAACGCCGCGCTGCACAGCGTGGACAGCGGCTTTGGCGGCGTGCAGGCGTACCTGGCCGACGTGCTGGGCCTGGACGCCGCCGCGCAGCGCGAATTGGCGACACGCTATTTGCAAGCGGCCTGAGATACTTGCCCGACCCTTTCTCAACCAGGAGACAAACCCCATGTTCAGCCACGTCATGCTGGGAGCCAGCGACCTCGACCGATCCAAGCAGTTCTACGACGCCTTCCTGGGCGCGCTGGGCGCCAAGCCCGGCTTCACCGACCCCAAGGGCCGCACCTTCTGGCGCCATGCGGGCAACACCTTCGCCATCACCCGCCCCATCAACGGCGAGCCCGCCACCTTCGGCAACGGCAGCACCCTGGGCTTCGCGGCCGCATCGACCGAGCAGGCCGACGCCGCCCACGCCGCAGGCATTGCCGCGGGCGGCACGGCGTGCGAAGACCCGCCCGGCTGGCGCGGCGACGCGGCCACCGGGCAGTTGTACCTGGCCTACCTGCGCGACCCGGCGGGCAACAAGGTCTGCGTACTGCACCGCCCGCCCAAGCCCGCAGCCTGAGCGCGCCCATGCACCTCGACGCCACGTGGCACGGCGTGGCCCCTGGAGAGACTTCCTATGTCCCGGTTTCTTTTGACCCTGACGGGGATCGGACTGATCTGCGCGGCCGTGGCATTCCGCGCGCCGACGTGGGTTTACTTCCTGGCGGGCATTCCCCTGTACATGTCCAGTTACCCCCACGAAAAGAAATGGAAGCCGGGCGGTGTCATCGCGCTCGTGCTGCTGCTCGCAGTCGGTGCCGTGGTTCTGGGCACTCTCGGCATGTTGCTGCGATCCGTGTTCATTCGCTGATGGCGAGCAGACGGGGCACCCCATGAAGTCCGCCGACGCCGCCACCTTCGACGCCGCTTACTACGAGCGCTACTACTTCGACAAGAAGACCAGCGTGGCCGACCCCGCGCACCTGCAGCGGCTGGGCGCCTTCGTCGGCAGCTACCTGCAGTACCTGCGCGTACCCGTGCAGCGCGTGCTGGACGTGGGCTGCGGCATCGGGCTGTGGAAGGACATCGTGGCCCGGCACTTTCCGCTCGCCAGCTACCAGGGGGTGGAGTTGAGCGAGTACCTGTGCGGGCGCTTCGGCTGGCAGCGGGGCTCCGTCGTGGACTACCAGGCCGACGAGCCCTTCGACCTCGTCATCTGCCAGGGTGTGCTGCCCTACCTGACCCCCGGCGACCTGCAGGCCGCGCTGCGCAACCTGGCCCGCCTGTGCCGGGGCGCGCTGTACCTGGAAGCCGTGACGCGCGAGGACTACGAACAAGGCACCATCGACGAGGAGTTGACCGACCCGCGCCTGTTCCGCCACCGCGCCGCGCTGTACCGGCGCGGGCTGGATGCGGGCTTCATCGGCCTGGGCGGCGGCGTGTGGTTGAGCCGCCGGGCCGAGGTGCCGCTGTTCACGCTGGAACGGGCGGATGGCGGATAGCGCCGACGCGCCCCACGCCGTGGCCCGCCTGCGCGCCGAGCGCCTGGCGCGCAGCGCCAAGCCCTTTCTGGCGCGCGGGGGCTCGCGCCGCGCACACTGCCCCGCAT
>NZ_JASGDA010000113.1:0-16207 GCF_047607405.1 Acidovorax sp. | reverse complement strand
GTTGCCCTCACCCCAACCCTCTCCCAAAGGGAGAGGGGGCAATTCACTCCCTCTCCCGCTTGCGGGAGAGGGCGGGGGTGAGGGTGCGGCCCCCACCCACAAACTCAGCAACCGCCAGTACGAACAGCTCCTGCGCCAGAACTTCATCAGCATCCGGCGCCTGCGCGAGTGGCGCGACATCCATACGCAACTGCTCACCGTGGTGACGGAGCACGGCTGGCGCATCAACACCCAGCCCGCGAGCTACGAGCAGATTCACCTGTCCATGCTCTCCGGCCTGCTGGGCAACATCGGCTGCAAGAGCGACGAGGAAGACTGGTACCTGGGCGCGCGCGGCATCAAGTTCTACAAGCACCCCGGCGCGCACCTGAACAAGAAGCCGGGCCGCTGGATCGTGGCCGCAGAACTGGTGGAGACCACGCGCCTGTTTGGCCGGGGCATCGCCGCCATCGAGCCGCAGTGGCTGGAGCAGGTGGGCGGGCATTTGTTGAAGAAGCAGCTTCTCGACCCGCACTGGGAGAAAAAAGCCGCGCAGGTCACGGCGCTGGAGCGCGCCACGCTGTACGGCATCGTCATCTACAACAACCGGCGCGTGGATTTCGGCAAGGTGGACCCGCGAGGCGCGCGCGAGGTCTTTCTGCGCGAGGCGCTGGTGGGCGGCGAGTGGGATACGCGCCTGCCGTTCCTGGCCGCCAACCAGAAGCTCATCGCCAAGGTCGAAGAACTGGAGCACAAATCGCGCAGGCAAGACGTGCTGGTGGACGACGAACTCATCTATGCCTTCTACGACCAGCAGGTGCCGCAGGACGTGTGCAGCGGCACCACCTTCGAGCGCTGGTACAGCCAGGCCAGCCGCGCCAACCCCGACCTGCTCAAGCTCACCCGCGACGAACTCATGCGCCACGAGGCGGCGGGCATCACCAGCAGCGCGTTCCCGAAGGTGGTGCGCTTAGGGGGCGTGGACTGCGCCGCCGCCTACCTGCACGAACCCGGCGACCCGCGCGACGGCATCACCGTCACGGTGCCGCTGTTCGTGCTCAACCAGGTCAGCGAGGAGCGCTGCGAATGGCTGGTGCCCGGCATGCTGCAGCCCAAGATCCAGGCCCTGCTCAAGAGCCTGCCCCAGCGCCCGCGCAGCCGCTTCGTGCCGCTGCCCGAGTCGGCCGCGCGGCTGGCGGAGCTGCTCACCGCGCCCGAGCGCTTCGGCGTCGGCAGCCTGACGGATGCGCTGCTCAAGCAGGTGCGCGATGAGACCTCGCTGGACGTGAAGCGGGCGGACTTCAAGCTCGACATGCTCAGTGCCCATTTGTTCATGAACTTCCGCGTGGTGGACGAGCATGGCCGCCAGTTGGGCCAGGGCCGCAACCTGGGCGCGCTCAAGGCCGAATGGGGCGCCAAGGCGCGCGGGGCGTTCCAGGCGCTGGCAGGGCTCAAGCTGGGTGAAAAAAATGAAGAAAAACAGGCTCCAGTGCTTGATAGTCAAGCGCCATTAGCTATCAAAAAGGAAGCAAAAGCGCCTTCCGCGCCCAGCGGCCAGCGCTACACGGCCTGGACGTTCGGCGAACTGCCCGAGCTGATGGAAATCCGAAAGGGCGGCCAGACGCTGATGGGCTTCCCCGCGCTGATCGACGGCGGCGACGCCGTCACCATCGAGGTCTTCGACGAGCCCGAGGTAGCGGCCGCCAAGCACCGCGCGGGCCTGCGCCGCCTGTTCGCGCTGCAAATCAAGGACGCGCTCAAGTACCTGGAAAAGAACATCCCCGACCTGCAGAAGATGGCCGTCGCCTACATGCCCCTGGGCACACAGGAAGAACTGCGCACGCAGATCATCGACGTGGCGCTGGAACGCGCCTTCCTGCAGGGCCCGCTGCCCACCGACGAAGCCGCTTTCAAGCGCCGCGTGGAAGAGGGCCGGGGCCGCCTCACGCTGATCACCAACGAGGTAGCGCGCCTGGCCGCCACCATCCTGGCCGAATACGCCGTGGCCGCCCGCAAGATCAAGGACACCAAGAACGCGCCCGATGCGACGCAGGATGCGCAGCAGCAATTGCAGCGCCTGGTGCCCAAGCAGTTCATCGCCGCCGCGCCCTGGGCGCAACTGGCGCACTTCCCGCGCTACCTCAAGGCCATCACCCTGCGGCTGGACAAAGTCCGCGCCGACCCCGCCCGCGACGCCGCCCGCCTGGCCGAGCTGCGCCCGCAGGAGCAGCGCTACTGGCGCCTGGTCGCAGAGCGCAAGGGCGCGGTCGATGCGCGCATGCAGGAGCTGCGCTGGCTGCTGGAAGAACTGCGCGTGAGCTTTTTCGCGCAGGAGCTGCGCACGCCGCAGCCGGTGAGCGTGAAGCGGCTGGACAAGCTGTGGGCGCAGATTCAGAGCTGAACGAATCCACGCGGCTCATCCGGGCTCACTCCTCCACCACTTCCCCCAGGTCGTCCGCAATCAGCCTGAACTGCGCCAGCGCGGCTTGCAGGTCTTCCACGATCTCCAGCGCAATCACGCCGGGCGCGGGCAGGTTGTCGCTGTCGGCCAGTGATTCGTCCTTGAGCCAGAAGATATCGAGGCTGGTCTTGTCCCGCGCCACCAACTCATCGTAGCTGTACGCTCGCCAGCGGCCATCAGGTGTTTCCGGCGACCAGGTGGCCTGGCGCTGCTGGCGGCTATCAGCCCGATACAGTGCCACAAACTCGTCCAGGTCTGCGCGGGTCAGCGGGTTGGTCTTGAGCGTGAAGTGCTTGTTGGTGCGCAGGTCGTAAATCCACAACTGCTTTGTCCACGGCGTTTCGCTGGCAGGTTTCTTTTCAAAAAACAGCACATTGGCCTTCACGCCCTGCGCATAAAACAAGCCTGTGGGCAGGCGCAGCAGCGTGTGCACATCGCACTCGTGCAGCAGCTTTTTGCGAATGGTCTCGCCCGCGCCGCCTTCAAACAGCACGTTGTCTGGCAGCACCACCGCCGCGCGGCCATGGGTGGTAAGCAGCGTCTTGATGTGCTGCACAAAGTTGAGCTGCTTGTTGCTGGTGGTGGCCCAGAAGTCGTCGCGCTCGATGGTGTCCTTCTCGGTGCTGGTGCGGCCGTCTTCGCCCACGATGACGGTGCTGCTCTTCTTGCCAAACGGCGGGTTGGCCAGCACCACCTCGTAGCGCTCGCCGGGGTCTGCGGCCAGCGCATCGCCCACCACCACGGGCACCGATTTTTCAGAACCAATGCCGTGCAGCAGCATGTTCATGGCGCACACCCGCGCCGTGGCCTGCACCAACTCGTAGCCGGTAAACGCCTTCTCCTTCAGGTGCTTGAGCTGGTCGCGTGTCAGGCTCTTGTGGTGCCCGGTGATGTAGTTGTGCGCCGTGAACAAAAAGCCGCCGGTGCCACAAGCCGGGTCGCAAATGCGCTCTGCCGGTTGGGGCGCAATGCACTCCACCATCGCCTGGATCAGCGCCCGTGGCGTGAAGTACTGGCCCGCGCCGCTTTTGGTGTCTTGCGCATTGCGCTCCAGCAGGCCCTCGTAGGCGTCGCCCTTCACGTCCGCGCCCAGCACCGTCCAGGTCTCGGCGCCGATCAAATCGACGATGACGCGGCGCAGCTTCGCCGGGTCTTGAAACTTGTTTTGCGCCTTGCCGAAGATCAGGCCCAGCGTGCCCTTCTCTTGCCCCAGCTTTTCCAGTGCATGGCGGTAGTGGTCAAACAACGCATCGCCGTCCCTGGCCAGGAGCGAGGCCCAGGCGTACTGGGCAGGCACGATGCTCGGCTGGTTGTAGGGCGGCTGCGAGCGCTCGTCCGCCATTTTCAGGAACAGCAGGTACGTGAGCTGCTCCACATAGTCGCCATAGCTCATGCCGTCGTCGCGCAGCACGTTGCAGTAGTTCCAGAGTTTCTGGACGAGGGAATGGGTGGTGGTGTTCATGGTTTCAGGTTTGCAAGCGCGCGCAGCGCATCACGCAGTTTGGGCAATCGGCCTTGGCTGGAGGCATCGCCTGGCAAATGCCCTGCCAATGTGGTGTTGAAGTCCGCATCGGCCAGCAAGCGACCGAAAGCCTGTGCCAAATATCCACGCAGCTCTGACGGGGCCGCAGCGCACTCGGCCAACAGCTCCGGGCGCCTATCCACGACCGTGATGATGTCTTCCAGATCGTGGCTTCCAAGATAGTCCGGTTGTCCGTCCGCACTGTGGCCACGGTCGTTGAATGCTTCGAGTTTGGTGGCAACAAATACCGGCGCGTTGATGAGACGAATGCGCAGGTTGGCATCCAATACCACGGTCGTTGCCGTTTCTGCGGCCAGTGGGTACCAGCGATTGGCAAAACCCAATATGTCTTGCACCGTGGGCATCAGATCGACCGTCACCGGGCCATACACCCATCGGCAGATCGGTGCTCCTGGCCGCATGTCATTGCTGAACCCCCTGGCTCGCACTTTGTGTTCTATGGTGTGGAAATCGCTGGTGGTGAGCGCTTGGGCAATGATGTCCACGTCCTCTGTGACGCGGATGGGATCGGGGCGCGCCTGCGTGAGCAGCAGGCCAGTCGCGCAGCCCCCTACAAACACCACCTCGTCGCACACCGGGCCTAATGCTTTGGCCACCAACTCCAGAATGGCCAGGTTGGGATTTTTCATTTCAACCGATCCTCCAGCATGCTCCGCACCATCTCACGCTCGCGTGCCTGACCGATGCGCAACGCGTCAAACAGTGCCAGCAATTCGTAAAACTGCGTGTCATTCAGCGCTGCCAGCGGCAGCTTTGGGTAAAGCGGCAGAAGGGTTGTGCCGCGCGTACTGCCATCGGGATGCGGCCACACCGGCGGCAGCTCTTCGGCAAACAGTACCTTGGATTTGAGCGGCTCCACGCCATGCGCAGTCGGAAAGCCGACCGTCACCTCCCCACGCACTGGCGGAAAGAAGTACACCGCGCCTTGCAGCACCAAGGGTCTGAACGCAGGCATCACCAAGCTGGGGATGCCGCCCACTTCGGTCAACAGGCGCGCTGCCGACAAGCGGGCAATGCAGGCATGCGCCTCAAACGGCGAAAGATGCAGCGCGTGCGCCAGCGCTGCATAGGGCAATCGTTGCCCTTTCAAGCAAACCAGCTTGAAGGCCACCGCCAAGTCTTGCGGCTTCAGCGTCCACTGTGCGTGACTCAGCCGCGATTTGATTCCAGAACTGCTCACACTAGCTCCATACGCAATATGCATATGGAATATGCCATGAATTCAAGGACAGTTCAACACTATGTCCGCATTCATATGCAGTATGCATGCAGCATCTGTGAAGCGTTCTGCGAACTGGCAAAACAGTTCTCCCGCCCCGACGAAGCCGTCGCCAACCTCCAGCGTTGTCAGAGCCAACCTCAAACGCTACAAAGCCTCCGTCCTCAAAGTCGCCGTCGAAGGCCCCCTCGTAGTTCCCGAAGCTACCCTGGCCCGCCGAGAAGGCCGCAGCTACGAAACCGGCAAACAGCTTTTGCAGCGGGTTCTTGGGGATAAGAGAGTGGGTTGGGATGGTCGAGGAGGTTTTAAGCTGCCGGTCGCTCCAGAGACGGCTGAACTACCAGACGTGCCGGAAGGGTGGACGTGGGCTTCTGTAGATCAGCTTGCGGCTCCCGGAAGCCGTTCAATCACTGATGGGCCTTTTGGTTCAAACTTGAAGTCAGCGCATTACGTGGAAGACGGCCCAAGGGTAATTCGTCTCCAAAACATCAAGGATGGCGAATTTGAGGATGCTTATGCCCACATAACCCAGGAACATTTTGAAAGTCTTCGTAAGCATGAAATCTTTCCTGGTGATCTCGTGATTGCATCTTTGGGAGAAAATCCACCGCGCGCCTGCATAATTCCGGCTGGCGTTGGTTCGGCTATCGTCAAGGCAGATTGCATACGCTTCAAACCACATCCGTCTTTGATGCTGGGATTTTTGAATGTAGCACTAAATTGCCAGCCTACAAGGTCGCGGGTTAAAGATGCTTTACACGGCATTGGCCGCCCCCGCTTATCTTTAAGCGAGATTCGCGCAATCGCCTTGCCAATACCTCCAGCAGCCGAGCAAGTCCGAATTGTCGCGGAAGTTGACCGACTCCTGTCCATTGTCCGCGAAGTTGAAAATGAGGTTGACGCCAACTTGCAGCATGCACAGGCGCTGTGGCAGTCGGTTTTACAGAGGTTTTTCTCTGGTGAACTACACTCAACAATCTACGGCTGAAATCGGCAAGTTCTGGCAGGATTGATGCAGATGCTCGGTTTCGCATTAGCAGCTTGATTCGCCAAAGAAAGGGGGCAGTCTAAATATCACCAACGGAGAATGCTCTCTGCAGGATCGACTGCCGTAGCGCCTGCGCGCGCTGGAGATTGGTATCAACCTCGGATTCGACTTCGCGGACGATGGACAGGAGTCGGTCAACTTCCGCGACGATTCGGGTTTGTTCTACGAGAGGTGGCAAAGGCATACGAATCTGACGGATTCGCTCTTGCCCGATGTTTCGCATGGACTCTTGGTTGCCGGTCGCCAGGCGTTCAATTTCATTTCGCCCAAATTTGCAACGCAAGCAAACCAGCAACCACTCGGGCAACACTTGTGGGAAAATTTCAAAGCGCAAGGTTTTATCACTGAGCATAAGCTGCTTCGTAGTCTTACCCACAATCACGCAAGCGCCCACAAATTCAATGGTGTTTGCTCTAGAGAACAGAAAATCGCCGTTCCGAACTAAAAACTTTTTTTCTACGCGGCTCGCGTCTTTGCAAGTCTTGCTTTCAGCTTCATCGTAAGTCCCCCAAGTCAAGGCACTCACTTTTAAAACACCGATTTCATCTCCGAGTGGAGGGCGCTCTTCACATTTAAAGCTTGCGCCTGCATCAATGCCATTAAGCGCTGCGTCACAGGTAGTCCAAACCCAGCCGTCTGGGCATTCTGGCAAGCCATGGTGGTCGGCCTGATTTACAGCGACACGCTTACCCTTCGTCATTACATTCCGCACGTCAAGCATCCGCTGCAAAAGCTGTTTGCCGGTTTCGTAGCTGCGGCCTTCTCGGCGGGCCAGGGTAGCTTCGGGAACTACGAGGCGGCCTTCGACGGCGGCTTTGAGGACGGAGGCTTTGTAGCGTTTGAGGTTGGCTTTGACGCGCTGGAGGCTGGCGACGGCTTCATCGAGGCGGGAGAACTGTTTTTCGAGTTCGGCGACGATTTCGAGTTGTTCCGCAGGCGGGTGAACTGCTACTTCAATAGCGTTGTAATCATCACGGCTCAATCCAGGGATCGCGGTGGACTTGTCCAACCTAACTAGGTTGAGCGATGTAAGCAAATAGCGGTAGTAAGTTGCTGAGTGTCCGGCGGGTGGCTCAACGTAGTAGGCCGTATCAATGGGCCAGCACGGAACAGCAGAGAAATGGACTGCGCCGACATTTCCTTTTCGGCCAACAACGATCGTTGGGCCGCTGGTCAATGCGGTGGAGTGCTGACCCACCACGCCGCTTGAGCCGAAAACGGGAACGGAGCCAATCGCATCCCGTGCGGCGGCAGGCAAGCTCTTCCCGTACTTCAGTGGCAGCAATTCTCCGAGTGTTCCGCGAAGGCAATCTTCAGTACGCGCTTGACTCACGCCGCCAGCTCCCGATTCAGTTCCTCAATCACCTTGGGCAGTTCCGCGCCAAAGAGCTGATGCACCTTGCCCAGCCCGCCCTGACTGTTGAAGGGCGCGTATTCAAAGTCATCTATCTCTATGCCAAGGTTAGCGGCGATGTGGTCGCGGATCATTTCCAGCCAGTGTTGTTGTTCGGGGTTGAATGCGTTGCCGTGCTGCGCCAGCCACGCCTTGAAGTTGGCCTGCACGCGCTCGGGGTAGGGCACCAGCTCATTGGTTTGCTGCATGGCATAGCGCACCAGGCTGACTAGGTCCGTCAGCAGGCGGCGCTGCGTGGCACCTTTCACTGCGCCTTTGCGCAGGGTGGCGTAAGCCTGCCACAAGGCACCTTCGTCGATGTTGAGCGGCGGGGCGTGCAGGGCGTCGGCCAAGGCTTTCACGTCTTCAAACTTGAGCGGTGCGCGCGTGGGGCGGCTGTACAGGATTTGCAGGGCGGTGATTTCGTCTTTGTGCTGCTGGATGAAGTCTTCAAAGCTCTGCACCAAGGCGGTGGCCCGGTCGCTGCCTTCGCTGAAACCGGCATGCAGCAGGGTGTCTTGCGTGACCGTGTCGATCACCAAGTCTGCCTTTTGCTTCATTTTTAGTAGCTGCTCGCGCAATACTGGTGAGGAGAATGGCCTTGTGGCGTCTCTTAAACGTTGCTCTGCCTCGGCGGGCGGCATGTCTTGGGTGGCGTCGATGCTGAGGGCGTCCACAATGCCGCGCGCCAGGTCGCGCAGGGTTTTGCCGCCGCTCAGTTCCACCACCTTGGCGCGGTCGGCGTCGCTGGCGTCTTTGTCCAGCCGGGCCAGGCGGGCGGCGATGCTGTTCAGCACCTCGTCTTCCACGTTGCCCAGGCTTACGGCTTGGAGCAGTTTGTCCAGGGGCACGCTCTTTTTGGCGTCCATGGGGCGGCTGTCGGTTTTGTCGCGCTCGCACACGCCCACGGCATCGACGATGACGAAGTGGTCTTTTTTTACCCCCTCGCCGGGGTTGACGGCGGCCAGGTCGGTGGGGTTGCATACCCGCACGCCACGGCCTTTCATCTGCTCGAAGAAGCTGCGGCTTTTCACGCTGCGCATGAAGACGACGATTTCCACGGGCTTGATGTCGGTGCCGGTGGCGATCATGTCTACGGTGACGGCCACGCGGGGGTAGTAGCTGGAGCGGAAGTCTTTGATGAGCTGCTCGGGGCTGGTGCCGCCGCCCTGGGCGCTGCGGTAGGTGATCTTTTGCGCAAACTCGTTGCCCCGGCCAAATTCTTCGCGCAGGGTTTCCACGATCTTCTCGGCGTGGTTGTCGTCTTTGGCAAAGATGAGGGTTTTGGGCAGTTCTTGCCGCTGGGGGAACATGTCGGGCTGCCAGCGGTCGCGCAGCGTGCGGACCACGGTGCGGATCTGGTCGGGCGTCTGCACGGCGCGGTCCAGCTCTTCGGACTGGTATTCAAAGTCGTCGTCCAACTGCCAGGCGGTCTTGCGGCGCGTGGCTTTGTCTTGCGTTTCGAGCCAGTAGCCTTTGTCCACCTTGGCACCGCTTGTCCCCACTTCGGTTTGGATGCGGTACACGTCGTAGTTCACGTTCACGCCGTCGGCCACGGCTTGGGCGTGGCCGTATTCCATGACCAGGTTCTGGTTGAAGAAGCCAAAGGTTTGCTTGTTGGGCGTGGCGGTCAGGCCGATCAGGTAAGCGTCAAAGTATTCCAGCACCTGCCGCCACAGGTTGTAGATACTGCGGTGGGCTTCGTCCGTCACCACGATGTCAAAGGTTTCGATGGGGATGGCGGGGTTGTAGCCAATGGGTTCGGGGTCTTTGAACAGGGCCTCGACGCGTTCGGTGCTTTCTTCGTCGGCCTCGTCGGCCAGTTCGCGGCCCTTGAGCATGCTGAACATGCGCTGGATGGTGCAGATGACCACGCGGGCGCTGGCATCGATCTGGCTGTTCTGCAGGTGCTGGACGATGTATTCCTCGCCAAACTTGTAGTTGTTGTAGGGGCTGGCGTAGGCGTCGAACTCCTTTTTGGTCTGGCGGGCCAGGTTGCCCCGGTCCACCAAAAACAGCACGCGGCGCGCGCCGCCAAACTTGATGAGGCGGTAGATGAAGCCGATGCTGGTAAACGTCTTGCCGCTGCCGGTGGCCATCTGGATGAGGGCCTTGGGCTTGTTGGCGGCGATGGATTTCTCCAGGTTGGCGATGGCGCCGATCTGCGCGGGCCACAACTGGTAATGCGCGCCGCCGCTGCCCCATTCGGTAACGAGCTTGGGCATGTTGCGCATGCGGGCCAGGAAGGTGCCGGGGGCTTCGCTGACGCCGCTGCCATTGCTGGCTGGTGGCAGCAGGGCCAGCCACTGCACCAGCAACTCGGGGCGGAAGAAGGCGAACACGCTGCGGGCGCGCGGCTCGGGGTCCAACCTGTTGGTAAAGTGGGTTCCCACCCCGGTGCTTTCCCACACAAAGGGCAGGGGGCGGCTCCAGGCGGGCAGGGTGGTGGGCAGGCCCTGGGCGTAGCGGCTGCTTTGCAGCTCTACGCCGGTCAGGGTGGCGCATTCTTTCTTGGCTTCGATCACGCCGCAGGCTTTGCCGTTGATGTAGAGCAGGTAGTCGGCAAAGCCAAAGCCGGGGTTCAAGGGGAATTCTCGAATCGCCACGCCGACGGCTGCGTGGATGTTGGCATCCGCAACGCTGCACACGTGCCAGCCTGCTGCCATCAGCAGTGCATCAATGGTGACTCTGGCCGTGGCCTCTGGCGTCATGCGTGTTCCTCTCTGCGGGGCATTCTAGGGGGCAGATACATCTGCTTAATCGAGGTCACTTTTGCGACGCAGACCCGGGCCATTCCCATTGCCCACTGCCCTGCGGGGCATCTAGGCTTGGGGGCAAGGAAACTGTCTTCCCAATGCCCATGCGCCCCCACCACAAGTTCTGGCCCCGCCGCCTGCCCCATGCCATCACCGTGCCCGCCACCTCGCTGTGGGACAACCTGGCCACCAACGCCCGCCGCTACCCGGACAAGGCCGCGCTGGTCTTCTTCGGCGGCACGCTGAGCTACCGCCAGCTTGCCGACGGGGCCGAGCGGCTGGCCGCAAAACTGCATGCACTGGGTGTGCAAAAGGGCGACCGCGTGGTGCTGCTCATGCAGAACTGCCCGCAACTGGTGCTGGCGCACTTCGCCATCCTGCGCGCCAATGCGGTGGTGGTGCCGGTCAACCCCATGAACCGGGCCGAGGAGCTGAAGCACTACATCACCGACCCCGACACCAAGGTGGCGATCACCACCGCCGACCTGGCTGCGGAGCTGGCCAAGGCCAGCAACGCGCTGGCGCCCGGCGAGCGCCTTGCCCACATGGTGGTCACGCAGTTCACCGACGCCTTCGACGCCAGCGTGACCGGCCCCGACGCGCCGCCCGACACCTGGCGCGACTGGCTCTGCACCCGCCACCCGCTGCCCGCGCTGGACGGCGGCCAGGTGCATGCCTGGACGGACGCCCTGGCCTGTGCCGACGCGCCCCCGCCGCTCACCGCAGGCCCTGCCGACTTGGCGCTGCTGCCCTACACCAGCGGCACCACCGGGCTGCCCAAGGGCTGCATGCACCCGCACAAAAGCATCATGCACAACGCCGTGGCGACCACTCTGTGGAGCAGTTTCTCGGCAGACAACGTGACGCTGGCCGTGGTGCCCATGTTCCACATCACCGGCATGGTGAGTGTGCTGCACGCGGCCATCTACGGCGGGGCCACGCTGGTCGTCATGCCCCGGTGGGACCGGGAACTGGCCGGACGGCTCATCTCGCGCTGGCGCGTGACCAACTGGACGAACATCCCCACCATGGTCATCGACCTGCTGAGCAGCCCCAACTTCGCCAGCTTCGATCTGTCCAGCCTGGTCTATATCGGCGGCGGCGGCGCGGCCATGCCGCAGGCCGTGGCCCAGCGCCTGCTCGACCAATACGGCCTGCGCTACGCCGAAGGCTACGGCCTGACCGAGACGGCCGCGCCCTCGCACTCCAACCCGGTGGACGCGCCCAAGCAGCAGTGCCTGGGCATCCCCTTCATGAGCACCGACGCGCGCGTGATCGACCCCGACACGCTGCAGGAAGTACCCGTGGGCGAGCAGGGCGAGATCATCGTCCATGGCCCCGAGGTGTTCGACGGCTACTGGAAGCGGCCCGACGCCACCGCCGCCGCGTTCATCGAGTTGGACGGCAAGCGCTTCTTTCGCACGGGCGACCTGGGGCGCATGGACGAGGACGGCTACTTCTTCCTGACCGACCGGCTCAAGCGCATGATCAACGCCAGCGGCTTCAAGGTCTGGCCTGCCGAGGTCGAGGCGCTGATGTTCCGCCACCCGGCCATCCAAGAGGCGTGCATCATCTCCGCCAAGGACAGCTACCGGGGCGAGACGGTCAAGGCCGTGGTGGTGCTGCGCCCCACGCACCAGGACGTGGCCGAGCAGCAGATCATCGACTGGTGCCGCGAGAACATGGCCGTCTATAAGGTGCCGCGCATCGTGCAGTTCGTGAGCGCGCTGCCCAAGAGCGGCAGCGGCAAGGTGATGTGGCGCAGCTTGCAGGAAGCGGAAAACAACTAAGCCGCTACCAGTTCGCCCAGGTCCCGCTCCAGCAGGGCGGGGTCGCCGAGCTGCAGCTCGATCAGGCGGCGCAGGTGCGTCACGCTGTCCAGGTCGATCCCCCGGCACAGCAGGCCGGCATGGCGCCCCTGCAGGTGCGCGACCGCTGCGGACATGGCGATGTGGTTGCCCGTGTCCGCCAGGGGAATGGTCAACTGGCACAGCGCGCCGGGCTCCAGGCTGGCCTGGGCGGGCACCAGCAGCAGCGCGCCCTTGAGCGAGAGGTCCTGCACGTGGACGCTGTACGCGGCGCTTGCCGTGGTCAGCAGGGCTGGTGCATCGAAACCAACGCGGACGAAGTGGCGGCGTTCATGGGGCATCGCGGTCTCCTGGCGGGCAATGGCCCATGCTACTCCAGGCTATGCTCCGGCTCCTATGGTCCAAGTCAGCTTCTCCCCGCCGTTCGCGCCGCCCGCGCAAGCCGTCAGCCAGTTGCGCCAGAGCGGCTTCGCCGTACTGGCGCCCGCCGACGTGGCCCGCTGGATCGGCTGCGGCCTGGATGCGCTGATGGCGCTGAACGCCGACTGGGCGGCCTTGCCGCCGGACGACTTTCTGAAGGACGGTGGCCGCTACCGGCGCCGCCGCCACGCCTGCTTCGTGGTGCAGGGCGGGGACGTGCGGCAGGTGCCGCACCGCGCCCACTGGCAGCCCGTGGAATACAACGCCCTGCACGGCGGCATGGAGCGCTGGTTCGCGCCCATGGAGCCCGCCACCGTGACGCGGCCCGTCTGGCGGCAGTTGCTGGCGGCGCTGGCGGGCGTGTCCGACGCCGTGTTCGCCGGGGCCGCTGCGCCTGTGCCCTGGTTCGTGGAGGCGCACCAGTTCCGCATCGACACCACGGACGGCATCGGCCGCCCCACGCCCGAGGGCGCGCACCGCGACGGCGTGGACCTGGTCGCGGTGTTCCTGGTGGCGCGCGTGGGCATCAAGGGCGGCGAGACGCGCGTGTTCGAGGCGGCGGGCCCGCATGGCCAGCGCTTCACCCTGACCGAGCCGTGGTCGCTGCTGCTGCTGGACGACGCGCGCATGGTCCACGAGTCCACGCCCATACAGCCCCTGGCCGAGGGAGGGCACCGCGACACGCTGGTGGTGACCTGCCGACGCGGTAATTTCCAGGGTGCGGACAGGGTGGCGTTTGATGCGAATCAAGGCGCGCAGTAAGGTGTCGGTTCACACTGGACTCAAGCCAGTTCCCTCATCAGCTTTTCAGGAGAGGCACCATGTTCAAGCACATTCTGGTTCCCGTTGATGGCTCCGAAACCGCCATGCTGGCGGTTGCCAAGGCCGCCGCGCTGGCCAAGACCTTCGGCAGCGCCGTGACGGCGCTCCATGTGATCGACCCGTACCCCTTCACCGGCGTCGGCGCCGACTTCGCCTACGGCCAGGCCCAGTACATCAACGCAGCGACGGCAGAGGCCCATGCCGCGCTGGACGCCGCCCAGAAGGCCATGGCCGATGCGGGCGTGCAGGCCGCCACCGTGGTGGGCGAGGGCCACACCGTACACGACGGCATCCTGCGCGCTGTGGAGAGCACCGGCGCCGACCTCGTCGTCATGGGCTCGCACGGTCGCCGGGGGCTGGAGAAGCTGGTGCTGGGCAGCGTCACGCAGCGCGTGCTGGGCGCGGTGCATATCTCGGTGCTGGTCGTGCGCAGCTGATCTCTCTGCGCCAACCATTCATCCGATCTTCGTGCCTGAAGGCGCGACGCGGTCCTTCATCACATCCGCTCGAAGATCGCGGCGATGCCCTGGCCGCCGCCGATGCACATGGTCACCAGCGCATAGCGGCCCTGCACGCGCTGCAACTCGTGCAGCGCCTTCACGGTGATCAGCGCACCCGTGGCGCCGATGGGGTGGCCCAGCGAGATGCCCGAGCCGTTGGGGTTGACCTTGGCCGGGTCCAGGCCCAGGTCCTTGGTGACGGCGCAGGCTTGCGCGGCAAAGGCTTCGTTGGCCTCGATCACGTCGAGCTGATTCACCGTCAGGCCCGCCTTCTTCAGCGCCAGTTGCGTGGCGGGCACGGGGCCGATGCCCATGTATTTCGGGTCCACACCCGCGTGCGCGTAGGCCACCAGGCGGGCCAGCGGCTTGGCGCCGCGCGCCTTGGCGGCGACCGCGTCCATCAGCACCACGGCGGCGGCGGCGTCGTTGATGCCCGAGGCATTGCCCGCCGTCACCGTGCCGTTCTCCTTGGCGAACACGGGCTTGAGCTTGGCCAGGTCGTCCAGGGTGGCGCCCGCGCGGAAGTGCTCGTCGGTGGCGTACTGCACGTCGCCCTTCTTGCTCTTGAGCGTGACGGGCACGATCTGGTCCTTGAAGTAGCCCGCCGCCGTGGCGCGTTCGGCGCGGTTGTGGCTCTCCACGGCCAGCCTGTCCTGGTCCTCGCGGCTGATGCCCCACTTGGCGGCGATGTTCTCGGCCGTCACGCCCATGTGGATGTTGTGGAAGGGGTCGTGCAGCGCGCCGATCATCATGTCCACCATCTTGGTGTCGCCCATGCGCGCGCCCCAGCGCATGTTCAGGCTGGCAAAGGGCACGCGGCTCATCACCTCGGCGCCGCCGCCGATGGCCACCTCGGCATCGCCCAGCTGGATGGTCTGCGCCGCCGACACGATGGCCTGCAGGCCCGAGCCGCACAGGCGGTTGACGTTGAACGCGGGCGTGCCCTCGGCGCAGCCGCCGTGGATGGCTGCCACGCGCGACAGGTACATGTCCCGGGGCTCGGTGTTGACCACGTGGCCGAACACCACGTGGCCCACGTCCTTGCCTTCCACGCTGGCGCGGGCCAGCGACTCGCGCACCACGAGCGCGCCCAGCTCGGTGGGCGGCACGTCCTTCAGGCTGCCGCCAAAGGTGCCGATGGCGGTGCGCACTGCGCTGACGACGACGACTTCACGGGTCATGGTTTATCTCCTTGGGTTGGGTAAAGAATATGAATGAAATGTGCCGCTAGCGCTTATCTGGCAAGCGCAAGCAGCTATGAAAAAGTGAGTATCACGCATCCCGCACGTCGGCCACAGGATGGGCACCGAAGTCCGCGCGGTCCAGCCAGGCCAGCACGCGGGCGGCGGCATCCTGCGGCGACGCGAGCTGGCCGCCTGCCTTGAGGCGGGTGAAGTTCTGGAGGTCCGGAAAGTCCTCGGGCGCGGCGCCGCGCAGCTGCACCTGCATGTCGGTGTCGATCACGCCCGGCGCCAGCGAGCACACCTTGGCGCCATGGGGCTTGGCCGCCTCGTCCAGCGCCACGCAGCGCGTGAAGTGGTCCATGCCCGCCTTGGCCGCGCAGTAGGCGGCCTGCGACGCCATGGCGCGGCGGCCCAGGCCCGAGGAGATGTTGAGCACCTTGCGCGGCACGTCCCAAGCTTCCGTCGCGCCCAGGAATGCCGCCGTGAGCTGCATGGGCGCTTCCAGCCCCACGCGCAGGGCGTGGGCCAGGTCGTCGGCGTCGCTGGCCGACAGCGGCGCGATGCGCGGGATCACGCCCGCGTTGTTGATCAGCGCGGCGCTGGCGAACGTGGCGGGGCCTTGCGCGGCCAGCCAGTCCTGCAGCTTGTGCGCGGCCTGCGCGCCCTGCGCCAGGTCTTGCGGCCACTGGTGCAGCGCGGCGCTGCTGGCCTGGGCGATGGCATCGAGCTGCGGGTTGGCGCCGCGCGAGATGCAGACCAGCGTGTGACCCCGGCGCAGCAGCTGCTCGGCCATGGCCAGGCCCATGCCGCGCGACGCGCCGGTGAGGATGAAAAGGTGAGCGGATGGGGGGATTGCGGACATGCGGCCATCGTAACGCCAGGGCCGCGCAGGGGCTGTCGCGGGCGTGTGGGAAAATACTATGATTTCAATAGCTGCTTGTGCTTGATGGATAAGGGCGGTTTCAAGTCCAAGTGCAACAAATATTCAATGCACAGGGTCTGGCTGCTGGCTCAATCGAGCCAAGTGCTCGGCATAGACCTCAATGGGCTTGCGCCAGCCCAGGGTCATCCTGG
>NZ_JASGDA010000112.1:0-21443 GCF_047607405.1 Acidovorax sp. | reverse complement strand
GTGCAGGGCGCCTTGCTGGCGGCCCCGGCCGACCCCGAGCGGCGCGGCGCGCTGGCCGACTTCGCGCCCGTGCCCTACGCCGCCTTGCCCTACCGCAGCATCGTGGTCGCCAGCAGCAACGACCCGTACTGCCCCGTGCGCCTGGCGGGCGCGTACGCGCGCGCCTGGGGCAGCGAGTTCGTGCGCATGCAGAACGCAGGCCACATCAACATCGAGTCGGGCCATGGCGACTGGCCGCTGGGCCTGGCGCTGCTGCAGTCGCTGACCGGGGAGATGGCCCACGCGCTCGCCGTGGCCGCCTGAACTCATCTTTTGATAGCTGCTGGTGCCTGCTGCATAAGCGCTGAGGCCGGATTTGGCTTGAACTTTTGTTATATTCCAATAGTGGATTAATTAACAAAAATATATTCTTTTGAGTTTTAAGAGACTCTCCACACAATCGCCCATCGTTTTATTCATTTTGTAACCGAGGGCCCGTGACACCATGACTTTCCTGAAACTCAAGACCCTTCTGGCTGCTTTGGCCCTGGCCGCTGGCGGCTCGGCCCTGGCGCAGAACACGCTGCTGAACGTGTCCTACGACGTGGCGCGCGAGTTCTACAAGGACTACAACGCCGCCTTCGTCGCCCACTACAAAAAGGCCAAGGGCGTGGACGTGAAGGTGGACCAGTCGCACGCAGGCTCCAGCGCCCAGGCGCGCGCCGTGAACGACGGGCTGGACGCCGACGTGGTCACCTTCAACACCACCACCGACATCGAGTTCCTGGCCAACAGCGGCGTGGTCGCCAAGGACTGGGCCAAGCGCTTCCCGCACGACGCATCGCCCACCACGTCCACCATGCTGTTCCTGGTGCGCAACGGCAACCCCAAGAACATCAAGGACTGGGACGACCTGGTCAAGCCCGGCGTGCAGGTCATCGTGGTGAACCCCAAGACCGGCGGCAATGGCCGCTATGCCTACCTGGCGGCGTGGGGGTCGGTGCGCGAGAAGGGCGGCACCGACGCGCAGGCGGCGGAGTTCGTCAGCAAGCTGTACAAGAACGTGCCCGTGCTCGCCAAGGGCGGGCGCGATGCGACCACCGTCTTCCTGCAGCGCAACATCGGCGACGTGCTGATCACATTCGAGTCCGAAGTGGTGTCGGTGGACCGCGAGTTCGGCAAGGGCAAGGTCGATGCCGTGTATCCGTCGGTCAGCGTCACCGCCGAGAACCCCGTGGCCGTGGTCGAGCGCACGGTGGCCAAGAAAGGCACGGGCGAACTGGCCAAGGCATACCTGGACTACCTGTACTCCGACGAGGCGCAGGAGATCGCCGCCAAGCACGCCATCCGCCCGCGTTCCGAGGCCGTGCTCAAGAAGTACGCCGACCAGTTCAAGCCGATCAAGCAGTTCACGGTGGCCAAGTACTTCGGTTCGCTGTCCGAGGCGCAGAAGGTCCACTTCAACGACGGCGGCCAGTTCGACAAGCTCTACACGCCCGGCGCTAAATAAATGGCAGGCCGCGCCAAGCGCGTGCTGCCCGGCTTCGGACTGACGCTGGGCTACACGCTGTTCTACCTGAGCGTGATCGTGCTGATCCCGCTCACGGCACTGCTGTTCAAGACCTTCTCGCTGACCTGGGAGCAGTTCTGGGCGGCGGTCAGCGCGCCGCGCGTGGTGGCTTCGTACCGGCTCACGTTCGGTGCGTCGTTCATCGCGGCGGTGGTCAACCTGTTCTTCGGGCTGCTGATCGCCTGGGTGCTGGTGCGCTACAAGTTCGCGGGCAAAAGAATAGTCGATGCGCTGGTGGACCTGCCGTTTGCGCTGCCGACCGCCGTGGCGGGTATCTCGCTGACGGCGCTGCTGGCGGGCAACGGCTGGATCGGCCAGTACCTGGAGCCGCTGGGCATCCAGCTCGCGTTCAAGCCTGCGGGCATCGTCATTGCGCTCATCTTCATCGGCCTGCCCTTCGTGGTGCGCACCGTGCAGCCCGTGCTGGAAGACGCCGAGAAAGAGCTGGAAGAAGCGGCCACCTGCCTGGGCGCCACGCGCTGGCAGACCTTCCGCATGGTCATCCTGCCCAGCATCACGCCCGCGCTGCTGACCGGCTTTGCCATGGCGTTCGCGCGGGCCGTGGGCGAATACGGCTCGGTCATCTTCATCGCAGGCAACATGCCCATGATTTCTGAAATCACGCCGCTCATCATCATCGGCAAGCTGGAGCAGTACGACTACGCGGGTGCCACGGCAGTGGCCGTGGTGATGCTGGTCATCTCGTTCATCCTGCTGCTGGTCATCAACGCGCTGCAGGCGTGGCAGCGGCGGCACGCGGGGGCGCCGACATGAGCGCGACCAACACGAGAACCGTGCGCCGCGCAAAGGCGGGCACCACCGAAGCGCCCTGGGTGCGCTGGACGCTGATTGCCATTGCGCTGGCCTTCATGCTGCTGTTCCTGGTGCTGCCGCTGGCCGCCGTGTTCACCGAGGCGCTGCGCAAGGGCTGGGACGCCTACGTGGCGGGCCTGCGCGAGCCCGACGCCTGGTCGGCCATCCGGCTCACGCTGCTGACGGCGGTCATCGCCGTGCCGCTGAACCTCGTCTTCGGCGTGGCGGCCGCCTGGTGCATCGCCAAGTACGAGTTCAAGGGCAAGGCGTTCCTGACCACGCTGATCGACCTGCCGTTCTCCGTCTCGCCCGTGGTGGCGGGCCTGATGTACGTGCTGGTGTTCGGCGCGCAGGGCTGGTTCGGCCCCTGGCTGGCGGAGCACAACGTCAAGATCATCTTTGCCGTGCCCGGCATCGTGCTGGCCACCGTGTTCGTCACCTTCCCGTTCATCGCGCGCGAGCTGATCCCGCTGATGCAGGCCCAGGGCAACGACGAGGAGCAGGCGGCCATCGTGCTCGGCGCGAGCGGCTGGCAGACCTTCTGGCACGTGACGCTGCCCAACATCAAGTGGGGGCTGCTGTACGGCGTGATCCTGTGCAACGCGCGCGCCATGGGCGAGTTCGGGGCCGTGTCGGTCGTCTCGGGCCACGTCCGGGGGCAGACCAACACCATCCCGCTGCACGTCGAAATCCTCTACAACGAATACCAGTCCGTGGCCGCGTTCTCCGCTGCATCGCTGCTGGCGCTGCTGGCGCTGGTCACGCTGGTCATCAAGACCATCGCGGAGCACCGCAACGAGCAGGCCCTGAAGGCCGCCGCAGAACTCCCGCCGGAACGACCTGGAACGAGCACACCATGAGCATAGAAATCCGCAACGTCAGCAAGCAGTTCGGCGACTTCCACGCGCTGCGCGACGTGAGCCTGGACATCGCGTCCGGCGAACTCATCGCGCTGCTGGGCCCCTCGGGCTGCGGCAAGACCACGCTCTTGCGCATCATCGCCGGGCTGGAGACGGCCGACACCGGCAGCATCCACTTCAGCGGCGAAGACACCACCGACGTACACGTGCGCGAGCGCAACGTGGGCTTCGTCTTCCAGCACTACGCGCTGTTCCGCCACATGACGGTGTTCGAGAACGTGGCCTTCGGCCTGCGCGTCAAGCCCCGTGGCGAGCGCCCGAGCGACGCGCAGATCCGGCAGAAGGTGATGGACCTGCTCAAGCTCGTGCAGCTCGACTGGCTGGCCGAGCGCTACCCCTCGCAGCTCTCGGGCGGCCAGCGCCAGCGCATCGCCCTGGCCCGCGCCCTGGCCGTGGAGCCCAAGGTGCTGCTGCTCGACGAGCCCTTCGGCGCGCTGGACGCCAAGGTGCGCAAGGAATTGCGCCGCTGGCTGCGCCGCCTGCACGACGAACTGCACGTGACCAGCATCTTCGTCACCCACGACCAGGAAGAAGCGCTGGAGGTGGCCGACCGCGTGGTCGTCATCAACCAGGGCCGCATCGAGCAAAGCGGCTCGCCCCAGCAGGTGTGGGACCAGCCCGCCAGCCCCTTCGTCTATGGCTTTCTGGGCGACGTGAACCTGTTCCATGGCCGCGCCCACGAGGGCCTGGTGCATCTGGACGGCATGCAGATCGACTCGCCCGAGCACCGCGAGGCGCAGAACGCCAAGGCGTTCGCCTACGTGCGCCCGCACGACCTGGACGTGCAGCGCTACTCGCCCGGCGCGGGGCTGGACGCCGAGGGCCGCCCGCGCGGCATCGTCGCGCAACTGAGCCGCGCCATCGTCGTCGGCCCCATTGCACGGCTGGAACTAATCCCGACCGAAGACAACAAACCGGCGGACAATGCGCAAACCGCGTCCCCTGACCCGCTGATCGAAGCGCAAATCCCCGCGCAGCAGTTCAAGGAAGAGGGCTTCAAAGAGGGCGAAACGCTGGTGGTCACACCGCGCCGCGCCCGCGTTTTTCTGGATCACGCCGCAGGCATCTGAGCAGTCCGCCGCTCGGCGACGCCGCGCGGCATCAAGGACTGACAAATGGTGTTGAACTGGATCGATAGCGCCCCGCGCCGCGTGCTCGCGCTCATCAGCGCGGCCTGCGTCGCCATGCTGGCCTTTGGCATGTACCTGCAGCACGTGGTGGGCCTGGAGCCTTGCCCCATGTGCATCGTGCAGCGCTATGCTCTTATTTTGGTAGCTGTATGTGCAGGTTTGGCAAGCGCCAGAGGCCAAAAAGGCTGGTGGATGACCTGGAGCGCGCTGGCCCTGGCCGCCGCAGGCTTCGGCGCCTTCACCGCCGCCCGCCAGAGCTGGCTGCAGTGGCACCCGCCCGAGGTGGCCACCTGCGGGCGCGACTTCTACGGAATGATCGAGAACTACCCCATCAGCCGCGCCATCCCCATGATCTTTCGGGGCACGGGCGACTGCACCGCCATTGACTGGACCTTCCTGGGCGGCTCCATTGCCAACTGGTCGTTCATTGGCTTTACGGGCTTTGCCGTGCTGCTGCTGGCGCTGCTGGCGCGGGGCGGCCTAACGCGCCGCCAGGCTTGAACAGGGCGCTCTACGGAGCGCCTTTGTTTTCGCTACGATGCGTATTTCCCCTCCGCGGCACCCACAGGGTGTTTGTTCTATGTCCATGGGCAACGAATCCTTGGCCAGCCTGTTTCGCAGGCTGGAGCAACTCAACGGCATCGGCGCCGCACTCTCGCGTGAGCGCGACATCGACCGGTTGCTGGAGAACATCCTGGAAGCCGCCCGCGCCATCACCGGCGCGGATGGCGGCACGCTCTACAGCGTCACGGAAGACGGCACGGCGCTCAAGTTCGAGATCGTGCGCACCGACTCGCTGGGCATCCGCCTGGGCGGAACCACGGGCAAGCCCATCACTTTTCCCAACCTGCCGCTGCGCCATGCCGACGGCTCGCCCAACGACTCGCTGGTGGCCGCGCATGCCGCCATCCACGACCGTACCGTCAACATCGCCGACGCCTACAGCGCCGAGGGCTTTGACTTCTCGGGCACGCGCACGTTCGACGCGCGCACGGGCTACCGCTCGCAGTCGTTCCTGACGGTGCCGATGAAGAACCACGACCACGAGCTGATCGGCGTGCTGCAGCTCATCAACGCGCTCGACCCGCTCACCGGCGAGGTCACGGCCTTTTCCGAGGCCGACCAGGGCCTGGCCGAGTCGCTGGCCTCGCAGGCGGCCATCGCGCTGACCAACCGGCTGCTCATCACGCAGCTGGAGCGCCTGTTCGAGTCCTTCGTGAACCTCATCAACCTGGCCATCGACGAAAAGTCGCCCTACACCGGCGGCCACTGCCAGCGCGTGCCCGCCCTGACCATGATGCTGGCCGAGGCCGTGACTGCCACCACGCAAGGCCCGCTGGCGGGCTTTCAGATGACCGACCGCGACCGCTACGAGCTGAAGATGGCCGGCCTGCTGCACGACTGCGGCAAGATCACCACGCCCGTCCACGTGGTGGACAAGGCGACCAAGCTGCAAACCATCTACGACCGCATCGGCCTGGTGGACACGCGCTTCGAAGTCTTGAAGCGCGACGCCGAACTGGCCGCGCTGCGCCGCCAGCTGGCCCTGCGCCCCGTGGTGGACGCACAGGCCGAAGGGCGGGAACAGCAGGCCCTGCAGCAAGAGATCCACGCGCTGCAGGAAGACCGCGAGTTCCTGCGCCGCTGCAACACCGGCACCGAGGCCATGCAGCCCGAAGACCAGCAGCGCGTGCGCGACATCGCCGACCTGCGCAGCTGGCGCAACCCGCAGGGCGTGCAGACCAGCTTTCTGACGGCGGAGGAGGTGGAGAACCTCACCATCCGCGCGGGCACGCTCAACCAGGCCGAGCGCGACATCATCAACCACCACATCGTCGCCACCATCAAGATGCTGGAGACGCTGCCCTGGCCGCGCCACCTGAAGAACGTGCCCGAGTACGCGGGCGGCCACCACGAGCGCATGGACGGCAAGGGCTACCCGCGCGGCCTCACGCGCGAGCAGATGTCGCTGCAGGCGCGCATGATGGGCATCGCCGACATCTTCGAGGCCCTCACCGCCGTGGACCGGCCCTACAAGAAGGGCATGGCCCTGTCGCAGGCGCTGGCCATCATGTGCCGCATGCGGGACAACGGGCACATCGACCCCGACCTGTTCGAGGTGTTCGTGCGCCAGGGCGTGTACCTGCGCTACGGGCAGGAGTTTCTGGACCCGGAGCAGGTGGACACGGTGGACATTGCCGCGCTCGGGTTTGCTTGAAAATTGATAGCTGCCAGCGCTTTTGCAATAAGCGTTTGCGGCTTGTTTTGTTCAAATTTCCACTGATTGACAAGGAACCTCCCCATGGCCGCTGGCAGCCTGCTGACCCTGCTTGACGACATCGCCACCATCCTCGACGACGTGGCCCTCATGACCAAGGTGGCGGCCAGGAAGAGCGCGGCCATGGCCGACGATGTGTCGGTGATGACCAAGGTGGCTGCGCAGAAGACGGCGGGGGTGTTGGGCGACGACTTGGCGCTCAACGCCCAGCAGGTCACCGGCGTGCGCGCCGACCGTGAGCTGCCCGTGGTCTGGGCCGTGGCCAAGGGCTCGTTGGTGAACAAGGCCATCCTGGTGCCGCTGGCGCTGCTCATCAGCGCGTTCGCGCCCTGGGCCGTGACGCCGCTGCTGATGGTGGGCGGGGCGTTTCTGTGCTTCGAGGGCTGCGAGAAGCTGGCGCACCGGTTCCTGCATGGCGCCCATGAGGACGAGGCCGAGCACGAAAGCCACGCCAAGGCCAATGCCAACCCGGCGGTGGACATGGCGGCGTTTGAAAAGGACAAGGTGAAAGGCGCGGTGCGCACCGACTTCATCCTGTCGGCCGAGATCATCGCCATCACCCTCGGCACCGTGGCCGGCGCGCCGTTTGCGCAGCAGGTGGCCGTGCTCGGCGGCATCGCCGTCATCATGACGCTGGGCGTGTATGGCCTGGTGGCGGGCATCGTCAAGCTTGACGACCTGGGCCTGTGGCTGGCGGGCCGCGCCAGCGCTGCCGCGCGGGCGCTGGGGCGCGGCATCGTGGCGGCGGCGCCGTGGCTGATGAAGGGGCTCTCCATTGCCGGGACTGCGGCCATGTTCCTCGTGGGCGGCGGCATCCTGGTACACGGCGTGCCTGCGCTGCACCACGCCATAGAGGGCGCGGGCGCGGCGGCGGCGCGCTGGCCCGTGGGCGGGCTGTGGGAGGTGCTGGTGCCCAATGCGCTCAATGCGGCGGTGGGCATTGCCGCCGGGGCCGTGGTGCTGGCCGTGTGGATGCTGGTGCAGCGGCTGCGCGGCAAGTCGGCCTGAATTTTGGGTGTTTTTGGCCTGTGGCGCTTATCCTGCAAGCGCTTGCAGCTATGTTTATGATAGCGTCTGGGGTGCGGCAGGCCGTGTGCGGTAGAACCGCAGGGGCTGCGCCTGCAGGTCCCTGGCGTGCTGGTTCAGCACCGCCTTTTTCATCCTGCCCACCACGTGCATCTCGCAGGGCTTGCAGTCGAAGCGCAGGGTGAGCTTCTCTTTGCCGTTGATGAGCATGAGCGGCTCTGCCTTGATGGTGCCCTGCACGCCCGTCACGCCCTTGGCCTGCTTGGGGCACAGGCTCATGCTGAAGCGCACGCAGTGCTTGGTGATCATCAGGCTGACTTCGCCTTCTTCCTCGTGCGCCTCGTAGGCGGCGGCGATCACCTTCACGCCGTGGCGGGCATAGAAGTCGTGCGCTTTCTGGTTGAACACGTTGCCCAGGTACGAGAGGGTGTCCTCGGGGTAGGGCACGGGCGGCTGCACGGGCGCGGCGCGCTGCAGGCGCAGGAAGCCTGCGGCGCGGTTCGCCTCCAGGTCGGCCACGGCGTCGCGGCGCAGGGGGTTGAGCACCGAGGCGGGCACGAACCAGGGTTGCGACCACTGCACGGCAATGTCGTGTACGGCAAAGATGGTGGCGCCGAAGCGGCCCAACTGCTCGCGCAGGCTGGCTTGCGCCTTGGCGGGGTCGGTGGCGCTCTGGTGGGCGTGCTGCACCTCGGCAGTGCCCATGTGGCCGTCCTCATCCGTCAGCATCAGGCTGAAGCCGCCGGGCGTTTCGGCAAAGTGTGCCCACAGGCCGATGCGGCGGTCGCTGGACTTCTTCTCCAGCGTGCGCACCCAGTCCATGTCGCGGTTGCGGTTGACCTCGGTGCCCTTGCGCAAGTCCTTGAAGCCCGCCATGGGGTCCTTGGGGTACACCCGCCACTGGCCCACGCTGCGCGCCGACACCGGCTCGGCCACGTTGATGGCCATGCCCACCAGTTCCTTGTGCAGGTCGTAGTAGCACAGGCCGTCGCCGTTGTGCAGCACGGTGGCGGGGTCGGTCACTTCCAGCTCCACGAAGTCGGGGCCGATCTTGGTCACCCAGCCGATGGCCTGACCGGGGTTCTTGGGGGTGTCGAAGGCGCCGATGTCCTGCTTGCGGCCGGTGACGAAGTAGTCGGTGAACTCGCGGTTGAAGTTCTGCAGAGGGTCGGGCGTGAAGGTGAACGTGGTGCGCCCGCTGGATGAGCGCGCCAGAGGCATGCCTTGCGCCTCGCGCTCGTCGATGATTTCGTCGAGCAGCGTGCGGTAGTGGGCGGTGATGTTCTTCACGTAGCCCATGTCCTTGTAGCGCCCCTCGATCTTGAAGCTGCGCACGCCCGCGTCGATGAGGGCGCGCAGGTTGGCGCTCTGGTTGTTGTCCTTCATGCTCAGCACGTGCTTGTCGTGCGCAATGAAGCGGCCCTGCGCGTCCGTCACCTGGTAGGGCAGGCGGCAGGCCTGGCTGCAGTCGCCCCGGTTGGCGCTGCGGCCCGTCTGCGCGTGGCTGATGTTGCACTGGCCGCTGTAGGCCACGCACAGCGCGCCGTGGATGAAGAACTCGATGTTGGCGCGGCCCGGCGCGTCCACCGGCCCCAGCGCCTTGTGGACGGCTGCAATCTGCTGCACCGTCAGCTCGCGCGCCAGCACGATCTGCGACAGGCCCGCGTCCTGCAGAAAGCGCGCCTTCTCGGGCGTGCGGATGTCGGTTTGCGTGCTGGCGTGCAGCTGGATGGGGGGCAGGTCGATCTCCAAGAGGCCCATGTCCTGGATGATGAGCGCGTCCGCGCCCGCCTCATACACCTGCCAGGCCATCTGGCGCGCCGCCTCCAGCTCGTCGTCGCGCAGGATGGTGTTGAGCGTGATGAAGATGCGGCTGTTGAAGCGGTGCGCGTGTTTGACCAGCCGCTCGATGTCGCGGATATCGTTGCCCGCGCTGGCCCGCGCGCCAAAGGCCGGGCCGCCGATATAGACGGCATCCGCGCCATGGTTGACGGCTTCGATGCCGATGTCGGCATCGCGCGCGGGCGCAAGCAGTTCGAGCTGGTGGGGCAGGAGGGACATGGGGCGATTATCCCAGCGCAGCCGTTTTGCACGTACATTCAGCCGC
Source organism: Acidovorax sp. (assembly GCF_047607405.1). Taxonomy (GTDB): domain Bacteria; phylum Pseudomonadota; class Gammaproteobacteria; order Burkholderiales; family Burkholderiaceae_C; genus Acidovorax. The sequence continues at coordinate 11,620 of NZ_JASGDA010000112.1, read as the reverse complement.
TCAAGGAGCTATCGACATGCGCGGAATGTTCGGCCTCGTCGCCCTCGTCATCGTGCTCGCCCTGGTGGGCGTGCTGGCCAAGAAGCAGACGGCGGCCACCACGCCCCCGGCGGTGCCCGATGCCACCGTGCGCGGCCAGAGCCAGCAGGTGCAGCAGCAGATCAAGCAGCAGATGGACGCCATCGTGCAGCAGCCCCGGCCCGTGCCGGATGAATAACAAAAATATGAGTCAAATTGGCCTCTATCGCTTATCCAGCAAGCACTAGCAGCTATCAATAAAGAAGCAATGAACGACACCCAAGACCCGCACTGGATGCGCCAGGCCCTGGCGCTGGCGCACGAGGCCAGCTTGGCGGGCGAGGTGCCGGTGGGCGCCGTGGTGGTCAAGGACGGGCAGGTGATCGCCACGGGCCGCAACGCGCCCATCGCAGGGCACGACCCCACGGCCCACGCCGAGATCGCCGCCCTGCGCGAGGCCGCCCGGCGGCTGGGCAACTACCGGCTGGACGGCTGCACCCTGTACGTGACGCTGGAGCCGTGCGCCATGTGCAGCGGCGCGATGCTGCATGCGCGCGTTGCCCGTGTGGTGTATGGCGCGGCAGACCCCAAGACGGGCGCGGCGGGGTCGGTGGTGGACCTGTTCGGCAACGCGCAGCTGAACCACCAGACCCAGGTGCAAGGCGGGGTGCTGGCCGATGAATGCGGCGCGCCCCTGCGCGATTTCTTCCGCGAACGCCGCGCAGCACAACGCGCTGCCCACCCTTTGCGCGACGACGCGCTGCGCACGCCCGATGCCGCCTTTGCCGACCTGCCCGACTGGCCGTGGCAGCCGCAGTACCTGAGCGACCTGCCAGCACTGGCCGGGCTGCGCCTGCACTACATCGACGAAGGCCCGCAGGGCGCGCCGCGCACCTGGCTGCTGCTGCACGCCAGCCCTGCGTGGAGCTACCTGTTTCGCCACGTGATCCCCGTGCTGCTGGCGGCGGGCCACCGCGTGGTGGCGCCCGACCTGATCGGCTTTGGCAAGAGCGACAAGCCCAAGAAAGAGGCCGCGCACAGCGCCGACTGGCATGCCCGCGTGCTGCGCGAACTGGTCGAACGGCTGGGGCTGCGCGATGCCGTTGCCTTGCTCCCTCTCCCCCTGGGAGAGGGCGGTGGTGAGGGCAGGGGTGAGGGCGGCACGGAAAGCGCCCTGCCAGCCCTCACCCCCGCCCTCTCCCAAGGGGAGAGGGAGCAAACCCTGGGCTTTCATGCGCTGCCGCCGCGTGGCGCGGCCTATGACGCGCCCTTCCCCAACCCAGGTCACCGCGCCGGGCCGCGCGCATGGGCGTTGATGCCCCCCGCCGCCGTGCCCGCGCTGCCCGGCACCTTCGATCTGGACGACCCCCAAGCCGCCCGCCGCCTGGCCGAACGCGCCATGCAATACTTTGCCCACCATGCCCCACACACACCACCACGGCCCTGACTGCGGCCACGGCTGCGGCCACCACCACGGGCCGCGCCACATCTACATCTACTCACCCGCCAGCGCCATCCGCGACAAGGCCGCGTTCAAGCGCGGCGTGGCCCGCCTCAAGGCCCTGGGCCACGAGGTCGAGGTGGACCCCGACGCGCAGGCCGTACACACGCGCTTCGCGGGCGACGATGCCACGCGCCTGGCGGCCATCCACCGCGCGGCGGCCAGCGGCGCCGACGTGGCGCTCATCACGCGCGGCGCCTATGGCCTCACGCGCATCCTGCCCGGCATCCAGTACCAGGCCGTGGCCAAGGCCATCGAGCGCGGCATGAAGTTCGTGGGGTTCAGCGACTTCACGGCCTTCCAGCTGGCCGTGCTCGCCAAGACCGGGGCCGCCACCTGGGCGGGGCCGTCCCTGCTGTCCTTCGGCGAGGACGAAACGCCCGACGACATCATGCAAGCCTGCTTCGACGACCTGCTCACCGGCCAGGGCGAGGGCGCGGGCTGGACGCTGGGCCGCGAGAAAACGCACCCGCAGGCCGAGGTGTACGTGAAGAAAGCCACCCTGTGGGGCGGCAACCTGGCCGTGCTGACCGCGCTGCTGTGTACGCCGTACTTTCCGCAGGTCAAGGGCGGCATCCTGTTCGTCGAGGACGTGGGCGAACACCCCTACCGCATCGAGCGCATGCTCACCCAACTGCTGCACGCGGGCGTGCTGGCGCAGCAAAAGGCCATCGTGCTCGGGCAGTTCACGGGCTACAAGCTCGCGCCGCACGACAAGGGCTTCAAGCTGCAAAGCGTGGTGGACTGGCTGCGCACCCAGGTCAAGGCGCCCGTGCTGACCAACCTGCCGTTCGGCCACGTGCCGACCAAGGTGCTGCTGCCCGTGGGGGCGCAGGTGTCGCTATCGGTAGAGGGGCGCGACGCGCTGATCTACTGGGGCCACACGCACTGAGGTCTGCGCAGGGCGCTGCAACTGCCCTTGGAACAGCGCCGTGATGCGGTCGAGCTGCGAGCGCGCGCCCGTCTCGCCGCGCAGCGCCACCAGGGTGTCGAACAGGTCGGCGCGCAGGTACCACAGCGCCTCGATATCGACCGCGTAGCGCAGCCGCATGTTCATGCGCGCCGCCTCGCAGCCGGACGTGCCCGCCAGGCTCTGCAGCATGGCCTTGCGCACTTCTTCCAGCCCCTGGTGCCGCACCCAGCCGGTCGAGGACGGCTTGTCGCGGGCCAGAAGGTCTTGCGTGTTGCTGCGAAGGTCGGGCTTGTTCCAGCGCATGGGATGGATGGAGCGCATGTCGTTGTGGCAGGGCTGCCCAAGGTAAGCGCGAGCAAGGGCTGGAGCAAGGGGAGTGCTACAGAATTTGCACAAAGACAACATGCAACCCTGATTATTGCCAACTGTTACCTGTTCGCCGATGTTTTTACCCGGTGCGTGGCTAAGGATTGTTGACGCTTCATGAAACCTGACGCCCAGCTGCCTGGCTTAAACTGAGACACATGATGTTACCTATGGGCCAACGTTCATGAGCGGCGTGTCAACTGTCGTCTTCGCAGACCTGTCGGGCAGCACTTCGCTGTACGAGGCTGTGGGCAACGAGCGCGCGACCAAGGCCGTGACCGACCTCACGCAGTGGATCGGCGAATCCGTGCAGGCCCATGGCGGTCGCGTGGTCAAGATACTGGGAGACGGCGTGCTGGGCATCTTCGGCGATGCCGCCAGCGCCATGTCCGCCATGGCCGAGATGCTGCGCACGCACCAGGTCCGCCTGGGGCGCTGGCCGCTGTCGCTGCGCATGGGCATCCGCGTGGGCGTGGCCAGCGGCGACGTGGTGGACGTGGATGGCGACTGCTACGGCGACGCGGTCAACGTAGCCTCGCGCCTGTGCGAGCGCGCGGGCCCGGCTGAAATCTGGGCCACCGAGGCGTCCGTGCTGCTGGCCGCAAGCGCGCCCGATGTCTGGTACCGCAAGCTGGGGCTGATGGAAATCCGCGGCAAGACCGAGCAGCTCATGCTCTACCAGGTGGAATGGCGCGAGAACGAGGAGCCCGATTCCCTGACCATGCAGGCGGCGCTGGCGAGCAACTTCGCCCCGCCCGAACCACCCGCAGCGCAGCAAATCCACTTCGTCTGGCGGGGCGTGAACATGGCTTTCACCTCGTCGGACGCACCCGTCCACGTGGGGCGCGCCACCCAGGCGCAACTGTGCGTCAACGACCCCCGCGTCTCCCGCCTGCACGCGCGCATCGACTGGCGCAACGGCGGCTTCATCCTCACGGACATGAGCAGCTTTGGCACCTGGGTGTGCTTCGACGGCAGCGACACGCCCGTGCGGCTGCGCCGCGACGCCTGCATCCTGCACGGCGCGGGGCGGATCGCGCTGGGCGTATCGTTCAGCGAGCCCAGCGCGCCGGTCATGGACTTTCAGGTGGCAGAGGCCAGGGTGCGCTACCTGGCCTGAAAAAGCGCAGGGCCGCTTGGCGCCCGCCCTATTCGGAATACAAGCCAAAATGGCCTCCAGCGCTTTATGGATAGGCGCTGGCAGCTATGAAAAATGTAGCAAATGGCTCTGTATCCGGCAGCACATAGATCACGCCGCGCGCCTGCCCGAACAAGGGTGCGATGAACCGGTCGTAGAACGCGGCGGGCGCATTCACGCAGCCGTAGCTGACGCGCTTGTCGCGCGGGCCGGGGCTGGCCAGGCGCTCGCTGCGGCGCTCCGAGGCTTTCACGCTGCGCACCCGGTGCAGGGAGACGGCCGATTCGTAGTCGATCCACACGATGTCGTCGCCGCGCAGGTTGCGGCCCGGCTCGGTCACGAAGCGCCCGGCGGGGGTGGTGCGCTCCTCGAACCGGATCTGCGCGAGCGGCTTGCTGCCCACGCCCGGCGCCGCACGGTCGCCCAGCGCCGCGCCCAGCAGCACGGGCGCGCTGCCCAGCCATTGGCCTTGCGCGGAGAACACGTGGATGCGCGCCGCAGGCTTGTCGATGACGGCAAACGGCAGCCCTTGGGCGTCTCCCGTGCCCACGGCCCAGCGCACGAGCTGCCGGGCCGTGGGGGATGCGTCATCGGGCAGCGCCAGCGCGGCCAGCGGCGCGAGCAGGGCGCAGGCAACGAGCAGGCGGTGAAAAAGGCAGCGCATGGAATGGGATTGCAGCGGCAGGCGGAGCCCTCAATAATGCCTTACCCGAAACTTTTGCGAAGCCCGTGCTTCCGTGCCGCCATGTTCGACCGCTTGCGCAAAGCCTTTGGATCATCGCCTGCCGACGGATACCCAAGCTACCAGGACGTGGCCGCCTGGGCGGTAGAGCAGAAGCTGTCCATCGTGCCGCATGCTGTGGAAGAAGGCCATTTCGAACTGACCGGCGACCTGGATGGCCACCCCTGGCGGCTGGAATGCGGCGCTTCCACCCGGGACTACCTGCGCGGCCTGGAGCTGCGCGGTCGCGCCGACGTGGGCGCCGACCCTGACGTGGCGGTGATGCTCATCAACCGCCCGCTGAAGGAGGCCCTGGAAGGCACTGCCTACAGCGCCATTACCGACACGCTGCAGACCACGGTGAGCGCCAATCTGCCCGAGGAAATACGCTGGCTCGCCATGTGCGACGAGGTGGACTGGCCCGAACTGCCCGCGTCGTTCTACCAGCACTTCGCCGTGGTGACCGACCGCATCGAGCATGCGCAGCGCTGGGTGCATGCGCCGGTGGTGATGTCCCTTTTGGGCCTGGTGGAAAGCGAGGGCGGTGCGGCGAACGCCGAGTCGCCCGTGCTGCTGATGCTCATGCGCGGCAAGGTCTATCTGCGCATGCAGCACACGCGGCGCAGCCTGCCCGAGGTGGCGCAGGCGGTGCAGGTGCTGCTGGAGGGGGCGCAGAGCGCGCTGCGCCACCTGCAAGCCTGACGATCAGCCCCCGCGCGTGACCGGCACGTCGGCGTGCCTGCCGTAGCTGCCGTACTTGCCCAGCTCCCACTTGGCGATGGCGTTGCGGTGTACCTCGTCCGGGCCGTCGGCAAAGCGCAGCGTGCGCGCCTGCGCGTAGGCGTTGGCCAGCGGGAAGTCGTCGCACATGCCGCCGCCGCCATGGGCCTGCATGGCCCAGTCGATGACCTGGCAGGCCATGCTGGGGGCCACCACCTTGATCATGGCGATCTCGGTCTTGGCGACCTTGTTGCCCGCCACGTCCATGATCCACGCGGCCTTGAGCGTGAGCAGCCGCGCCATGTCGATCTTGCAGCGCGCCTCGGCGATGCGCTCCTGCGTCACGGTCTGCTGCGCCACGGTCTTGCCGAAGGCGGTGCGGCTGGAGGCGCGCTTGCACATCAGCTCCAGCGCACGCTCGGCCAGGCCGATGAGGCGCATGCAGTGGTGGATGCGGCCGGGGCCCAGGCGCCCTTGCGCGATCTCGAAGCCACGCCCTTCACCCAGCAGGATGTTGAAGGCGGGAACGCGCACGTTCTCGAACACCATCTCCATGTGGCCGTGCGGCGCGTCGTCGTAGCCCATCACGTTGAGCGGGCGCAGGATCTTCACGCCGGGCGTGTTGGCGGGCACCAGCACCATGCTTTGCTGCGAGTGCTTGGGCGCTTCGGGGTCGGACTTGCCCATGGTGATGAAGATGGCGCAGCGTGGGTCGCCCGCGCCGGAGATCCACCACTTGCGGCCATTGATGATGTAGTCGTCGCCCTGGCGCTCGATGCGCGTCTCGATGTTGGTGGCGTCGCTGGAGGCCACGGCGGGCTCGGTCATGGCGAAGGCCGAGCGGATGGTGCCCGCCAGCAGGGGCTTGAGCCACTGCTCGCGGTGTTCGGGCGTGCCGTAGCGGCAGATGGTCTCCATGTTGCCGGTGTCGGGCGCGGAGCAGTTGAAGACTTCGCTGGACCAGGTGACGCGGCCCATGATTTCGGCCAGGGGCGCGTACTCCTGGTTGGTCAGGCCCGCGCCCTGCACGCCCGCGATCTCGGCGGAATCGGCGGGCAGGAACAGGTTCCACAGGCCCTGGGCCTGGGCTTTTTCCTTGAGCTTCTCGATGACCGGCAGGGGCTTCCAGCGGTTGCCTGCGGCGGTGTTGGCGGCCTGTTCGGCGGCGTAGTCCGCCTCGGCGGGGTAAATGTAGTCGTCCATGAACTGGAGCAGTTTGGCCTGCAGTTCCTTGGTTTTGGGCGAGTAGTCAAAGTCCATGGGGTCTCCTTCGGTAATCGGTGAAATGGTCAGCCGCGCTGCGCGAACGACCAGGCCAGCTCGGCCATGGGCCGGGCCGTGTCGCCCGATGCCTTGGCCTGGGCGCTGGATGCCGTGCCCGCCTCCACGCGCTTGGCGATGCCTTGCAGGATGGCGGCGATGCGGAACATGTTGTAGGCGAGGTAGAAGTTCCAGTCGGCAGCGAGCGATTCGGGCGTGGCGATGCCCGTGCGCTCGCAGTAGCGGCGGATGTAGCTGGCTTCGTCCGGAATGCCCAGGGCGGCCAGGTCCAGCCCCGCGATGCCGCGCCCCAGCGCGGCGGGCACGTGCCAGGCCATGCAGTGGTAGCTGAAGTCGGCCAGCGGGTGGCCCAGGGTGGACAGCTCCCAGTCCAGCACGGCGATCACGCGCGGCTCGGTGGGGTGGAACATGAGGTTGTCCAGCCGGTAGTCGCCATGCACGATGGACACTTGGCCCGCGTCGCGCGCGCTGGCGGGCATGTGGGCGGGCAGCCATTCCATGAGCTTGTCCATCTCGGGGATGGGCTGGGTGATGGAGGCCACGTACTGCTTGCTCCAGCGACCGATCTGGCGCTCGAAGTAATTGCCGGGCTTGCCGTAGTTCGCCAGGCCCTGGTCGGCGAACTTCACCGAATGCAGCGCGGCGATGACGCGGTTCATCTCGTCGTAGATGGCGGCGCGCCCGGCGTTGTCCATGCCGGGCAGGCTTTGATCCCACAGCACGCGGCCCTGCATGCACTCCATCACGTAGAAGGCGCGGCCGATGACGGATTCGTCCTCGCACAGCACGTGCATGCGCGGCACGGGCACGTCGGTTCCGGCCAGGCCGCTCATCACCGCGAATTCGCGCTCGATGGCGTGGGCCGAGGGCAGCAGCTTGGCGACGGGGCCGGGCTTGGCGCGCATCACGTAGCTTTGCGTGGGCGTGACGAGCTTGTAGGTGGGGTTGGACTGGCCGCCCTTGAACATCTCCACCGTCAGCGGCCCTGCGAAGCCCGGCATGTGCTGCGAGAGCCAAGCGGTCAGCGCGGCGGTGTCGAAGGCGTGCTGCTCGGAGACGGGGCGGGTGCCGACGAAGTGGTCGAAGTTGCTCATGGACGGTGGTTCGTTGTGTTCATTTGTCGGTCTCGGCGATGCGCATCAGCGCTGTGCGGTCGCGCACCACCAGGCCACCCGGCTCGATGCGGATGGCGTCCTCGCGCTCCATGGCTTTCAGCTCCTGGTTCACGCGCTGGCGCGACGCGCCCAGCAGCTGCGCCAGCTCTTCCTGCGCAAGCTGCAGGCCGATGCGCATCTCGTCCCCGTGCGACAGGCTGGGCGTGCCGTAGCTGCGCACCAGATGCACGAGCTGCTTGGCAAGCCGCGCGCGCAGGGGCAGGGTGTTGAGGTCTTCCACCAGCCCGTAGAGCTGGCGGATGCGCCGCGCGTGCAGGCGCAGCATGGCCTCGTAGAACTCCACGTGCGAGGCCAGGATCTTCTTGAAGTCGGTCTTGGCCACGCACAGGATCGTGGTGTCGCCATGGGCATAGGCATCGTGCGTGCGCCGGTCCCCGTCGAAGATCGCCACGTCGCCGAACCAGATGCCCGGCTCCACGTAGGTCAGCGTGATCTGCTTGCCCGAGATGGACGTGGAGCTGACCCGCACCGCGCCGCGCGCGCAGGCGATCCATTCCTCGGGCGGGTCTCCGCGTGCGCAGATCAGGGCGCCGTCCTTGTAGCGTTTGACGTAGGCGCATCGGAGGATGTCGTGGCGTAGCGAGGGTGAGAGGGATGAAAACCAGCGACCGGAGTTGATCGCTTCACGTTCTTCGATGGTAAGAATCGGGTCGTCCATGGTCTGTCTTTTGCGTGACTGGATACGGGTGCATTGTCGCGTCAGGGACCTGGGGCTTGCGCCAGGGTTGTCACCTGGGCGTCCGCGTGGCCGGGCTTTTCGCCCGGTGCTCATTCGTAGCGCGGCGCGCGCTTTTCCAGAAAGGCCGCGATGCCCTCGCCGCCGTTGATATGGTGCAGGTTCTTCACGAAGTGGTCGCGCTCGCGGTCCAGGTGCTGCGTGAGGCTGGCGTGGGGTGCGTCGCCCAGCAGTTCCTTGATGCTCGCCAGCGCGTTCGGCGCGCGGGCGCCGAGCTGCTCGGCCAGGGCCAGCGCGGCATCGAGCGCAGTGCCCGGCTCGGCGACGCGGTTGACCACGCCCAGCGCGTGCAGGCGCTCGGCGCTGATGCGGTCGCCGCACAGCAGGATCTCGGCGGCGGCCTGCCGGGGCAGGGCGTGCGCCAGGCTCCAGCTCGCGCCGCCGTCGGGCGACAGCGCCACGTTGCTGTAGGCCATGGTGAACACGGCATTGCGCGCGGCGACGACGAGGTCGCAGGCCAGGGCCAGCGAAAAGCCCGCGCCCGCCGCAGCGCCTTCCACCGCCGCGATCACGGGTTTGGGGTAGGCGCGGATGGTTTCTATCCAGTTGTGCAGGCCCTCGATGCTCTGGGCCTGCACCCCGGGCGGCTGCTGGCGGTTGGCCAGCAGGCGCTGCAGGTTGCCGCCCGCGCAGAACGTGCCGTTGGCGCCGGTGATGACCACGCTGCGGATGTCGGCGCTGGTTTCGGCCACGTTCAGCGCCTCGATGCCCGCCGCGTACATGGCGGGCTCCAGCGCGTTGCGCAGCTCGGGGTTGCGCAGGGTCAGCACCAGGGTCTGGCCGTGGCTGGTGCTCAGGATTTCTGCGGGCATGGCGGCCTCGGATATGGGTGAACTGTTGTGTTGTGCGCTACCACATGAAACTGGCGTGGCTCAGTGCCAGCGGACGCCGTGGAACTGGCTTTGCCAGGCCACTGGCGTCGTCCCCCTTCCCGAGCGCAGCGAGAGAGAAGGGGGAAGCGGCGTAGCCGCTCAGGGGGTTGTTTCATTCTTCTTCCACGTGCAGCAGGCTCAGGCCGATGGCGCCCCGGCGGCGCAGCCAGGGGCTGGGGCGGTAGCGCGGGTCGCCATAGACGGTCTGCATGTTGAACAGCACTTCGAGGATGTTGGTCGGCCCCCAGCGGTCGCCCATGGCCAGCGGCCCCAGCGGGTAGCCCAGGCCCAGGGTCACGGCCGTTTCCAGGTCGCGCGGGCTGCAGATGCCCTGCTGGCAGATGTCCGCAGCGATGTTGACGATGGTCGCCACCACGCGCTGCGTGACGAAGCCGCCCGAGTCGCGGATCACGCTCACGGCCTTGCCGTCGCGCGCGAACAGCGCGTGCGCGGCATCGCGGATGTCGCGGCGCGTGGCGGGGTTGGTGGCGAGCACGCGGCGACGGGTGGCGGCGTCCTCGACCAGCACGTCGATGCCGATGGTGCGCGCCGGGTCCAGCCGCTCCACCACGGCCACCGTGGTGATGTCGAAGCCCAGCGGCGCCACCAGCGTGATCGCCTGGGGCGAGGGCGACTGCCCCGTCTCGATGGCCGCGCCCAGATCCTTGAGCAACTGGTACAGCTCGGCGCGGCGCGCGGCACGGGGAGAGACCCACACGGGCGGTATGGCGTCCACCACCGGCACGGGCGGCTCGGCAGGCGCCTGGGCCGTGCCGTCCACGTAGCGGTAGAAGCCTTCGCCCGCCTTCTTGCCCACCACGCCGCCCGCCAGGCGCTGCGCGGTGATCACGCTGGGGCGGAAACGCGGCTCGTCGTAGTACTGGCGGTAGATGGATTCCATCACCGGGTGCGACACGTCCAGCGCCGTCAGGTCCAGCAGCTCGAACGGGCCGAGCCTGAAACCCGCCTGGTCGCGCAGGATGCGGTCGATGGTGGCGAAGTCGGCCACGCCCTCGCCGACGATGCGCAGGGCCTCGGTGCCGTAGCCGCGCCCGGCGTGGTTCACGATGAAGCCCGGCGTGTCCTGCGCCTGCACGGGCGTGTGGCCCATGTCGCGGGCGTAGGCGGCCAGTGCGGCGCAGACGGCGGGGTCGGTCTTGAGGCCCGCGACCACTTCCACGACCTTCATCAGCGGCACGGGGTTGAAGAAGTGAAAACCCGCCAGGCGCTGCGGTCGCTTCAGCCCCGCGCCGATGGCGGTGACGGACAGGGACGAGGTGTTGGTGGCCAGCACGGCGTCGTCGCGCACCACGGCTTCCAGATCGGCGAACAGCGCTTTCTTGGCATCCAGGCGCTCGACGATGGCCTCCACCACCAGGTCGCAGTGGGCCAGGTCGGCCACCGCCGCCACGGGGTGCAGCCGCGCGGCCTGCGTACTGGCCTGCTCGGCGCTGATGCGGCCCTTGGCAACCAGCTTTTCCCACTGTTCCCGCAGCGCGGCCTGGGCGGCCTGGGCGGCGCCGGGGTTGGCGTCCAGCAGGAAGACTTCACTGCCCGCCTGCGCGGCGATTTGGGCGATGCCCCGGCCCATGGCCCCCGTGCCAACGATCCCGATGTTGGAATAGTTAATTTTCATAGCGCCATTATGGCCGTGGCCCTAGGGGCGGGACTTGTGTGCAAAAATGGCCCGCACCGAGAACTGAGGCTATTGTGAAAATCCGTAACACCTTTTTGGGGGCCGGTTTGTGGGTGGTTGCCGCAGGCGCCTGGGCTTTGTCGCTCGGGGCGGGCAGGGGCGCCGTGGTGCTGGGCGCGCCGTTGGACCTGACCTTCGACGTGCAGCCAGAGCCTGGCTCCGACCTTGCCTCATCCTGCGTGGCGGCCAAAGTGTTGTCTGGCGACATGCCGGTGAGCGATGCCAAGGTGCGCGTGACGCCCGTACCCGGCATGCACGGGCGGTCCCCGGCTGTGCGGGTGCAGGCCGCCATCGTGGTGGACGAGCCCGTGCTCACCGTGGTGCTTTCGGCGGGCTGTGCAGGCAGGGTCACGCGCAGCTATACCTTCTTCTCGGAACTGCCGGGCACGGCGGCGCAGTCCCCTGCACCGGTCGATGTGGCGCGGCTGACGCCCGGCGCGGCGCAGGCGTCACGCGCTGCAGCGGCGCGGGCGACCGCCCCGG
>NZ_JASGDA010000111.1:0-8415 GCF_047607405.1 Acidovorax sp. | reverse complement strand
GGCGGGCTGCTGCGGGCGGGCTGTGCGGCGGTCGGCGGCGACCTGGGCGCGCAGGCGGTCGGCGGCGGCCCGGGGCAGGTTGTCGATGAGCGCCCAGTCGGCCTGCCAGCGGGCGTAGGCGGCCTGGTTGGCGGGGGTGGCCAGCCACTGATGAAAGTCGTGCTCGTCCCCGGCGGTCCATTGCGGGCCGTGGCGGCGCATGAACCAGCCGACCAGTTCCCTGCGCTGGCGCGCGGCTTCGTCGGTGTGGGCGGGCGTCATCGGGTGGGCATCTTTCTGGGTCTTGTTAACGGTAAACGCATGGGCGCGCGCAATGCCGGAATCACGGGCGTGTAAAGCTCATCGGGGCGCCTGCGCTTTGCGGGCGCTGCGCCCCGTGGCCGCGCCGTGCGTGCCGTCGAGCTGCTGCAGGCAGCGCAGGCAGGCGTCCATGGCGGTTTCGAGGTGGGTTTCGACGGTCTTGACGCTGACGCCCATTTGCGCGGCCACTTCGGCGCGGCTCAGGCCGTCGAGTTTGTACAGCACGAAGGCTTCGCGCGGGCGCGGCGACAGCGCGGCCAGCGCCTGCTCGATGGCGGCCAGCCGCTGGCGGCCCGAGAGCACGGCCACGGGGTCGCCCGAGGCGGGGCCGGGGGCGGATTCCTGGCCCTGCGCGTCTTCGGCGGCGGGGGGTACTTCGACCTGCTCGCGCACGGCGGTGCGGCGGTGGTGGTCGGTGGCGAGGTTGCGGGCGGTGGTGTAGAGCAGCGCACGGGGCTCGGCGATGCGGTCGCGGTCGGGCAGGGCGCAGATGCGGGCGTAGCTCTCTTGCACCAGGTCGGCGGCGAGTTCCCGGTCGCCGACCTTGCGGGTGAGGAAGTTCAGCAGTTCGCGGTAGTAGCGCTCAAGCACGGATCGACCCAGGTCCTCAATGGGAAAGCATTCTTTCAGCCGATGGAGCGCTCGATGGTGCGGCGGTGGCGGGCCTTGCGCGCTGTCAGATGGGAACTATTCCCATTATCGCTGATGCGTTGGTGGCCGGTCTATGATCCGGTCCGCATTCCAAGGTCTGGAATTCAAGGTCAAATCGGCCTCTGGCGCTTATCCATCAAGCGCCAGAAGCTATTATTTCAGGAGCAATTGCGCTCCCGCACCATGAACCCTGGCATCCTCTGCGCCGCCCTGGCTTACATCGCCTGGGGGCTGTTTCCGCTGTACTTCAAGCAGGTGGCCGCCGTGCCGTCGCTGGAGGTGGTGATGCACCGCACCCTGTGGTCGCTGGTGTTCGTCTTCGCCGTGCTGGCGGTGCGCCGCCAGTGGGCCTGGCTGGGCGCGGTGCTGCGCCAGCCGCGTGTGCTGGGGGCGTTCGCGCTGTCGGCGCTGCTGCTGTCGGTCAACTGGCTCACCTATGTGTGGGCGGTGCAGAACCACCACGTGGTGGATGCCAGCCTGGGCTACTTCATCCTGCCGCTGGTGAACGTGGCGCTGGGCTGCGTCTTTTTGCGCGAGCGCCCGCGCCCCGGGCAGTGGCTGGCGGTGGCCGTGGCGGCGGCGGGCGTGCTGTGGCTCACGGTGCAGGCCGGGCGCCTGCCCTGGATCGCGCTGGTGCTGGCGCTGAGCTTTGGCTTCTACGGGCTGCTGCGCAAGGTGGCGGCGCTGGGCGCGCTCGAAGGGCTGGCGCTGGAGACCCTGGTGCTGGCCCCGCTGGCCGCCGCCGTGCTGGGCTGGTGGGCCTGGCAGGGGCAGGGCGCGCTGGTGCAGGCAGATGCCGCCACGCTGGGCTGGCTGCTGCTGGGCGGGCCGCTGACCGCCGTGCCGCTGCTGCTGTTCGCCGCCGGGGCGCGGCGCATTCCGCTGACCACCATGGGCATCCTGCAGTACATCTCGCCCAGCCTGCAGTTCGCGCTGGGCGTGTGGTTCTTTAACGAACCCTTCCAGCCCGCGCGCCTGGCGGGCTTCGCGCTCATCTGGGCGGCGCTGTGCGTCTATACGCTGGAGGGCTGGTGGACGGCGCGCAGGCCGCTGGCTACATCGCCAGATGCCCGGGCATGAAGTACAGCAGCACGCCCGTCATCACCAGGTAGCGAAAGAACTTGCCCACCGCCATGTAGGCCAGGCAGGGCCAGAACGGCAGCTTGAGCCAGCCCGCCACGGCGCACAGCGGGTCGCCCACCACGGGCAGCCAGCTCATCAGGCAGGCGCGGGGGCCAAAGCGCTCCAGCCAGCGCAGCGCCTGCACCTCGGTGGCGTTGCCGCGCGCCCTGTTCACGGCCTTGCGCGCGCCCAGGCCCATCCACCAGCTCAGGCCGCCACCCAGCGTGTTGCCCACCGTGGCGACCACGATGGCGGGCCAGAACAGGTCGGGGTTGAGCTTGACGAGGCCGAACACCGCCGCCTCGGAGCCTATGGGTAGCAGCGTGGCCGACACGAGCGAGACGACGAAGACGGTGGACAGGCCGAACTGCGGCAGTGCAAGCCATTGCAGCAGCTGGTGCAACCAGATTTCCATGCGGCGAAGTGTAGGGCGGCCCTGGCGGCGCATGGGCGGCGGGCGGCGCCGTCCTACACCGATGTGCGCCATCCGCGCACCGGCGCGGCGCGGGCGATTCGTATCGTGGCGTACCGGATGACCAGACAGGAGCCCCCCATGCGATCTGCCGCGTTTTGCCTTCGCCCTTTCTTCGCCGCGCTGGTGCTGCTCGCCGCTGGCGCGCAGGCCGCCTGGCCGGGCACGGGCTGCGCCGCCGACACGCCCGCCGCCCGCGCCGCGCTGCAGGCGGTTGCAGAGGAACTGAAGGCGCAGGGCATGGCCTTCAGCGCTGCGTGCGGGGCGGCCACCGGGGCCTGGACGGTGCAGGTGCGCGTGGTGGACGGCCTGCGCGCCAGCAAGGTGGTGCGCGGCCCGCTGGCCGACGGCGAGAGTGTGGACATGGGCACGCCGCCCGGCGTGGCGCTGGCGGGCGCGGCCCGGGGGGCCGACGGCTTCTCGCCCGACGTGCGCCACAACCGTGAATGGCTGCGCGGCGTGATGGCGCGCCACCAGTTCGACAACCTGCCCGGCGCCTGGTGGCACTACGCGCGCCGGGATGCGGCGCGGCAGACCGTGGCGGTGCGCTGAATCCCCACCCGCCGAGGGCGGGCCGGTTTTCATTTGCTGAAATTTTGGGCAGGTACAATCCCGCCTCTTTTTCAGCAAACGCCCATGCACATCGGCCCCATTCCCCTGGCGAACCGCCTGTTCGTCGCCCCGATGGCGGGCGTCACGGACCGGCCTTTCCGCCAGTTGTGCAAGCAGCTCGGCGCGGGCTACGCGGTCAGCGAGATGGTCACCTCGCGCAGGGATTTGTGGAACAGCCTCAAGACCTCGCGCCGCGCCAACCACGAGGGCGAGCCCGGCCCCATCGCCGTGCAGATCGCGGGCACCGACGCGCCCATGATGGCCGAGGCGGCCGTCTATAACGTGGAGCGCGGCGCGCAGATCATCGACATCAACATGGGCTGCCCGGCCAAGAAGGTCTGCAACAAGTGGGCGGGCTCGGCGCTGATGCAGAACGAGGCGCTGGCGGTGGAGATCGCCGCCGCCGTGGTCGAAGCCTGCGCGCCGTACAAGGTGCCCGTCACGCTGAAGATGCGCACCGGCTGGTGCCAGCAGCACAAGAACGCCGTGCAGCTGGCCCGCGCGTTCGAGGGCGTGGGCGTGCAGATGCTCACCGTGCATGGCCGCACGCGCGAGCAGGGGTACAAGGGCGAGGCCGAATACGACACCATCGCCGCCGTGAAGGCGGCAGTCAGCGTGCCCGTGGTCGCCAACGGCGACATCACCAGCCCCGAGAAGGCGCGCGACGTGCTCGCCGCCACCGGGGCCGACGCCATCATGATCGGCCGCGCCGCGCAGGGCAGGCCGTGGATCTTCCGCGAGATCGGCCACTTCCTCGCCACCGGCGAGCACCTGGCCCCGCCGCTGGTGGCCGAGGTGCGCCGCCTGCTGCTGGACCACCTGCACGACCACTACACCCTGTACGGCGAGCTGACCGGCGTGCGCAGCGCGCGCAAGCACATCGCCTGGTACCTGCGCGCGCTGCCGGGCGGCGAGGCGCTGCGCCAACACATCAACACCATCGACGACTGCACAGCGCAGTGGCAGGCCGTGGCCGACTACCTGGACGCCCTGGCGCAGCAGATGGACCGGCTGCCTGCCGCAGCCGCACAACAAGAACCCGAGGGACTGCTCGCATGAGCAAGAAACACATCGAAGAATGCGTGCGCGAGAGCCTGCTGGGCTACTTCCGCGACCTGGGCGGCGAGACGCCCGACGGCATGTACGACATGCTGCTGCGCCTGGTCGAGAAGCCGCTCCTGGAGGTGGTGATGCAGCAGGCCGACAACAACCAGTCGCGCGCCGCCGAATGGCTGGGCCTGAACCGCAACACGCTGCGCAAGAAGCTGCTCGAACACAAGCTGCTGTGATGCGGCAACAACCCCTTTCACTCCTGTATTGATAGCTGCTGGTGCTTGCTACATAAGCGCTGGAGCCCGATTTGATTCAAAAACCCCAAGGCGCCACCATGAACGCACTCCTCTCCGTTTCCGACAAGACCGGCATCGTCGAATTTGCCGCCAGCCTGCACGCTTTAGGCATCCGTCTGCTGTCCACCGGCGGCACCGCCAAGCTGCTGGCCGCGGGCGGCCTGCCCGTCACCGAGGTGGCCGAGGTCACGCAGTTTCCCGAGATGCTCGATGGCCGCGTCAAGACCCTGCACCCCAAGGTACACGGCGGCCTGCTGGCGCGCCGCGACGTGCCCGCGCACATGGAGGCCTTGAAGGAGCACGGCATAGCCACCATCGACCTGCTGGTCGTCAACCTGTACCCGTTCGAGGCCACCGTCGCCAAGGAAGGCTGCACGTTGGCCGACGCCATCGAGAACATCGACATCGGCGGCCCGGCCATGGTGCGCAGCGCGGCCAAGAACTGGAAGGACGTGGGCGTGGTCACCGATGCGTCGCAATACGCCGCCGTGCTGGCCGAGCTGAAAGGCGCGGGCAAGCTGTCGGACAAGCTGCGCTTTGCGCTGTCGGTGGCCGCGTTCAACCGCATCGCGCAGTACGACGGCGCCATCAGCGACTACCTGTCGTCCGTCGCCTTCGAGCCAGAGAAACTCTCCGAAACCTACGTGCCCGCGCGCGCGCTGTTCCCCGGCCAGAGCAACGGCACTTTCACCAAGGTGCAGGACCTGCGCTACGGCGAGAACAGCCACCAGCAGGCCGCGCTGTACCGCGACCTGCGCCCCGCGCCCGGCTCGCTGGTCACGGGCGAGCAGCTGCAGGGCAAGGAACTGAGCTACAACAACATCGCCGACGCCGATGCCGCCTGGGAATGCGTCAAGAGCTTCGAGCAGCCCGCCTGCGTCATCGTCAAGCACGCCAACCCCTGCGGCGTGGCCGTGGGCAAGGACGCGCACGAAGCCTACGCCAAGGCTTTCCAGACCGACCCCACCAGCGCCTTCGGCGGCATCATCGCCTTCAACCGCACGGTGGACAAGGCCGCTGCCGAGGCGGTGGTCAAGCAGTTCGTCGAAGTGCTGATGGCCCCGGACTTCACCGCCGAGGCGCTGGAAATCTTCAAGCCCAAGGTCAACGTGCGGCTGATGAAGATCGCTCTGCCGCAAGGCGGCGACGGTGGCCGCAACACGGTGGACGCCAAGCGCGTCGGCTCCGGCCTGCTGCTGCAGACGGCGGACAACCACGAGCTGGCGCTGGCCGACCTGAAGGTCGTCACCGTCAAGCAGCCCACGCCCGAGGAGCTGCAAGACCTGCTCTTCGCCTGGAAGGTCGCCAAGTACGTCAAGAGCAACGCCATCGTCTTCTGCAAGAACGGCATGACGATGGGCGTGGGCGCGGGCCAGATGAGCCGCCTGGACTCGGCCCGCATCGCCAGCATCAAGGCCGAGGCGGCCAAGCTCTCGCTGCAGGGCACGGTGGTCGCCAGCGATGCGTTCTTCCCCTTCCGCGACGGCCTGGACGTGGTGGTGGACGCGGGCGCGACCTGCGTGGCCCAGCCCGGCGGCTCCATGCGCGACCAGGAAGTCATTGACGCCGCAGATGAGCGCGGCGTGGCGATGGTCTTCACCGGCGTGCGGCACTTCCGGCATTGAGGGTGTTTTTGGCCGCCAGCGCTTATCCAGAAAGCGCTGGTAGCTATATTTTTTATAGTTCCAGCGGCAAGCCCACGTAGTTCTCCGCCAGCGCGGTTGAGGCCGCGCGGGAGTGGACCAGGTAGTCCAGCTCCGCGTCCTGCATCTTCTGGCCGAATGCGCCCGTGTCCGGGAAGCGGTGCATCAGCGAGGTGAACCACCACGAGAAGCGCTCTGCGCGCCACACGCGGCGCAGGCACCGGTCGGAATAGGTGTCGATGCCCGCGCTGGACTTGTCGTTGTAGTAATCCGCCAGCGCGTTCCACAAATAGCCCACGTCGCTGGCCGCCAGGTTCAGGCCCTTGGCGCCGGTGGGCGGCACGATGTGGGCGGCGTCGCCCGCCAGGAACAGGCGGCCGAAGCGCATGGGCTCGGCGACGAAGCTGCGCAGCGGGGCGATGCTCATCTCCAGCGCCGGGCCGGTCACCAGGCGTTCGCCCGCCTCGGCGTCCAGGCGGTTGCGCAGCTCGGCCCAGAACTGGCCGGTGCTCCATTGCTCCACCGTGTCCGTGGCTGGCACCTGCAGGTAGTAGCGGCTGCGCGTGGCGCTGCGCATGCTGCACAGCGCAAAGCCGCGCTCGGTGTTGGCGTAGATCAGCTCGTCGCACACGGGCTTCACGTCGGCCAGCACGCCCAGCCAGCCGAAGGGATAGACGCGCTCGTAGGTCTTGAGCGCATCAGCGGGCACGCTGGCGCGGCAGACGCCGTGGTAGCCGTCGCAGCCCGCGATGAAGTCGCAGGTGATTTCATGCGTCTGGCCGTCCTTCTCGTAGGTGACGCGGGGCTGCGCGCCGTCGAAATCGTGTACCTGCACCTTGTGGGCGTCGTACACCGTGGGCAGGCTGGCGGCGGCGCGGGCGGCCATCAGGTCGCGCGTCACCTCGGTCTGGCCATAGACCATCACGCGGCGGCCGCCCGTCAGCGCGTGCAGGTCGATGCGGTGGCGCTGGCCCTGGAACAGCAGCTCGATGCCGTCGTGCGGCAGGCCCTCGGCATGGGCGCGGGCGCCGACGCCCGCCTGGTCGAGCAGGTCCATCGTCACCTGCTCCAGCACCCCGGCGCGGATGCGGCCCAGCACGTAGTCGGGGCTGCGCTGTTCGATGATGACGGCAGCTATGCCGGACGTGTGCAGCAGCTGGCCGAGCAGCAGCCCGGCGGGGCCTGCGCCGATGATGGCAACCTGGGTTCGCATGGTGGGCAACCTCGTGGGGGGGAAGATGCCGCCCAGCGTAGGTTGATCTGCGGCCATCGGCGATGGCATTGCGGCGTTAGCGTGCGATAGCACGTCGCCATGTGCGATCATCGCGCAATGACGATTGCCAGGGCGGATTTCATCGAGGGCATGGCCAAGGGCCTGGCGGTGCTGGAGAGCTTCGACACCGAGCGCCAGCGCCTGAACGCCACGCTGGCCGCGCAGCGCACGGGGCTTACGCGCGCTGCCGCCCGGCGGCACCTGCTGACGCTGGCGCACCTGGGTTACCTGGAGACGGACGGCAGCTACTTCTGGCTGGCGCCCAAGGTGCTGCGCTTTTCGGGCAGCTACCTCGCGTCGGCCCGGCTGCCGCGCGTGCTGCAGCCCACGCTGAACCGGCTGGCGGCGCAGACGCAGCAGTCGTTCTCGGCCGTGGTGCTGGATGGCGGCGAGGTGGTCATCGTGGCGCGCAGCGGCGTCTATGGCGCGCCCGCGCGCGTGCTGGCCTACGGCCTGCACCTGGGCGCGCGGCTGCCCGCCCACCCCACGTCCACCGGGCGCGTGCTGCTGGCCGCGCTGCCGCCCGCAGAGCTGACAGCGTGGCTCAAAGCCAACCCGCCGCAGCGGCTGACGCCCCGCACCATCACGCAAATCGGCCCGCTGCGCCAGGCCATCGCCCAGGCGCGGCGCGACGACTGGTGCCTGGCGGTGGAGGAGCACGAGCTGGGCGTCCACGCGCTGGCCGTGCCGCTGCGCAACCTGCAGGGGCGCACGGTGGCGGCGCTGAACGTGGTGGCCTCGCCCAAGCAGATCGACGAGGGGAGTTTGCTGCGCGACCTGCTGCCGCTGCTGCAGGACGCCGCGCGGGAGCTGCGCGGGCTGCTGTGACGGCGCCAAAAATATGAATGAAAAAGGCTTGCAGCGCCTGGCGGCCTCAAATCTGAAGTGCAACCCCCCTTCAGAATTGAGACTCCCATGACAAAGAACACCTACGAACAACTGAGCGAGATGGAGCGCCATGCGATAGCGCTGGGGCTACAGCAAAAGCAGAGC
>NZ_JASGDA010000110.1:0-7341 GCF_047607405.1 Acidovorax sp. | reverse complement strand
CCTTCTGGCAGTCCTCGATGATGTTGCCCTTGTCCATGAAGATCACCCGGTTGGCGACCTTGCGGGCAAAGCCCATCTCGTGGGTCACGCACATCATGGTCATGCCTTCCTTGGCCAGGCTGACCATCACGTCCAGCACCTCGCCGACCATCTCCGGGTCGAGCGCCGAGGTGGGCTCGTCGAACAGCATCACGATCGGGTCCATGCTGAGCGCGCGGGCGATCGCCACGCGCTGCTGCTGGCCGCCGGAGAGCTGGCCGGGGAACTTGTCCTTGTGCGCCATCAGGCCCACGCGGTCGAGCATCTTCAGGCCGCGCGTCTTGGCTTCGTCGATGCTGCGGCCCAGCACCTTGACCTGCGCGATGGTCAGGTTCTCCGTCACCGACAGGTGCGGGAACAGCTCGAAGTGCTGAAACACCATGCCCACCTTGCTGCGCAGCTTGGGCAGATCGGTGGCGGGGTCGTTGACCTTGGTGCCGTTGACGATGATCTCGCCCTTCTGGATGGGCTCCAGCGCGTTCACCGTCTTGATGAGCGTGGACTTGCCCGAACCCGACGGGCCGCAGACCACGACCACGTCGCCCTTGGCGATGCTGACCGAGCAGTCGTTGAGCACCTGCACCGGCCCATACCACTTGGATACGTTCTTGATTTCAATCATTTTTTGGCTCTCTCAACGAATGATGGCGATCTTCTTGTGCAAGCGTTTCACCGCCCACGACAGCGCAAAGCAGATCACGAAGTACATGACGGCGGCGGCCAGGTACGCCTCGACGGGGCGACCGAAGTTCTTGCCCGCCACCTCGAAGCCCTTGAGCATGTCGTAGGCGCCGATGGCATACACCAGCGACGTGTCCTGGAACAGGATGATGGTCTGCGTGAGCAGCACCGGCAGCATGTTGCGGAACGCCTGCGGCAGCACCACCAGCTTCATGTTCTGGCTGTAGGTCATGCCCAGCGCCTGCCCGGCATAGACCTGGCCGCGCGGGATGGACTGGATGCCCGCGCGCATGATCTCGCTGAAGTACGCGGCCTCGAACGCGATGAAGGTGATGATGGCCGACACCTCGGCGCCGATGGGGCGGCCGATGATGGTGGGCACCAGCAGGAAGAACCACAGGATCACCATCACCAGCGGAATGCTGCGCATGCCGTTGACGTAGATGGTGGCGGGCAGGTCCAGCCACTTCTTGCCCGACAGGCGCATCAGCGCCAGCAGCGTGCCGAAGAAGATGCCGCCCAGCGTGGCGATGGCCGTGAGCATGAGGCTGAAGTACAGCCCCTTGAGCACGAAGTTGGAGATCAGGTCCCAGTTGTAGAAGGAGAAGTCGAGATGCATCTCAGTGCCCTCCCCCGCTGGCCGCAACCAGGCCCGGAACGCGCATGCGCTTTTCGACAAAGGCCATGATGCGGTTGATGGCGAACGCCGAGACGATGTACAGGCCCGTGACGGCCAGATAGACCTCGATGCCGCGGCCCGTTTCCTCCTGCGCCTGCATGGCGAACATGGTGAGTTCGGCCACCGACACGGCAAAAGCCACGGACGAGTTCTTGAAGATGTTCATCGTCTCGCTGGTCAGCGGCGGGATGATGATGCGAAACGCCATGGGCAGCAGCACGTAGCGGTAGGTCTGGAAGGTGGTGAACCCCACCGCCATGCCCGCGTAGCGCTGGCCGCGCGGCAGCGCCTGGATGCCCGAGCGCACCTGTTCGGCGATCCGCGCCGAGGTGAAGAAGCCCAGCGCCAGCACCACCAGCACGAAGCCGGGCACCTCCTTCATCGCCGGGAAGATGGCAGGCACCACGTGGTACCACATGAAGATGTGGACCAGCAGCGGTATGTTGCGAAACAACTCGACCCAGGCGTCGCCAAAGCGTACCAGCCAGGGCCTGCCCTGCAGCGTGCGCAGGGTGCCGATGATGAAGCCGACGATGAGCGCGATCAGCAGCGACAGCAGCGATACGGACACCGTCCAGCCCCAGGCGGAGAGCATCCAGTCCAGGTACGTGATGTCGCCGCCCTTGCCGAAGCAGCCTTGCACGGCCTCTCGATCCAGGGTGTCCTGGCAGAACACCTGCCAATCCCAAGCCATAGGACTTCCTCCCAGTGAAACAACCAAAACGGCCCGGCATTGCCGGGCCTCTCAACAAGCAAGCGCCCTGCCAGCAGGGCGCCGAGGTCAACAATTACTTGTTGTAGTCTTCCTTGGGCTTGTTGTTGGGGTTCGCCCAGGCGTTCTTGGTGGCGTCGGACAGGGGCAGGCCCACGGGCGCGTTCGCCGGGGGAATCGGCTGGATGAACCACTTGTCCCACAGCTTGGCCAGCGTGCCGTCCTTCACCTGGCGGGCGATGGAGTCGTTCACGGCCTTCAGGAATGCCTTGTCGTCCTTGCGCAGCATGCAGGCGATGGGCTCGGTGGACAGGGGCTCGCCCACGATCTTGAAGTCCTTGGGGTTCTTGGACTTGGAGATGTTGCCCGCCAGGATGGAGCCGTCCATCACGAAGGCGTCGGCGCGGCCCGTCTCCAGCAGCAGGAAGCTGTCGGCGTGGTCCTTGCCCATGACGTTCTTGAAGTCGATGCCTTCGGCGCGCTTGTTCTGGCGCAGCAGTTGCACCGAGGTGGTGCCGGTGGTGGTGGCCACGGTCTTGCCGTTCAAGTCCTTCACGTCCTTGATGCCGGAATTGGCCTTGACGGCGATGCGCACCTGCTCCACGTAGGTCGTGTTGGCAAAGTCCACTTCCTTCTGGCGGTTCAGGTCGTTGGTGGTGGAGCCGCACTCCAGGTCCACCGTGCCGTTCACCACCAGGGGAATGCGGTTCTGCGAGGTGACGGGCTGGTACTTCACCTCCAGGCTGGACAGGCCCAGGCCCTTGCGGATGTCTTTCGCGATGTTCTCGGCCATCTCGGTGTGGAAGCCCACGTACTTGCCGTCGCCCAGCGTGTAGGCCAGCGCGCCGGAGGATTCGCGCGTGCCGAGGGTGATGCTGCCCGACGATTTGATCTTGGCCAGCGTGTCGCCAGCCTGCGCAAATGCGCTGCCCACGGCCAAGGCGGTAACGGCCAGGGCAAGCAAATGTTTCTTCATCAAATATCTCCTTGTGAGTGAAGCGAAAGAAAAGATGGACAAAGTCCAGGCCCTCGACTATGCGCTAGAACGGCACTTGGTCAGTAGGGTATTTCCAGAAGTCCCGCAGCAGGTAGCTCACGGGCAGGTTCAACACGGTATTGTTGGGCGGGATGGGCTTATTGAACCACTTTTCATAGATGGGATAGATCTCGCGGCTGGTGATGAGGCGGCGCATTTCGTCGTCCACCAACTTCTTGAACTCGGGGTCGTTCTTGGGCAGCGCGATGGCCAGCGGCTCGGTGGTCATGAAGCGGCCCACCACCTTGAGCGCCTTGGGATCGGGGCGACCGGCAGCCAGGCCATACAGCAGCACGTCGTCCATCAGGAAGGCGTCAACCTCGCCCTTTTCCACCATCTCCACGCCCTTGGCGTGGTCGGGGGCTTCCACGATGTGGATGCCCATGAGGCGCTCGCGGTTGGCGGATGCCACGGCCTTGAGCGGCGTGGTGCCCGTGGTGGAGACGAGCTTCTTGCCGTTGAGGTCTTCCATGCGGTCGATGGGGCTGGAGGACTTGACCAGCAGCCGCGCGCCCGTGATGAAGTGGGGAATGGTGAACGCCACCGTCTGGCGCCGCTCGGCGTTGTTGGTGGTGGAGCCGCACTCCATGTCGGCCTTGCCCTGCGCCACCACGGTCAGGCGGTTGGCGGCGGTCACCTGCAGGAACTCGACCTCCATGTCCTTCTTGCCGGTCTTCTTGCGCACCAGTTCGGCCATGCGCAGGCACAGATCCACGGCGTAGCCCACGGGCTTGCCCGTCTTGCTGTCCACGTACGAGAAAGGCACCGACGACTCGCGGTGCGCGATCACCAGCTTGCCGCCGGCGCTGATGCGTTCCAGCACCGTTTCGGCCCGCACGGGCATGGCCAGAGCACAGCACAGTGCCACGAGGACCCCGGCGATTTCTCTATGCTGAACTCTCATGCAATGTTTGTCTTGGTGAAGGCTGGATGCGGACTTGCAATGTTCATGCCATGAAGCCCGCGACGGGAAGCACGGCACTGCCCGCCGATGAAGGCGCGAACTGTACGTGCCGCTACCATGAATTTCCAATGCCGTTTGCAAGCGCCGCCATGCAAAGTGCTTATATCCGTATTTACCCTTGGTATGGCGCCGCCTGGGCTTGCAGGTAGGCCCAGAGCGCCTGCGCCGTGCCCTTGGGCGCCTGCTTGCCGGACGGTTTTTCGCGGTAGGCGCGCACGTCCATGGTCATCTGCAGGCCGCCCGCGCCGTCCGGGGCGGCGCTGACCAGGCGGCGCGAGCGCAGCTCCTTCTTCACCGCGCTGTGCGGCAGGAAGGCCACGCCGTGACCCTCCAGCGCCATGGCCTTGAGGCCCTCGGCCATGTCGGTCTCATACACGCGGTCCAGGTGGATGGGGGTGCGCGACTCCTTGACGATCAGCTCCGTCACGCGGCCCAGGTAGGCGCCGGGCGCATAGCCCAGGTAGGGCAGCGGCTGGCCGGGGCGGCCGGGCAGGCGGTGCAAGGGCTGGCCGTCGGCGTCGGCCTTGCTGTAGGGCGAGATCACTTCCTGGCCCAGGCTGACCATCTCGTAGTGCTCGGCGTCGAGCTGTGAGGGCTGCGACGGGTGGTGGTAGGCGATGAGCAGGTCGCAACTGCCCTCCACCATGCGCATCACGGCGTCGTGTACGTTCAGCGCGATCAGGCGGCTCTTGAACGGACCGAAGCGCTCGTGCAGGCTGGACACCCAGGCCGGGAAGAAGGTGAACGCCAGCGTGTGCGGCACGGCGAACTCGATCATGTCCTTGCCCGCGCTGGTGTGCGCGCGCAGCATGGCGCGCGTGCTCTGCAGGGCCTGCAGCATCTCCAGCGCCTGGTCGTACAGGGTCTTGCCCGCGGGCGTGAGGCGGGTGGGGTAGGAGCTGCGGTCCACCAGGTCGGTGCCCGCCCAGGCTTCCAGCGCCTGGATGCGCCGCGAGAAGGCGGGCTGCGTCACGTGCCGCAGTTGCGCGGACCGGCTGAAGCTGCGCGTTTCCGCGAGACTGACGAAATCCTCAAGCCATTTGGTTTCCATCGCGGCATTATCCGAGGGCCCGGTGTTTCATAGCCAAAATGGCCTCCAGCGCTTATGCAGCATGCACTTGCAGCTATCATTTTTGAAAACACCATAATCACCGGCTCTGCCTGCCACTGCCCTATGTCCCACGAATCCCCTTCCACCGAGCCGCGCTCGCTGCGCATCGAAGACTGGCTCACCGTCATCGTCATGGCGCTGCTCGCGCTCATCACCTTCGCCAACGTGCTGGTGCGCTACTTCACCAATTCGTCCTTTGCCTGGACGGAGGAGATCTCGATCTTCCTGATGATCGTGCTGGCCCTGGCCGCGGGCTCCGCCGCCGTGGCGCGCGACCGGCACATCCGCATCGAATACTTCGCCGAAGGCGGCTCCGCCCAGCGCCGCCGTCGCCTGGCGCAGCTGGGCGCGCTGCTGGTGGCCGTGCTGTTCGCGCTGATCGCGGCGTTGTCGGTGCGCGTGGTGTGGGACGACTACCGCTTCGAGGAAACCTCGCCCGGCATCGGCGTGCCGCAGTGGTGGTATTCGGCCTGGCTGCCGGTGCTGTCGCTGCTCATCACCTGGCGCGCCCTGGGCCTGTTCATCCGCCGCACGCGCCAATCGGACGCGGACTACCTGGGCGGCGGCGAATGATCCCCACGCTGCTCTTCGTCGCCTTTTTGGCGCTGATGTTCCTGGGCGTGCCCATTGGCGCGGCGCTGGGCCTGGCGGGCGCGGCCTGCATCGCGCTGGCCAATGCGGACGCGCAGTGGTTCGGCCTGCTGGCCGTGCCGCAGAACTTCTACGCCGGGCTGGGCAAGTACCCGCTGCTGGCCATTCCGATGTTCGTGCTGGTGGGCTCGATCTTCGACCGCTCGGGCGTGGCGCTGCGTCTCGTCAACTTCGCCGTCGCCATCGTGGGGCGCGGGCCGGGCATGCTGCCGCTGGTCGCCATTGCGGTGGCCATGTTCCTGGGCGGCATCTCGGGCTCGGGCCCGGCCAACGCCGCCGCCGTGGGCGGCGTGATGATCGCGGCCATGTCGCGCGCGGGCTACCCGCCCTCGTTCTCGGCCAGCGTGGTGGGCGCGGCGGCGGCGACCGACATCCTGATCCCGCCCTCGGTGGCGTTCATCATCTACTCGGTGCTGGTGCCGGGCGCATCCGTGCCCGCGCTGTTCGCGGCGGGCATGGTGCCCGGCGTGCTGGCGGGCATCGCGCTGATCGTGCCCGCCGTGTGGATGGCCCGCAAGCACAGGATGGGCGCGCTGGAGGCCACCATGCCCCGCCCCCCGTTCTGGAAGAGCCTGCGCGAGGCCACCTGGGGCCTGGCCGCGCCGGTGGTCATCCTGGGCGGCATGCGCGCGGGCTGGTTCACGCCCACCGAGGCTGCCGTGGTGGCGGTGTTCTACGGCCTGTTCGTGGGCATGGCGGTCCACCGCACCATCGGCGTGCGCGACCTGTTCCCCATCCTGCGCGAATCGGGCGAGCTGTCGGCGGTGATCCTCGTCGTGGTGTCGCTGGCGGGCATCTTTGCGTACTCGCTGTCCACCTTGGGCATCATCGACCCGGTGGCGAACGCCATCGTGAACTCGGGCCTGGGCGAGTACGGCGTGCTGTCGCTGCTCATCGTGCTGCTGATCACCGTGGGCATGTTCCTGGACGGTATTTCCATCTTCCTGATCTTCGTGCCGCTGCTGCTGCCCATCATGCAGCACTACCACTGGGACCCGGTGTGGTTCGGCGTGATCCTGACGCTCAAGGTCGCTTTAGGCCAGTTCACGCCGCCGCTGGCCGTCAACCTGATGGTGTCGTGCCGCATCGCGGGCGTGCGCATGGAATCCACCGTGCGCTGGGTGGGCTGGATGCTGTTCGCCATGTTCCTGGTGATGGTGGCCGTCATCGCCTTCCCGCAGCTCGCGCTGTGGCTGCCTGCAAAATTGGGCTACTGATTTTTTTATTTCTACAAGGAGACTGATCTCATGAAACTGCGCACCTTCCTCGCATCCGCCGTTGCCGCCGCCACGGCCCTCGCCATCGGCACGCCCGCCATGGCTCAGAACTACAAGAGCGAATACCGCATGTCCCTGGTGCTGGGCACCGCCTTCCCCTGGGGCAAGGGCGGCGAGATCTGGGCCAACAAGGTCAGGGAAAAGACCCAGGGCCGCATCAACATCAAGCTCTACCCCGGCGTCTCGCTGAT
>NZ_JASGDA010000109.1:0-111714 GCF_047607405.1 Acidovorax sp. | reverse complement strand
TTTCCCTCGGGGCCAGGCGGAAATCGATATCCCGCAGAATGTCGAGCGTGCCGGTGGAGTCCGTCACCGACTTGAAGACGTGCTCCACGGCAATGATGGGCTGCGAGGCTGGTTCGGACATGGAAGGTTCTTTACGGTGAAAGCTCTATTGCTGCTACGGCGCCACTTTATCGCGGCGGGCCTGCTGGCTGCGATTTCCGCACGCGCCCAGGGGCGCAGGACGGTGATCCTGGTGCTGGGCGACTCGCTTTCCGCCGAATACGGCCTGGCGCGCGGCACGGGCTGGGTGGCCCTGCTGGAAAAGCAGCTCGCGCAGGACAGGATCGGCGCCACGGTGGTCAACGCCAGCGTGAGCGGCGAGACGACGTCCGGCGGCCGCTCACGCCTGGCGGCCCTGCTGGCGCAGCACCAGCCCACGCACGTGGTGATCGAGCTGGGCGGCAACGACGCGCTGCGCGGCCTGCCGCTCAAGAACACCGAGGAGAACCTGACCTGGATGACCCAGGCCGCGCAGAAGGCCGGAGCCCGGGTGCTGCTGGTGGGCATGCAGGTGCCGCCCAACTACGGCACGGACTACGCCAACAAGTTCGCGGGGCTGTTCCCCGCCGTGGCGCGGGCCCAGAAGGCCGCCGTGGTGCCCTTCTTCCTGAAAGGCGTGGCGGACGGGCCGGACGCGGTCAGGCTGTTCCAGCCCGACCGCATCCACCCCCGCGCCGAGGCGCATCCGCAGATGCTCGCCAACGTCTGGCCCGAACTGCGCAAGCTGCTGCGCTGACCGGCGTCAGTCTTGGGCAGGCGGCGTCTCGGCGGTGTCGGCGGGCGGCTCGCCGTCCTGCGGCTCGTGGTGCTTGCGCTCGGCCTTCGCCCGCTGCTTGTCTTCCTTCTTCTGCTTCTTGGCCAGCTCGCGCTGGCGCTTTTCGTATCCGTAGTTGGGTGTTGCCAAGGTGTTCGCTCTTTCTGTAAATAGAGGCCCACTGTAACAGTCACCCGAAGGCGTGTTCCAGGGCCTGCTGCAGGTCGCACCGCAAGTCTTCCACCGCTTCCAGCCCGATGGAAAAGCGCACCAGGGTGCCCGGCTTGAGGTGCGCCGCAGGGCGGCTGCGCATGCTCGCCAGGTCGTAGGGAACCACCAGGCTCATCGGGCCGCCCCAGCTGTAGCCCAGCTTGAACAGGCGCAGGCCGTCGCAGAACGCATCCACCTGCCGCTGGCCATGGCGCGCGTCGATGACCACGCTGAACAGGCCCGCCGCTGCGGTACACAGCGCCTGCCAGTGTTCGTGCCCAGGCGAGCTCTCCAGCGCCGGGTGCAGCACCTGCGCCACGGCGGGCTGATCGCGCATCCACCGCGCCAGGCTGCGCGCGGCCTCGTCGTGCGCGTGGTAGCGCAGAGCGATGCTGGGCAGGGCGCGCAGCAGGGCCTCGGCATCGTTGGCTGCCACGCCCAGGCCCAGGCGCATGTGGGTGAGCTTGATCTTCATGTGCAGGCCCACGTCACGCGTGATGACGCTGCCCATCAGCACGTCCCCGCCGCCACTGGGGTATTTGGTGAGCGCGTGGGCCGAGATGTCCACGCCCAGGCTGCCGTCCCCGAGCAGGTCGAAGGGCGCGAACGCCAGGCCCGCGCCCCAGGTGTTGTCCAGTGCGGTGGTCACGCCGCGCGCGCGGCAGATGCGCACCTGCTCGCACAGGTCGGGGAATTCCATGGTCACGGAGCCCGCCGCTTCGAGCCACACCAGCCGCGTGGCGGGCGTGATGCGCGCGGCCAGGTCGGCGGGGTCCAGGGGGTCGTAGAACACGGTGCGCACGCCAAAGCGCCGCAGCTCGACCTGGGCGAAGTCCTTGCCCGGGCCATAGGCGTTGTCGGGGATCAGCACCTCGTCGCCCAGCTGCAGCAGCGCCAGCCCCACGTTGGCGATGGCCGCCAGGCCGCTGGGCAGCAGCACGCACTGCAGGCCGCCTTCCAGCGTGCACAGGCGTTCTTCCAGCGTGAAGGTGGTGGGTGTGCCGTGCAGGCCGTAGGTGTAGCCGCTCTTGTCCTTCCAGTCGCGCGCGCGCATGGCCGCGACGTTCTCGAAGATGACGGTGGAAGCCTTGTGGACGGCTGGCTGGGGTGCCGCGAACCCCGCCGGGGGTTCGTAGCCGTGGTGGACGATGCGGGTGGAAAGCCGGGATGCGTCGTGTTGCGTCATGCGGCCATGGTAGCCGCATGACGACGCGATCAACCGGCGGTGACCACGAGCTCGTTCTTCACCGAGGTCACCCCGGCCACGCCCTTGGCGATGCTCTCGGCCCGCTCGCGCGCCACGGCGGACGGCGCGGGCCCTTTGAGCGTGACGGCGCCGTTCACGGTGTCCACGTTGATCTTGAGTGCGCTCAGGTCGGGGTCCTTGGCCAGCCCGGCGTTGACCTGGGCCGTGATGGCGGCGTCGTCGATGGCGCCCTTGGCCGTGGCGGCGCCCTGCTCCACCTTGTTTTCCGCGTTCTTCACCAGGCTCTCGGTCTTGGCGCGGGCCTCGGCCGCAGCCTGCTCGGTCTTCTCGACTGCGGAGTCCAGGCGCTGGCCCACGGTCGGCTCCTCCTTCTTGCCGCAGGCGGACAGGCCCAGGGCCAGGGCGCTCACGGCAAGGGCGCCGACGATGCGGCGGGCGGGGCTCTGCGAATGCTTCAGGGTGTTCATGGCTCAAACTCCTTGCGATGAAAGATGGACGGCCTTCACTGTAGGCAGCGCCGCGTCCGCCCCGGGTCGGACATTGCCGAAGCTGCTGTAGGACCGTGCCGCCCGCCCCCGCGCGACAATCGGCGCATGCTGCCGCTTCGACACTCCCCGCTGGCCCGGCGACTTCCGTTCCTGGCCTGGCCCCGCCCCAGCCGCGAACTGATCCGGGGCGAGTTCTGGGCGGGCATCACCGTGGGGCTGATGCTGGTGCCGCAGGGCGTGGCCTATGCGCAGCTCGCGGGCATGCCGCTCATCACGGGCATCTATGCGTCGCTGGTACCCGCGCTGGTCGCCGTGCTGTTCAGTTCGTCCACGCGCCTGGGCGTGGGCCCCACGGCGCTGACCAGCCTGCTGATCGGCGCCTCGCTCACGGGCCTGGCGCAGCCGGGCAGCGCGCAGTGGGTGGCGATGGCGGCATGGATGGCGCTGCTGTCGGGCCTGCTGCAACTGGCCATGGGGCTGGCACGCTTCGGCTGGCTGCTCAACCTGGTCACGTCGCCCGTGCTCAACGGGTTCACACAGGCGGCGGCGCTGCTGATCCTGGGCTCGCAGCTCGCAGCGCTCACGGGGTTGCGCGCGGACTGGGGCGCCCTGCTGTCCACGCCCTCGCCCGGGCTGTTCGACCTCACGGCTGCGGCGTTCGGCCTGGGCAGCCTGGCGCTGCTGATGCTGGCGCGCCGCTGGCGGCCAAGCTTTCCCGCCGCCATCGTGGTCATCGGCGCCGCCGGGGCGCTCAGTTGGGCGCTGGGATACGCCGACGCGGGCGGCGCGGTGATCGGCGCACTGCCCGCCGGGCTGCCCGCGCCCTACTGGCCGGGCCTGCTGGCCTGGCCGGAGTTCGCGGCGCTGGTGATGCCGGTGCTGGTGGTCACGCTGGTGAGCTTTCTGGAAACCGCGTCCAGCGCCAAGGTGGAAAGCCAGCGCTCGGGCGAGCGCTGGAACGAGAACCAGGACCTCATCGGCCAGGGCCTGGCCAAGATCAGCAGCGGCCTGTGCGGCAGCTTCGCCACCAGCGCCTCGTTCTCGCGCTCGGCCCTCAACCTGTACGCGGGCGCCCAAAGCGGCTGGGCCACGCTGTTCGCCGTGGCCCTGGTGCTGGTGTCGCTGCTGTGGCTGACGCCCGCGCTCTACCACGTGCCGCAGTCGGTGCTGGCCGCCGTGGTGGTGACGGCCATCACCAGCCTCATCAAGCCCCGCTCGCTGCTGCGCCTGTGGCGCGTGTCGCGGGTGGAGGCGGTCATCGGCGGCGTGACCTTCGCGCTCACCCTCGCCACCGCGCCGCGCATGTACTGGGGCGTGCTGGTGGGCCTGCTGATGAACCTGAGCCACTTTCTGTACCAGCGCCTGCACCCGCGCATCATCGAGGTGGGCCTGCACCCCGACGGCAGCCTGCGCGACCGCCACCTGTGGCAGCTGCCCGCGCTGGCGCCCCGGCTGCTGGCGCTGCGTATGGACGCGGAGCTGGACTTCGCCTCGGCCAGCGCGCTGGAGAGGCGCGTGACGGAGGACCTGGCGGCCCGCCCGGAGCTGCTGCACCTGTGCCTGCTGGCCCAGCCCATCAACCGCATCGACGTGACGGGCGTGGAAACCTTCGCCAGCCTGCTGGCCCTGCTGCGGCAGCGCGGCGGCACCCTGCACCTGAGCGGCCTGAAGTTGCCCGTGGAACGGGTGCTGCGCCAGGCCGGGCTGCTGGAGCCCGACCCGGCCCTGGCGATGTACCGCACCGATGCCGAGGCGCTGGCCGCGCTGCAGCAGTTGCCACGGGCCGCATAGCGCGGAGGCACTGGTACACTGAGCGTACTCTTTCTCACAATTTCCGTGTCTGATCCTGCGGCCCCCCACCTGGTAGATCTGCGCGACCTGCGCCTGGACACCGCCCACGCGCTGGTGGCCCAGGCCGGTGGCGCCGAGGCCCTGGCAGCGCCGGGGGACGGCCCGTCGCGCTACCTGCAGGACCTGATCGACGGCCTGTGCGAGCTGTCCCTCAAAGACCCCTTGACCGGCCTGGCCAACCGCCGCCACTTCCGCGCCGTGCTGGAGCGCGAGATCGACCGCGTCACGCGCTCCGGCGAGGCCGCACTGCTGCTGATGCTGGACATCGACCACTTCAAGAGCGTGAACGACACGCACGGCCATACGGTGGGCGACCTGGTGCTGCAGTCGGTGGCACGCACGCTGAGCGCCTGCGTGCGCCCCATGGACACCCTGGCGCGCTACGGCGGCGAGGAGTTCGCGGTGGTGCTGCCCGCCTGCCAGGCCGCCTTTGGCCGCGCGGTGGCCGAGCGCATCCGCCGCGCGGTCGCCGCCACGCCCGTGCAGGTGCCCGGCGCGGGCGCGCTGAACGTCACCGTGAGCATCGGCGGCGCCTTCGCCATGCAATGGATCCGCTCCACCACCCTGCTGTGGACCGACCGGGCCGACCACCAGCTCTACCAGGCCAAGGCAGCGGGCCGCAACTGCGTCAGCATCGAGGAGCAGCCCGACAGCACCGTCAGCGCCGAAGAGAAGAGCCTGTTGTTCGGCCCGCTCTACACCCCATCGAGCTGGGGCGACCTGCCCCCGCTGGACCCGTCTTCCCCCCCAGGCGGCGCCTACTGAAAGTTAGCAAGAAGATGAGCGACGCGCTGTCACCCCCCACCACACCATCGTCGGCCACCCCCGCTGCGCAGCCGCAGGGCGCCCGCATCATTGCAATCACCAGCGGCAAGGGCGGCGTGGGCAAGACCTTCGTATCAGCCAACCTGGCCGCCGCCCTCACCCGCCGGGGCCAGCGCGTGCTGGTGCTCGACGCCGACCTGGGCCTGGCCAACCTGGACGTGGTGCTCAACCTGCACCCCAAGGTCACGCTGCACGACGTTTTCACCGGCAAGGCCGCGCTCGAAGATGCCGTGATCCAGGCGCCCGGCGGCTTCGACGTGCTGCTGGCCGGTTCGGGCATGGTGGAATATTCGCGCCTCACGCCCGAGGTGCGCAGCCAGTTCCTGAGCGTGATCCAGGCGCTCACGCCGCGCTACGACGTGGTGCTGCTGGACACCGGCGCGGGCATCTCCGACGTGGTGCTGTTCTCCATCTCGCTGGCGTCCGAGGTGCTGGTCGTGGCCACGCCCGAACCCACCTCGCTGACCGACGCCTACGCCGCCATCAAGGTGCTGGCCATGCAGCAAAAGCGCCAGCACGTGCGCATGGTCATCAACCAGGCCGCGCGTCCGGGCGACGGGCGCGCCATCACCAGCCAGCTGCAGCAGGTGCTGGACCGCTTCGTGAGCACGGAATCCGCACGCCCCATGCGCCTGGTCCACCTGGGCGACATACCCGCCGACACCTCGGTGCGCGACGCCGTGATGCGCCGCCAGCTGCTGCTGCTGCAAATGCCCGGCTGCCCTGCGGCGCTCGCCATAGCGCAGCTCGCCAACAAGGTCGAGACCACGCTGCTGGCTGCCCCCTGACTGCGGTGGATACCAGCGTTCTCAACGTCTCCTGCTACAAGTTCGTGCCGCTGCCCGACGCGCCAGCGCTGCGCGAGGTGCTGCACGCGCGCGCCGTGGCCGCCGGGCTCAAGGGCACCGTGCTGCTGGCCGAGGAAGGCATCAACTTCTTTCTGGCAGGCCCGGCAGGGGCCGTGCGCGGCTTCGTCGATGCGCTGCGGGCCGACCCGCGCTTTGCCGACCTGGCCCCGAAGGAAAGCTGGTCCGCCGCCGTGCCCTTCCGCAAGATGCGGGTCAAGGTCAAGCGCGAGATCATCCGCATGGACCACCCCGCCATCCGCCCTGCAGCGGGCCGCGCGCCCTCGGTGGCGCCCGCCACCCTGCGCCGCTGGCTGGCCCAGGGCCGCGACGACGAAGGCCGCGAAGTGGTCACGCTGGACACGCGCAACGCCTTCGAGGTGCAGCACGGCACCTTCGCCAACGCCATCGACTGGGGCATCGCCAAGTTCACCGAGTTCCCGCCCGCGCTGCGCGCGCACAAGGACGAGTTGAAGGGCAAGACCGTGGTGAGCTTCTGCACCGGCGGCATCCGCTGCGAGAAGGCCGCCATCCTGATGCGCGAGGAAGGCGTGGAGCACGTCTATCAGCTCGAAGGCGGCATCCTCAAGTACTTCGAGGAAACCGACGGCGCGCACTACGGCGGCTGCTGCTTCGTGTTCGACGAGCGCGAGGCGCTGGACGCGGGCCTGAACGCAGCAGCCCAATCACTACCAAAAGAATAGCTGCCTGCGCTTGCTGGATAAGCGCTAGAGGCCGATTTGACCATTATTGCGGCAGACGCTGCACCGAGGTGCTGATCTGCGTCGCCACCGTGGTCATGAGCTTGTGGACGGGGCACTTGTGCGCCACCGCTTCCAGCTCGGCGATCTGCGCGTCGGTGAGGTCGCCGCTGACCTGCAGCCGCGCCGCCAGCCGGTAGGTGCCCGCGCGCTCGGCCGAGGCGTCGCGCTCCACCACCGTCTGCACGTCCTGCACCGCCCAGCCCTTGCGGCGCGCGTACCACAGCACCGTGAGCGCCTTGCAGGCGCCCAGGGCCGCGTCGTACAGGTCGTGCGGGTTGGGGCCGCCGTCGCCGCCGCCCTCGTCGGCGGTGCCGTCCACCACGAATTCATGGTGGCGGATGCGCACGGTCTGCGCCATGGGCGTGCCGGGAACGCGCTGCAGTTCAGTGGTCGTCATGCTTGTCTCTCCTTCGGGTTTCACCAGCCGGTCAGGCGGCCAGGTCGAACACCAGCACCTCGGCGTCGCGGCCCTGCGCCAGCGACAGGGCGGATTCGCCCTCGATCCGCGCCGCGTCGCCACCCGAGAGCAGGGCTCCGTTGACCTGCAGCTCGCCGCGCACCAGGTGGACGTAGGTCTTGCGCGCAGGGTCCAGCGCCAGCGTGGCGGCTTCGCCCGCGTCGAACAGCCCGGCATACAGGGCCGCGTCGGCATGGATCAGGACGGAGCCCTGCGCGCCGTCCGGCGAGGCCACCAGGCGCAGCGTGCCGCGCTTGTCGGCGTCGGTGAAGGTCTTCTGCTCGTAGCTGGGCGCAATGCCGCGCACGTTGGGCTCGATCCAGATCTGCAGGAAGTGCGTGGACTGGCCCTGGGCGTGGTTGAACTCGCTGTGCATCACGCCGCTGCCCGCGCTCATGCGCTGCACGTCGCCGGGCGGTATGCCTTTGACGTTGCCCATACTGTCCTTGTGCGCCAGCTCGCCCGACAGCACGTAGCTGATGATCTCCATGTCCCGGTGCCCGTGCGTGCCGAAGCCCGTGCCGGGCGCAATGCGGTCCTCGTTGATGACGCGCAGGTTGCCAAAGCCCATGTGCTCCGGGTCGTAGTAGCCAGCGAACGAGAAGCTGTGGAACGAGCGCAGCCAGCCGTGGTCGGCATGGCCCCGGTCCTGCGATTTGCGAACGGTCAGCATGGGGGCAATTCTTTCAACTGAGGGCCTCCACTGTAAGGTGCCGCCTTGGCGCATGGGCGCTGCGGGCTTGATGGCATCATTCAAACGAATTGAATCAACACCGCATGACCATGCAGAACGCCCGCGATGTCCTGACCCCCGACGCCCTGTCCATGCTGCAGGTGATCGCCGAGTCCGGCAGCTTCGCCGCCGCCGCGCGGCACCTGGGCCTGGTGCCCAGCGCCCTGACCTACCGCGTGCGCCAGATCGAGGACGCGCTGGACGTGCTGCTGTTCGACCGCAGCGCCCGCCAGGCCCGCCCCACCGAGGCCGGGGCGGTGCTGCTGCGCGAGGGCGTGCGGCTGCTGGAAGACATCGACGCCGTGGCCCACCGCGTGCGCCGCGTGGCCACGGGCTGGGAGCCGCAGATCACCCTGTCGGTGGACGGCATCATCTCGCCCCACACCCTGCTGGAGCTGGCGGAAGCCTTCTACGCCCTGGGCGTGCCCACGCGGCTGAAGCTGCTGGGCGGCATCATGAACGGCACCCTGGAGGCCCTGACCTCGGGCCGCGCCGACCTGGCCCTCGGCGTGGCCGTACCCGGCGCCAACGTGGCGGGCCTGCAGCAGCTGGCGCTGGGCGATTTGCTCTTCATCTACGTGGTGGCGCCGCACCACCCGCTGGCGTCCGCGCCCGAACCGCTGACCGACGCCACCCTGCGGCAGCACCGCGCCGTGGCCGTGGCCGACTCCGCCACGCGCGGCGGCGCCACCATGGGCCTGCTGGGCGGGCAGGACGTGCTGACCGTGGACACCATGCAGGCCAAGCTGCACGCGCAGCTGCGCGGCCTGGCGGGCGGCTTCCTGCCCGAGCCCATGGTGCGCCCCTACCTCGAAGCCGGCCAGCTGGTGGCGCGCCGCGTGGCCCGGCCCGAGCGCAACGTGCGCGTGTACTGCGCCTGGGGCGGCCCAGGCTTCAGCGCGCCGGGGCGGGCGCTGCAATGGTGGCTGGACCAGCTGCAAAGCCCCGCCACGCGCCGCGCCCTGCTGGAAAACCATCCCGCCTTCTGACCCACGTCCGCGCACCGCGTGTAGAGTGGCGCCAAGCCACCACCGAAAGCCCCCCATGCACCCCACCGCCCCCCTCACCGCCCACCGCAAACACTTCGCCGTCATCGGCGCGGGCATGGCGGGCATCGCCTGCGCCCGCACGCTGGCGCAGGCCGGGCACCGCGTGACGGTGTTCGAGAAGGCCGACCAGCCCGGCGGTCGCACCGCCACCATCGACAGCCCCTTCGGCAGCTTCGACGCGGGCGCGCAGTACTTCACCGTGCGCGACCCGCGCTTCGCCCGCGCCATCGACACCGTACCCGGCGTGTGCAGGCGCTGGAGCGCCAATTCCGTGCGCGTGCTCGACGCTACGGGCCGCGTGGCCGCCGCGGGGCTGGCCAACGGCGAGGCGCACTGGGTCGCCAGCCCCGGCATGCAGTCGCTGGCGGCGGCCTGGGCCGCGCCGCTGGCGCAGGCGGGGCAGCTCGTCACCGGCACCCGCGTCACGCGCATCGAACGCGACACGCTCGACGCGCAAGGCTGGCAGCTGCGCACCGAGGGCGCGGGCGGCGCGCAGCAGGTCTATGCGGGCTTCAGCGCCGTGCTGCTGGCCCAGCCCGCCGTGCCCGCGCAGGCGCTGCTGGTCAGCTCCGCGCTGGACACGCCGCTGGCCGACGCCCTGGCCACCGTCGCCATCGCCCCGTGCTGGACGCTGATGCTCGCCTACCCCCAGGCCGTGCGCCCGGGCCTGACCACCCTCGGCCCGCAGTGGAACGCGGCGCGCAGCACGCACCACCGCATCGCCTGGCTGGCGCGCGAGTCGTCCAAGCCGGGCCGCAGCATCGTCGAGCGCTGGACGGTGCAGGCCAGCCCCGCCTGGTCGGCCGAGCACCTGGAAGACGACGCGGCCCGCGTGCAGGCCAAGCTGCTCAAGGCGTTTGCCGAGGTCACCGGCATCCGCGCCGAGCCCGCCTTCGCCGACACGCGCCGCTGGCGCTACGCCCAGACCACCCACCCCCTGGGCAAGAGCCACCTGTGGGACGCCGCCCTGGGCCTGGGCGCCTGCGGCGACTGGTGCCTGGGCCACCGCGTGGAAGACGCCTTCGTCTCGGGCCTGGAGCTGGCGCTGGCCGTGGCGTGAGCAACTACGCAGGCCGCTTCGCCCCCTCGCCCACCGGCCCGCTGCACGCGGGCTCGCTGGTGGCCGCGCTCGCCAGTTGGCTGGACGCCCGCGCGCGCGGGGGCCGCTGGCTGGTGCGCATCGAAGACGTGGACACGCCGCGCTGCATCCCCGGCGCGGGCGAATTCATCCTGCACCAACTGGCCACCTGCGGCCTGGTACCCGACGCGCCGCCCGTGTGGCAGTCCGCGCGCGGCGCGCTGTACCAGCGGGCGCTGGACCATCTCATCGCGCACAACCACGCCTACCCCTGCGCCTGCTCGCGCAAGGACATCGAAGACGCCCAGGCCGCGCTGGGCCACCCCCGCGAGCGCCACGCCGCGCTGCCCTACCCCGGCACCTGCCGCCACGGGTTGCACGGGCGCGCGGGCCGGTCCTGGCGCTTCAATGTGGCGGATTTCAAGCCAAATCGGCCTCCAGCGCTTGCTGGACAAGCGCAGGCAGCTACATTTTCGATAGTGAAATGCACCGTGGCCTGGCACGACCGCCGCCTGGGCGCACAGCAGCAGGACGTGGCCCAGGCCGTGGGCGACTTCGTGCTGCGCCGCGCCGACGGCCTGTGGGCCTACCAATTGGCCGTGGTGGTGGACGACGCCGAACAGGGCATCACCCACGTGGTGCGCGGCGAAGACCTGGCGGACAACACGCCGCGCCAGATCCTGCTGCAGCAGGCCCTGGGCCTGCCCACGCCCCGCTACCTGCACACGCCGCTGGTGTGCGGCGCCAACGGCGAGAAGCTGTCCAAGCAGAACGGCGCCCAGGCGCTGGACCTGGCGGACCCGCTGCGCGCCCTGTGCGACGCGGCGCAGGCGCTGGGGCTGCCGCCGCCGGAACACCCGTGCGACACGCCCCTGGCGCACGCCCTGTCCGGCTGGGTTGCCGCGTGGCGGCGAACCTACAATGCCGCATCGTGACCGAACAACCCCTTGCTCCCCCCGCCTCTGCCGCCGCGCCCGCTGGCGTGGCCTACCCCAAGACCATCAAGAGCTTCGTGCGCCGCGCGGGCCGCACCACCACCGGCCAGGCCAAGGCGTTCGAGGACTTCGGCCCCCGCTTCGTCCTGCCCTACGCCCCCGCCCCGCTCGATGCCGCCACGGCCTTTGGCCGCAGCGCGCCGCTGGTGCTGGAGATCGGCTTCGGCATGGGCGAGGCCACGGCCCACATCGCCCGCGTGCGGCCTGGCGACAACTTTCTGTGCTGCGAGGTCCACGAGCCCGGCGTGGGCGCGCTGCTCAAGCGCATCGGCGAGCAGGGCATTACCAACATCCGCATCCTGCAGCACGACGCCGTGGAGGTCATCGACCACATGCTGCCCGAGGGCAGCCTGGACGGGGTCCACGTGTTCTTCCCCGACCCCTGGCACAAGAAGAAGCACAACAAGCGCCGCCTGATCCAGCCGCCGCTGGTCGCCAAGCTGGCCGCGCGCCTGAAACCCGGCGGCTACCTGCACTGCGCCACCGACTGGCAGCCCTACGCCGAGCAAATGCTGCAGGTGCTGGGCGCCGAGCCGCTGCTTGCCAACACCGCCGAGGGCTTTGCCCCCCAGCCCGCCTACCGCCCGCTGACCAAGTTCGAAAACCGCGGCCTGCGGCTGGGCCATGGCGTGTGGGACGTGGTCTTTTTGCGGCGCTGATTCATCAAAAATGATAGCGTCTGGCGCTTTACTGCCAAGGGCTAGAGGCCAAAAAGATTTGAAAAAATAGCGCAGGCTATTTTGACGACATGAAATCCAAGGGATAACATTGTTGCAACAGAAGCCCTCGCCATGCACGTCACCATCCGAACCATTGGAAACAGCAAGGGCATCGTTTTGCCCAAACCCCTACTGGCCCAAGCCGGGCTGGAGGGATGCAAAACCGCCGACATCACCTTGGAAAACGGCACCATTGTGCTGCGCAAGCCCGCCACAACACCACGCAGCGGCTGGGCCGAAGCCGCTGCCGCATTGGGCGAAAGTGAATTGCTGATAGGCGAATTTGGCAACCAAGGCGACGCGGAACTGGTCTGGTGAAACGCGGTGACATCTGGCTGGTGAATCTGGCCCCCACCATAGGCAGTGAGATCCAGATGTCGCGCCCCTGCGTCATCGTTTCACCGGCAGAACTCAACGACCACCTGCGCACCGTTATCGTCGCCCCCATGACATCCAAGGGCTTCGCTGCACCTTTTCGCGTGCCCGTCACCCATGCGGGCGTCAAGGGGCTGATCATGCTGGATCAACTGCGCACGGTTGACAAGGTGCGACTGGTCAAAAAGATGGGGGCGGTGTCGGCAAAGACATTAACTGCAACATTGCTGACGCTACAAGAAGTTTTTGCCGATTGAAGCCGTGCGCGCGGGGTTCACGGGCAAGTCGGATCGGCGCAGCCAGAAAATGCGGTTGTCGATTGACTCGGGGGCATTGGTTCTCAAAATCGCGAGCACTGAGAGTTTTGCACCGCGCGTGCAGCGGGCGGCCAACGAGAGTTTGAGAGAGCGCTCATCGAGGTCGGCAGTCATACGGTTCAATTTACAGTCTCGCAAATTGCGATGCCTACCGGATGATGGGGCTGGTGCAATTCCTATTGTTTCAATGACG
Organism: Acidovorax sp.; assembly: GCF_047607405.1. Taxonomy (GTDB): domain Bacteria; phylum Pseudomonadota; class Gammaproteobacteria; order Burkholderiales; family Burkholderiaceae_C; genus Acidovorax. The sequence goes on along the minus strand of NZ_JASGDA010000109.1, from coordinate 98,815 downwards.
AGCCATCCCCTCGCGCCATTCCCCAACTCAGATCAACCAGCGCCTGCAGCGCGTTGCCCCACTCCTCTTCCGTCTCCAGCCGCCGCATCGGGGGCAGCGCCGCCAGCAGCCGCTTGCCATAGCCCTTGGCGACCAGGCGCGTGTCGCCCACCACCAGGATGCCCCGGTCGGTTTCATGCCGAATTAAACGCCCCGCACCCTGCTTGAGTGCCACCGCCGCCTCGGGCAAGGCATAGGCCGTAAAAGCCTTGCCGCCCGCTTGCTCGATGCGCTGCGTGCGCGCATCCACCAACGGGTCGCCGGGCGGGGGAAACGGCAGCTTGTCGATCACCACCAGTTGCAGCGCGTCGCCGGGCACGTCGAACCCTTCCCAGAACGTGGCCGACGCCACCAGAACGCAACCCGGCCTGCCCTGCTCCGATCCTTCGCGGAAGCGCTCCATGAGGCGCCGCTTGGGCCATTCGCCCTGCACCAGCACGTCCACGGCGCCGGAAGCATCGAAGCGCTGCCGGAGCGCGTCGCCAATGGTGCGCAGCGCCTTGAGGGTCGTGGTGAGCACCAGCGTGCGCCCGCCCAGTTGCTCCACCGCCGCGCCCAGCCAGTCGGCCAGGGCCAGGCTGTGCGCCGGGTCGGCGGGCGTGGGCAGGTGGCGCGGCACGTACAGCGCGGCTTGGGCGGCATAGTCGAAGGGGCTTGCCACACGCAGGATGCGGGCGTCCTGCAGCCCGGCCCGTTCGGTGAACCAGGTCAGCGCCTCGTCGTCGCCCAGCGTGGCCGAGGTGAAGATCCACGCCTTGCCCGGCCCCGCCGCATGTTCCACGGGCCAGCCGTCGGCCTCTTGCGTTTCGGTCGGCGTGGCGAGCAGGCGCGTGTACATGGCCTCGGCGATGTCCAGCGGTGACTCGATCAGGCGCAGCTGCGTGGCACCCAGCTCCGCCCAGCGCACCGCGTCCGGGTTCGCGGGTCCCGCGAAGCGGGCCAGCCGGGCCAGCAGCCCCGAGCCGCGTTCGTACAGCCGCTCGAAGTCGGGGGCGGTCTCGCTGACCGTGTCGAGCGCTTCCTGCGCCTGGGCGCAGGCCAGTGCAACGGCGCGCAGCGCGGACTGCCATGCATCGCCGGGTACACCGTCGGGAGCCTCGCCGTTCCAGCGCAGCCGGGCTGCGCCACGCGCATCACCGACTACCAGCCTCCAATCCTGCACGGCCCGCTCCAGGGCGCGGGACAGGCCGCTCCAGTCGGCCAAGCCACGCGCATGCTGCAACCCCACGGCCAGCAGGTCGCGGCCAAAGTCCATCAACTGCCCCGTGGACAGTTGCGTGCCCAGGAACTGCACGCCGGTTTCGTTGATCTGGTGCGCCTCGTCGAACACCACCACGCGCACCGAGGGCAACAGCTCTGCCATGCCCGATTCGCGCACGGCCACGTCGGCAAAGAACAGGTGGTGGTTGATGACCACGATGTCCGCCGCCAGCGCCTCGCGCCGCGCAAGGTACACGTGGCATTCACGAAAGCGCGGGCACTGCGCGCCCAGGCAGTTCTCGCGGGTCGAGGTGACCAGCGGGATCACGGGCGAGCGCTCGTCCAGCCCCGTCAGCTCCGCCAGGTCGCCCGAGCGCGTGCCGCGCGACCAGTCCTCGACCTTGGCGAGCACCCACGCCACGCCACGGTCGTGGGCGGACGGGTCCTGGCGCGCCTGCGCCATGCGGTGCAGGCACAGGTAGCTGGCCCGCCCCTTGAGCAGGGCCGTGCGCACGGGCACGCCCAGCACCTGGGCCAGGCGCGGCAGGTCGCGCGCGAAAAGCTGGTCCTGCAGCGCCTTGGTGGCGGTGGACAGCAGCACGCGCTCGCCGCTGAGCAGCGCGGGCACCAGGTACGCATAGGTCTTGCCCACGCCCGTGCCTGCCTCCACGACCAGCGCGCCGCCTTGCTGCAGCGTTTCGGCCACCGCCACGGCCATGGCGCTCTGCCCTTCGCGCGGCGTGAAGTGCGCGTCGGCCCGTGCCAGCACACCTTCGGGCGCGAACACTTCACGCACCATCTCGGCCAGGGACATCAGGCGGGCTCTTGCGGGAGAAGCGCTCGCTCCAGCCGGGCGATGGCGTCGCGCAGCGCGAGGCGGCGTTTCTTCAGGCGGCGCAGCGCCAGTTCATCGGGCGTGCCATCGGGGGGGCAGCGGTCGATGAGGGCGTCCAGGTCGGCATGCTCGATGCGCAGGGCAATGAGCTGTCGGCTGGGAGAGTGGAGGTCGGTGGGCAAGGCAGGGGCAGCGTGGGATGGCAGAAATGCCACAGGCGGGCAGATAATAATAAGGGTTCGGCGCGCACGAGCCTTCACAATCAGCAGCATGACCAAAGCGTTTCGCCTCATTGCGTCCACGGGCATCCACAAGGGCGACCGGGAGTACCAGCAGGACCAGGTCACCCTGATCGCGCACGAACGGCACAACGGCTGCGTGCTGGGTGTCATCGCCGACGGCATGGGTGGCCGCAGCGGCGGGCGCAAGGCGTCTGACCAGGTCATGATGACCGCGCGCCAGTTGTTCGAGCGCTATTCCCCCGACTCCGATGACCCGGTCGCCATGCTCAAGAGCATGGTCGAAGAAGCGCACATCGTCATCCGCCTCACGGCCATCGCGGCCGAGCAGGAACCGCACAGCACCATCGCGGCGTTTCTCATCAACCCCCGGGGCGACTGCCACTGGGTACACGCGGGCGATTCGCGCATCTACCACTTCCAGGGCGCTCGCATGGTCACGCGCACCAGCGACCATTCGTACGTGCAGGCCCTGGTGGACCGGGGCGAACTCACCGAGGCCGAGGCCAACAACCACCCGCACTCCAACATCCTGGTGGGCTGCCTGGGCACGGAAAGCGACCCGCCCATCACCACCCACCTGATCTCGCAGCTGCAGCCAGGCGACGTGCTCATGGCCTGCAGCGACGGCGTGTGGCATTACTTCTCGCCCACCGAGCTGGGCTCCGTGGTCGATTCGCTCTCGCCGCGCGAAGCGACGGAGTTCCTGATCGAAAAAGCCCGCTCCCGCGCCCGGGGCGGCGGCGACAACCTGTCGCTGGCGATCGTGAAGATCGAGGCGCTGGTGGAAGAAAAAAAGAATGCCACCCGAGCCGCCCCAGAGGCGGACCGCGCCTGACCAGTCACTGGGTTTGTGAGCTGGCGGGCAGCGGCGCCGCAGGCTTGCGTCCTTGCGCGGCGGCAGTGGCGCGGGCTTTCTCCACACGCGCACGGTGCTCCTCGGCGGCCTTGAGCGTCTGCGCCCGGCGCTCGCGGGCCCGGGCGGCGCTTGCCGCGCTGCCGGCCTGCCGCTGGGCCTTGGCGCTGGCCTGATTGCGGATATGAGCGCGCTGCTGCTGCGCTCGCTGTGCGGCGTCACGGTCGCGCTGGGCCTGGATGGCCTGCGCATTGTGCGGCGCGGCCACGTCTGTGGATGGCTGGGCGGGCGTGGGCGGCTGCTTCTGCTCGATGGCCTTCAGGCGGTCGGCGGCCTTCTCCCGGCGCTCGGCATCGTTGAGCGCGATCTCGCGCGCGCGCAGGCGGGTCGCGGCGTCGCGCACCCCGGCGCGAACGCCCCGCAGGCAGTCCTCCACCGCGAAGCGCTGGTAACAGGCCGCCTCTTCCTTTAGCTGCCGGGCTTTGAGGGCTTCGCGCTCATGTTGGATTTGCTGGCGCTGCGCCGTGCGCTCGGTCATGGCGGCGGCATGGGGGTTGTCCGCAGCCTCTTGCGCATTGGCAAGGGACGCCGCCCACAGTGCTGCGAAGAGTGTGAAGGCCAGGCGCATCAGGTCAATCCGGTATCGACGTTGCGGCGTTCCAGCGCCAGGAATTCCTTGGACTGCATTTCGTTCAGGCGCGACACCGTGCGCGGGAACTCGTGCGCCAGCGGCCCTTCGGTGTAGAGCTGCTCCGGCGGCACCTCGGCGGACAGGATGAGTTTGACACGCCGGTCATACAGCACGTCCACCAGCCAGGTGAAGCGCCGCGCAGGCGAGGCCATGCTGACGGGCATGTAGGGCACGCCAGACAGCAGCACGGTGTGGAACTGCGTGGCGATCTCCAGGTAGTCGTTCTGCGAGCGCGGGCCGCCGCACAGTTCGCGAAAGTCGAACCACACCACGCCGCCCGCACGCCGCCTGGCGCGAATCTCGCGCGCCTCGATGCGCAGCAACGGGTCTTCGTCGCGGGCCTCGGCGAGTTGGTTGAAGGTTTGCTCCATGGCCGCATCGGCCTCGGGCCCCAGGGGTGTGTGGTAGAGCCGGGCGCTCTCCAGCGTGCGGCGGCGGTAGTCGGTGCCGTTGTCCACGTTGACCACTTCCATGCGCTCGTTGAGCAGCGCGATGGCGGGCAGGATGCGGTCGCGGTGCAGGCCGCCGGGGTACAGCCCGTCGGGCTCGAAGTTCGAGGTGGTGACGAAGCCCACGCCGTTGTCGAACAGCGCCGCCAGCAGGCGGTGCAGGATCATGGCGTCCGTGATGTCCGCCACGTGGAACTCGTCGAAGCAGATGAGCTTGTAGCGCTTGGAGATGCGCTCGCCCAGCACATCCAGCGGGTTTTGCGTGCCCTGCAAGGCCGCCAGCTCACGATGCACCTCGCGCATGAACTCATGGAAATGCAGGCGCACCTTGCGCTTCAAGGGCACGGCGTTGAAGAAGCAGTCCATGAGAAAGCTCTTGCCGCGCCCCACCCCGCCGTACATATAGACGCCGCGCGGAATGTCAGGACGGTTGATGAGCTTCTTGAGCGCGTTGGAGCGCTTGTCCTTGTATGCCGCCCAGTCATCGGCACAGCGCTGCAAGGCGTCCACTGCGCGCAACTGGGCGGGGTCGCTCTGGAAGCCCTTGGCGGCCAGTTCGGCCTGGTATGCCTGTTTGACAGTCGTCACGTCGCGGACCTCCGATACTATGAATTTAATAGCTACCAGCGCTTATCCAATAAGCGCTGGAGCCCATTTTTATTCAAAATATCAGAAGTTCAGCGTGCGCTTGTCCACGGCCAGGGCCGCTTCCTTGGTGGCTTCGCTCAGGGACGGGTGCGCGTGGCAGATGCGCGCGATGTCCTCGGCGCTGGCCTTGAACTCCATCGCAACCACGGCTTCGGAAATCAGCTCGCTCGCCATGGGGCCAACGATGTGTACGCCCAGGATCTCGTCCGTGGCCGCATCCGCCAGGAACTTGACCATGCCCGTGGTGTCGCCCAGCGCGCGCGCGCGACCGTTGGCGAGGAACGGGAAGGTGCCGGCCTTGTACTTCACGCCATCGGCTTTGAGCTGCTGCTCGGTGCGGCCCACCCAGGCGATCTCGGGGCTGGTGTAGATGACCCAGGGAATGGTGTTGAAGTTGACGTGCCCGTGCTGGCCCGCGATGCGCTCGGCCACGGCCACGCCCTCTTCCTCGGCCTTGTGCGCCAGCATGGGGCCGCGCACCACGTCGCCCACGGCCCACACGCCCTTCAGGTTGGTCTTGCAGTCGGCATCCACCACGATGGCGCCGCGCTCGTCCAGTTGCAGGCCCACGGCCTCGGCATTGAGGCCGATGGTGTTGGGCACGCGGCCGATGGAGACGATGAGCTTGTCAGCGTCCAGCGTCTGGCCTTCGCCCTTGGCGTTGGTGTAGGCGATGCTCACGCCCTTCTTGCCGGTCTTGACCTCGCCGACCTTCACGCCCAGCTCGATCTTCAGGCCCTGCTTGTCGAAAGCCTTCTTGGCCTCCTTGGCGATCTGCTCATCCACCGCGCCCAGGAAGGTGGGCAGACCCTCCAGAATGGTCACGTCCGCGCCCAGGCGGCGCCAGACGGAGCCCATCTCCAGCCCGATCACGCCCGAGCCGATCAGTGCGAGCTTCTTCGGCACCGCGCCGATGCGCAGCACGCCGTCGTTCGACAGCACGTTGACCTCGTCGAACGGCACGCCGGGCAGCGCGCGGGCGTTGGAGCCGGTGGCGACGATGATCTGCTTGCCCACCAGGGTCTCGTCGCCCGCCTTGATCTCGTAGCCGCCTTCGACGGCCTTGGAGAACGAACCCCGGCCATGGAAGAAGCTGACCTTGTTCTTCTTGAACAGGTACAGGATGCCGTCGTTGTTCTGCTTCACCACGGCGTCCTTGCGGCCCAGCATCTTCGCCACGTCGATCTTCACGCCCGTGGCAGTGATGCCGTGCTCGGCGAAGTGCTTGTTGGCGTGCTCGAAGTGCTCGCTGGATTGCAGCAGCGCCTTGCTGGGAATGCAGCCCACGTTGGTGCAGGTGCCGCCAGGAGCAGGGCCGCCCTTGTCGTTCTTCCACTCGTCGATGCAGGCCACGTTGAAGCCCAGCTGCGCGGCGCGGATGGCGGCGATATAGCCGCCGGGGCCGCCGCCGATGACGATCACATCAAATTGCTTGCTCATGAGAAATCTCGCTCCGGTCAGATGTCGAACAGCAGGCGCGAGGGGTCTTCCAGCGCATCCTTCATGGCGACCAGGCCCAGCACGGCCTCGCGACCGTCGATGATGCGGTGGTCATAGCTCATCGCCAGGTAGTTCATCGGGCGCACCACGACCTGGCCGTTCTCGACCATGGCGCGGTCCTTGGTGGCGTGCACGCCCAGGATGGCCGACTGCGGCGGGTTGATGATGGGGGTGGACATCATCGAGCCGAAGGTGCCGCCGTTGCTGATGGAGAAGGTGCCACCGGTCATCTCCTCGATGCCCAGCTTGCCTTCGGCAGCCTTCTTGCCGAATTCGGCGATCTTCTTCTCGATGTCGGCAAAGCTCATCTGGTCGGCATTGCGCAAAATGGGCACCACCAGGCCACGCGGCGAACCCACGGCGATGCCGATGTCGAAATAGCCGTGATAGACGATGTCGTTGCCGTCCACCGAGGCGTTGAGCACCGGAAACTTCTTGAGCGCATGCACGGCAGCCTTCACGAAGAAGCTCATGAAGCCCAGCTTGGTACCGTGTTCCTTGGTGAAGCTGTCCTGGAACTTCTTGCGCAGCTCCATCACCGGGGCCATGTTCACTTCGTTGAACGTGGTCAGGATGGCGTTGGTGGACTGCGATTGCAGCAGGCGCTCGGCCACCCGGGCGCGCAGGCGGCTCATGGGCACGCGCTGCTCGGGGCGGTCGCCCAGGTCGTCCTTGGGTGCGGGGGCTGCCACTTGCGGCAGGGCCTTGGTGGGCACGCCGGTGGGGATCACGCTGGGGGCTGCGGCAGCGGCCTTGGCACCACCGGCCACGGCGGCCAGCACGTCGCCCTTGGTCACGCGGCCATCCTTGCCCGTGCCGACCACGGCGGATGCGGAAAGGTTGTTCTCGGCCAGCAGCTTGGCGGCGGCGGGCATGGCCACGTCGCCCTTGGATGCAGCCGCAGCCGCCGGAGCTGCGGCAGGCGCAGGCGAAGCAGCAGCCGGGGCGGCAGCCGAAGCAGCGGCGCCCGCCACAGCCTCGGTGTCGATCTTGGCGATGAGCTGCTCGGCCACCACGGTGGCGCCGTCGCCCTGGATGATTTCGGCCAGCACGCCTGCGGCAGGCGCAGGCACTTCAAGCACAACCTTGTCGGTTTCGATTTCGATCAGGATTTCGTCCACCGCCACGGCTTCGCCCGCCTTCTTCTTCCAGGTGAGCATGGTGGCTTCGGCCACGGATTCGGACAACTGCGGGACTTTGACTTCTACGATTGCCATTTTGAATTCTTTCGGTAGGGGTTCTGTTCTGTGTTCGTTCGGGTTTCCGGCCTTACTTGGTCAGGACAAAACCCTTGAGCTTGGCGAAGGCGGCATCGACCAGGTTCTTTTGCTGTTCCTGGTGCAGGTGTGCGTAGCCCACAGCGGGAGATGCCGAGGCGGCGCGGCCCGCGTAGCCGAGCTTTTGGCCATCGAGCATGTTTTCGTGGATGTAGTGCTGCACGAAGAACCAGGCACCCTGGTTCTGCGGCTCGTCCTGGCACCAGACAACGTCGGCGGCGTTGGGATACTTCTTCAGCTCGGCGGCAAACGCCTTGTGCGGGAACGGGTAGAGCTGCTCCACGCGCAGGATCGCCACGTCCTCGGCCTCGTTCTCGGCGCGCTTCTTCACGAGGTCGTAATAGACCTTGCCCGAGCACGCGATCACGCGCTTGACCTTGGCGGCCTTCTTGGCGATGGCCTCGTTCTGCTCGGGAATCACCGTCTGGAAGCTGCCCTTGGTGAACTCCACCAGCGGCGAGGTGGCGTCCTTGTTGCGCAGCAGCGACTTGGGCGTCATGATGACCAGCGGCTTGCGCAGGTTGCGCACCATCTGGCGGCGCAGCACGTGGAAGATCTGGCTGGCCGTGGTGGGCTGCACGATCTGCATGTTGGTGTCTGCCGCCAACTGCATGAAGCGCTCCAGGCGGGCCGAGCTGTGCTCGGGGCCTTGCCCCTCATAGCCGTGCGGCAGCAACAGCGTGATGCCGTTGACGCGGCCCCACTTCACTTCACCAGAGGCGATGAACTGGTCGATCACCACCTGCGCGCCATTGGCGAAGTCGCCGAACTGGGCTTCCCAGATCACCAGGGTGTTGGGGTCGTTGGAGGCATAGCCGTACTCAAAGGCCAGCACGGCCTCTTCGGACAGGATCGAGTCGATGACGACGAACGGGGCCTGGTTCTCGGCCACGTTTTGCAGCGGGATGTAGGTGCCTTCGTCGTACTTCTCGCGCTTCTGGTCGTGGATGACCGCGTGGCGGTGCGTGAAGGTGCCGCGCCCGCAGTCCTCGCCCGACAGGCGCACCGGGTAGCCCGAGGCAACCAGCGACGCGAACGCCATGTGCTCGCCCATGCCCCAGTCCACGGGAATGTCGCCCCGGCCCATGGCTGCACGGTCGTCATAGACCTTCTTGACGAGTTGGTGCGGCGTCACGCTCTCAGGGATGGTGGAGATCCTTTCAGCCAGGCGCTTCCACTCGGCCAGCGGAATGGCGGTGTCGCCCGCGTCCGTCCACTTCTTGCCCAGGAAGGGGCTCCAGTCCACGGCGTACTGGCTCTTGAAATTGGTCAGCACCGGGTCCACCGTGTGCTTGCCCGCGTCCATGGCGGCGCGGTAAGCCTTGGCCATGTCGTCGCCCAGCGTTTCACCCAGCCCTTGCGTTGCCAGCTTGTCGGCGTACAGCTTGCGCGTGCCCGGATGCTGGCCGATCTTCTTGTACATCAGCGGCTGGGTGAGCGCGGGGGTGTCCTGCTCATTGTGGCCCAGCTTGCGGAAGCAGATGATGTCCACCACCACGTCCTTGCGGAACTCCATGCGGAACTCCAGCGCCAACTGGACGGCCAACACCACGGCCTCGGGGTCATCGCCGTTGACGTGCAGCACGGGCGATTCGACCATCTTCACAATGTCGGTGCAGTACAGCGTGGAGCGCGCATCGCGCGGGTCGGACGTGGTGAAGCCGATTTGGTTGTTGATGATGAGATGCACCGTGCCGCCCGTGGAGTAGCCACGGGTCTGCGCCAGCGCCAGCGTCTCCTGGTTCACGCCCTGGCCCGCAAAGGCCGCATCCCCATGCACCAGCACGGGCAGCACCTGCTTACCCTGCGGGTCGGCGCGGCGATCCATGCGAGCGCGCACCGAGCCTTCGACCACAGGGTTCACGATTTCAAGGTGCGAGGGGTTGAAAGCCAGCGACAGATGCACCGGCCCGCCGGGCGTGGTCACATCGGAGCTGAAGCCCTGGTGGTACTTCACGTCGCCAGCAGGGAGATCTTCAGGCGCGGTATGGTCGAATTCGGCGAACAAATCCTTGGGCATCTTGCCCAGGGTGTTGACCAGCACGTTCAGGCGGCCCCGGTGGGCCATGCCGATCACGATCTCCTGCACGCCCTTGGCGCCGGCAGACTGGATCAGTTCGTCCATGGCGGCGATGAAACTCTCGCCGCCCTCCAGGGAAAAGCGCTTCTGCCCCACGTACTTCGTGTGCAGATAACGCTCCAGGCCCTCGGCTGCCGTCAGACGGTCAAGGATGTGCTTTTTCTTGTCGGCGTCGAAGTTGGGCTTGCTGCGGATGCTTTCAAGCTTTTCTTGCCACCAGCGCTTCTGGTTCTGCTCAGTGGCATACATGTATTCGGCGCCGATGGAGCCGCAGTAGGTTTCGCGCAGCGCGTTGATCAGCTCGCGCAGCGTCATCGACTCTTTGCCGAAGAACGTGTTGCTGGTGTTGAACACGGTTTCCTGGTCGGCATCGGTGAAGCCGTAGAACGACGGCTCCAGCTCGGGAATTACCGGGCGCTCAGTGCGCTTGAGGGGATCGAGGTCTGCCCAGCGCTGACCCACGTTACGGTATGCGGCGATGAGCTGCTGCACGGCGGTGCGCTTGCGGCCCAGTTCTGAATCGGCCCCCGTGGCAACGACGACCTTGGTGCCGCCCTGCTTGGCGCGTTCAGCGAAGGCGTTGATGACAGGAAGGTGGGGAACGTCCTTGGCATTGCTGCCGTCCACCGCGGGCACATGCTGAAGCGCGTCAAAGTATTCGCGCCACGAGTCGGGCACGCTGCCGGGGTTGGCAAGGTAGTTTTCGTACATCTCCTCGACATAGGGCGCGTTGCCGCCGAAGAGATAGGTATTGCCTTGATAGGCTTGGTAGACGGACGTTGTCTCGCTCATATTCCGCTGACCTCCGCTTTCCTTGGGAAAGCATTAGCTGGTTGAGAAACCTTCCGCGACACGGCTGAACCGGTTGGCGGATGCGACTGTGGCTGGGAAGGGCCTGGGGTTGCATCCGCCATTGTGCCACCGAATGCAAGGGCATAGGTCGGACGGCATGGCTCGCTTACAGTGCAAGGTCATCCATTGCCGCGCCACAACAACACATGATGCCCGCCAATCTCCAGTCCAAAGCCTTCCTGCTGCTGCTGGCCCTCGTCACCATCGCCTTCGGGGCCATCCTGTGGCAGTTCCACGGAGCCGTGTTCTGGGGCGTCATCCTCGCCATCCTGTTCACCCCCCTGCACCGCAGGCTGCTGCAGCGCATGCCCAGGCGCCACACCCTGGCCGCGCTGTGTACCTTGGGGATTTGCCTCATCATCGTGATCCTGCCGATGACGGCCATCACGCTCTCGCTGATCCAGGAAGCCACGGCCATCTACGAGCGCATGCGCTCCGGGCAGCTCAATTTCGGCCTGTATCTTCAGCAAGTGATCGCCGCCCTGCCCGCCTGGGCGGCCCACCTGCTCGACCGGCTGAACCTCACGTCCATCGCGGACCTGCAGGAAAGGTTCTCGTCCGTGGCGGTGCAGGCCAGCCAGTTCGTGGCCGGGCAGGCCCTGAACATCGGCCAGAACACGCTGCAGTTCCTCGTGAGCTTCGGCATCATGCTCTACCTGCTGTTCTTCCTGCTGCGCGACGGTCCCAGCCTCGCCCTGCGCATAGGTCAGGCCATCCCGCTGGAAGACTCCCACAAGCGCCAGCTGGTGGATAAGTTCACCACCGTGATCCGCGCCACGGTCAAGGGCAACATCGTGGTCGCTGCCTCGCAAGGAGCGCTGGGCGGGCTGATCTTCTGGATCCTGGGCATCCAAGGGCCCGTGCTGTGGGGCGTTCTGATGGCCTTCCTGTCGCTGCTGCCCGCCGTGGGGGCCAGCCTCATCTGGGGGCCCGTCGCCATCTATTTCTTCGCCACAGGCGCCATGTGGCAAGGGGTAGTACTCGCCGCCTTTGGCCTGTTCGTGATCGGCCTAGTGGACAACGTTTTGCGCCCCATCCTGGTGGGCAAGGACACCAAGATGCCCGACTATGTGGTGCTGATCTCCACCCTGGGCGGAATGGCCTTGTTCGGTCTGACGGGCTTCGTGATCGGTCCCGTGATCGCCGCGCTGTTCATAGCCACCTGGGACCTGTTCGCGTCAGGGCAGGTCAGCAAACCTGCAGAGTAATTTGAGCAGGCAAAAGACGCTATAATTCAAGGCTTTGCAACCACCCGCCAGGTGGCCTGCAACAGGTTGGGACGTTAGCTCAGTTGGTAGAGCAGCGGACTTTTAATCCGTTGGTCACAAGTTCGAATCTTGTACGTCCTACCAAGCCTCACAATGAAAGCCCGCTATCAGTACGATAGCGGGCTTTTCTTTTTCTGTTCGATATAACGGTGGATGCAAGGGAACCGCTGATCAACGCTGCATCCAGCACCATCGTACACGAGTTGGCGAGCTGATTTCACGATGCGGCAAGCTCAGCGTCGATTCGTCTGGTTTGCGGGCTCTTCGACCCGGTTTTGATGCCCTTGCCGATGCGGAATCTGGCGGCAATGTGGCGGACGCTGCATCCCGCCGAGCGGCATCGGCCCGGCAGCTTCGGCGCGGAATTGCAGGAACTGGAAGCGGTGGGCGTATGAAGAACAAGCCCAAGATCAAGGCCACGGGCTGAGCGGCCACGCTCGAGCGGCGCGACGGCAACGGAATCCGGCTGACGACCTTCTTCCTGATCAAAATCAGGAAGCGTGGTGGACGCACCTTGGTGGCGCGACCTTCGGTGGCGGAAGTGAAGGCCAAGACCGCCACCGTCCACGACAAGCCCTTGCTGATGGCGCTGTCGCGGGCGTTCTACTGGCAACAATTGCTCAACGATGGTGTGGCTGAAACTGGGAGTGAGATCGCCAAGCGCGAAGGACTGCGCCATTCCACGGAGAACGAACTGCTGCAGCTTGACGAGGTCTTGCGCTAGGACTTGCCCACAGGCTTTTTTGCGACACGCACGCCGTAGTCCTTCTTCAGCACGTCCACCACGGCTTCGAAGAACTTGGCTCTCTCTTGCGCTTGCTCAAGCTGCACCTGCAGCGACTTGATCTGCTGCTGCGGCGTCAGCGGCTTGGGGGTCTTGTCTATGGGCATCACTGCCGATGATGCCGTACGCCCCCATCCCTGGCGACCGTGCTTGCGCATCCACGTCAGAACCGTCGTGCGCCCCTGAATGCCGTACTTGGCTTGGGCCTGTTTGTACGTCAGCTCGCCTTTTTCCACCTGCTCGACCACCGCCAGCTTAAAAGCCATCGTGTAGTCGCGCTGTGTTCGCTTGACCCTTGTATCCATCGCACATGCCCATTCTCGGAGGCAAATGTGTCAACGCAGGTCAGGACGGGGCATCCCAAAGAGAAAGGGCGTCCGCCGGATGTTGGCGGACGCCCTTGGATGTTGATGTGGTGGAGCTGGCGGGAATTGAACCCGCGTCCGTAAGCCTTCACCGGGCAGATCTACATGTTTAGCGGTCTGTTTTGAATCTCGCCGCCGGTGTCGCGCAGTCGCACGCTACACAGGCCGCCAGCACCCTTTTTTCTCGCCCCGACCCAAGGTACCCGGATCGGAGCCAGCCCATGTAATTATCCTTGCAGCCGGGAGGTGCTGATTGCTCAGAACCCCCTTGCCCAGCCCATCGGCCAACTGTTGCAAGGCTCACTGGCAATTAAGCAGCGAGTGCGAAACGTTCGTCGTTTGCAGTTAGTTTGTTAAATCGAGATTTACGAGCGTGACTCAAGCTCGACATGCACCACACCGATTCCGAACCCACGTCGAAACCAGGACAGCCCCAGGCCCTCTATTTTAGGCGCACCCAAGCAATTGCAAGAGCTCCGAGGGGGATTTAATTGCCGCATGCGCGCCCCAATCCATCGGGTCGGCCTTGGCGCCCAGGTAGCCGTAGGTGGCGGCCACCGTTCCCATCCCAGCGGCAAGCCCTGCCGCGATGTCCCGCTCATCGTCCCCCACGTAGATGCATTGTTCTGGGGGCAGGCCCAGGCGCAAGGCAGCTTCCAGCAACGGGGCAGGATGCGGCTTGGCGTGGGGCGTGGTGTCTCCGCTCACGACGGCTCCCGCCGTGGCGAATAAGGGGATCGCGCGAGTCAGGGGTTCTGTGAAACGCGCTGCCTTGTTAGTGACGACGCCCCACGCCAGATTGCGTTGCAGGATTTGATCGACCAACTCGGGAACGCCGTCGAAGATGCTGGTGCGCTCTGTCATGCGCGACTCGTAGTTCACGAAGAACTCCTCTCGCATGCGCGGGAAATCCGGGTGGTCGGGCTCCATGCCGAACGCTTCCCCGAGCATGCCACGGGCACCAGCGCCCGCCATGGGGCGGTAACGCTCCAGGGGCAGCGAGGGCAGGCCCCGGTCGGTGCGCATCTTGTCGGCGGCGGCGCCCAGGTCGGGGGCACTGTCGATGAGCGTTCCGTCCAGGTCGAAAAGCACGGCGCGGATGTCGTGGAACATGGGTGATGCTCTCAGGCTGTGCGCTGCGTCGCGAAAAGATAGTTCACGCTGGTATCCGCGCTCAGGCGGTAGCGCTGGGTCAGCGGGTTGTATTCCAGTCCCCGGGTGCCTTGGACATCCAGGCCCGCCTGGCGGCAGCTGGCCGCCAGTTCGTTCGGGCGGATCATCTTGGCGTATTCGTGCGTTCCCCGAGGCAGCATGTTCAGCACGTATTCGGCGCCCACGATCGCCAGCATGAAAGCCTTGGCGTTACGGTGGATGGTGGAGAAGAACACCCAGCCACCCGGCTTGACCAGTGCAGCGCAAGCACGTACCACCGATGCGGGGTCGGGCACGTGCTCCAGCATCTCCATGCAGGTGACCACGTCGAAGCTCGCTGGCTGCTCCTGGGCCAAGGCTTCCGCGCTGACTTCGCGGTACTGTATCTGGCTGGTCTGGGCTTCCAGCGCATGCAGCTGGGCCACCCGCAGGGCCTTGGATGACAGGTCGATGCCCGTAACGTGAGCGCCTTTGCGGGCCATAGAGTCCGCCAGGATGCCCCCGCCGCAACCCACGTCCAGGACGCGCTTGCCCGCCAGAGGGCACAGCCCGTTGATCCAGTCGAGCCGCAAGGGGTTGATCTGGTGCAAGGGGCGGAACTCGCTGTCCGGGTCCCACCAGCGGTGGGCCAGTTCGGAGAATTTGGCCAATTCGGCCGGGTCTGCATTGACGACGGTTTCTTCACTCATGCCAGTGATTGTCCACATTGAAAATGTCCCAGACGCAAAAAAGCCCCGTTGCCGGGGCTTTTTTTGAAGTAATCCAAAGATGGATTAGTTGGCGCGGGTACCAACCACTTCGATTTCCACGCGACGGTTCTTGGCGCGGCCTTCGGCGGTCTTGTTGTCGGCCACGGGTTGCTTTTCACCCTTGCCTTCGGTGTACACGCGGTTCTTTTCGATGCCCTTGGACACCAGGTAAGCCTTCACGGCTTCGGAACGGCGCACGGACAGCTTCTGGTTGTAGGCGTCGGTACCGATGGAGTCGGTGTGACCCACGGCGATGATCACTTCCAGGTTGATGCCCTTGACCTTGGAAACCAGGTCGTCCAGCTTGGCCTTGCCTTCGGGCTTGAGCACCGACTTGTCGAAGTCGAAGAATGCGTCAGCAGCGTAGGTCACCTTGGTGGCCACGGCGGGAGCCGGAGCAGGGGCGGGAGCAGGTGCTGCGGCAGGAGCCGGAGCAACAACCGGGGCCGGAGCAGCAGCGGCGGGAGCAGGTACGACCAAGGCACCATCGCAGCCAGGAGCAGCCGTTGCGGGCGTCCAGAAGGCATCGCGCCAGCAGTATTCGTTGGTGCCGTTCTTCCAAACGGTAGCGCCATCGGCAGCGCGCCAGTTGTCAACGGTTTGTGCGCCAGCGGCGGTTGCGAGCGCTGCAGAGGCAAACAACATCGCCACTTTGTTCAGTTTCTTCATGGTTCTCCTCTTGGGGAAAAAGCCGCAGCCGCGCTGCGAATCAGGACGCTTTGGATGACCACCACCCTAAGCGTTCAGTCGATTGTGCCATACGTAACAGGGCAAAAGCGGCGGCAGGGTACCGGGGCCCGTAGGACAAAACCTGAATTGCCGCGATATGTTGCCAAAGCGCTACACAGCCTTGCCCCTAAAATGATTTCCCTTTGCCGCCACCGCCGTGCCCAATGACCCAGTTTGCCAAAGAAACCCTGCCGATCAGTCTTGAAGAGGAGATGCGGCGCAGTTACCTCGATTACGCCATGAGCGTGATCGTGGGCCGCGCCCTGCCCGACGCGCGCGACGGCCTCAAGCCCGTGCACCGGCGCGTGCTGTTTGCCATGCACGAGCTCAACAACGACTGGAACCGGCCCTACAAGAAGTCGGCCCGTATCGTGGGGGACGTGATCGGTAAATACCACCCGCACGGCGATTCGGCGGTGTACGACACCATCGTGCGGATGGCGCAGGACTTTTCGCTGCGCCACATGCTGGTGGACGGCCAGGGCAATTTCGGCTCGGTGGACGGCGACAACGCCGCCGCCATGCGGTACACCGAAATCCGCCTGGCCAAGATTGCCCACGAAATGCTGGCGGACATCGACAAGGAAACCGTCGATTTCGGCCCCAATTACGACGGCAGCGAAAAAGAACCGCTGGTTTTGCCCAGCAAACTGCCCAACCTGCTGGTCAACGGCTCGGCGGGCATTGCAGTGGGCATGGCGACGAACATTCCGCCGCACAACCTCAACGAAGTGGTGGATGCCTGTCTGCACATGCTGCGCAACCCGGAAGCGTCCATTGACGAATTGATGGAGATCATCCCCGCCCCCGACTTCCCCACCGCCGGGATCATCTACGGCATCAACGGCGTGAAGGACGGCTACCGCACCGGGCGCGGCCGCGTGATCATGCGCGCCAAGTGCCATTTCGAGGACATCGACAAGGGCCAGCGCCAGGCCATCATCGTGGACGAGCTGCCCTACCAGGTCAACAAGAAGACGCTGCAGGAGCGCATGGCCGAGTTGGTCCATGAGAAGAAGATCGAGGGCATCAGCCACATCCAGGACGAATCCGACAAGTCCGGTATGCGTCTGGTGATCGAACTCAAGCGCGGCGAGGTGCCCGAGGTGGTGCTCAACAACCTGTACAAGCAGACGCAGTTGCAGGACACCTTCGGCATGAACATGGTGGCGCTGGTGGACGGCCAGCCGCGCCTGTGCAACCTCAAGGACCTGATCGTCGTCTTCCTGCAGCACCGCCGCGAAGTGGTGACGCGCCGCACGGTGTTCGAGCTGCGCAAGGCGCGCGACCGGGGCCACGTGCTCGAAGGGCTGGCCGTGGCGCTGGCCAACATCGACGACTTCATCGCCATCATCCGCAACGCGCCCACGCCGCCGGTCGCCAAGGCCGAGCTGATGAGCCGTTCCTGGGACAGCAAGCTGGTGCGCGAAATGCTCACCCGCACGCGCGAGGACGGCGGCGTGGTCAACGCCGACGACTACCGCCCCGAGGGCCTGGAGCGCGAATTCGGCATGGGCCAGGACGGCCTGTACCGCCTGTCGGACACCCAGGCGCAAGAAATTTTGCAAATGCGCCTGCAGCGCCTGACCGGGCTGGAGCAGGACAAGATCGTGGCCGAGTACAAGGAAGTCATGGCGGTCATCGAGGACCTGCTGGACATCCTTTCCAAGCCCGAGCGCGTCTCGACCATCATTGGCGACGAGCTGACTGCCATCCAGCAGGAGTTCGGCCAGCACAAGCTGGGCGCGCGCCGCAGCATCGTCGAATACAGCGCGCAAGACCTGTCCACCGAAGACCTGATCACGCCCACCGACATGGTGGTCACGCTCAGCCACACGGGTTACATCAAGAGCCAGCCGCTCTCCGAATACCGCGCCCAGAAACGCGGCGGGCGCGGCAAGCAGGCGACGAGCACCAAGGAAGACGACTGGATCGACCAGCTCTTCATCGCCAACACGCACGACTACATCCTGTGCTTCTCCAACCGGGGCCGCCTGTACTGGCTCAAGGTGTGGGAGGTGCCCGCGGGCTCGCGCGGATCGCGCGGCAGGCCCATCGTCAACATGTTCCCGCTGGCCGAGGGCGAGAAGATCAACGTGGTGCTGCCACTCACGGGCGACATGCGCAGCTTCCCGGCCGACCGCTACGTGTTCATGGCGACCAGCATGGGCACGGTCAAGAAAACTGCGCTGGACGAATTCAGCAACCCGCGCAAGGGCGGCATCATTGCCGTCAACCTGGACGACGGCGACTACCTGATCGGCGCGGCGCTGACGGACGGCAAGCACGACGTGATGCTGTTTTCCGACGGCGGCAAGGCCGTGCGCTTTGACGAGAACGACGTGCGCCCGCTGGGCCGCCAGGCGCGCGGCGTGCGCGGCATGATGCTGGAAGATGGCCAGAGCGTGATCGCCATGCTGGTGGCCGAGGACGAGACGCAAAGCGTGCTGACCGCCACCGAGAACGGCTACGGCAAGCGCACCAGCATCACCGAATACACGCGCCACGGTCGCGGCACCAAGGGCATGATCGCCATCCAGCAAAGCGAGCGCAACGGCAAGGTCGTCGCCGCCACGCTGGTGCATGCGGACGACGAGATCATGCTCATCACCGACAAGGGCGTGCTGGTGCGCACCCGGGTGAGCGAGATCCGCGAACTGGGCCGCGCCACGCAGGGCGTCACGCTGATCGCGCTGGACGAGGGCGCGCAACTGAGCGGCCTGCAGCGCATCGTGGAGAACGACGCCAACGGGGCCGACGACGGCGACGCCGCAGCAGACACCGCACCCGACGCTTGATGGCTGCGGCGCATTGCGCCGCAGCATTTCGCTACCAAACTAATAGCTATAAGCGATTGCTGCATAAGCGCTAGATGCCAATTTGATTCATATTCCATGAACCGCCCCTACAACTTCTCCGCAGGCCCCGCCGCCATTCCCACCGAGGTGCTGGAGCGCGCCGCCGCCGAAATGCTGGACTGGCACGGCAGCGGCATGGGTGTGATGGAGATGAGCCACCGCGGCAAGGAGTTCCTCGCCATCTACGAGCAGGCCGAGGCCGACCTGCGCGAGCTGCTGGCCGTGCCCACGCAGTTCAAGATCCTGTTCATGCAGGGCGGCGGCCTGGCCGAGAACGCCATCGTGCCGCTGAACCTGTCGCGCGCGGGCGTGGTGGACTTCGTGGTTACGGGAAGCTGGAGCCAGAAGTCGCACAAAGAAGCACGCAAGTACGCATCCGAGGTGAACGTGGCGGCTTCGGGCGAGGACAGCGGTTTCACCACCCTGCCCGACCCGGCCAGCTGGAAACTCAGCCGGGGCGCGAGCTACCTGCACCTGTGCAGCAACGAGACCATCCACGGCGTCGAGTTCCACGAGCTGCCCGACCTGAAGGCGCTGGGCAGCGATGCGCCGCTGGTCATCGACTTCTCGTCCCACGTCGCTTCGCGCCCCGTGGACTGGAGCCGCGTGGGCCTGGCTTTTGGCGGTGCGCAAAAGAACATCGGCCCGGCGGGGCTGACCATCGTCATCGTGCGCGAAGACCTGCTGGGCCACGCCCTGCCCGCCTGCCCCAGCGCCTTCGATTACAAGACCGTGGCCGACAACCAGTCCATGTACAACACCCCGCCCACCTGGGGCATCTACGTGGCGGGCCTGACCTTCCAGTGGCTGAAGGCGCAGCGCGAAGGCGCGCTGACCGGCGTGGCCGCCATGGAGCAGCGCAACATCGCCAAGGCCAAGCTGTTCTACGACTACGTGGACGGCTCGCAGCTCTACGTGAACAAGGTGGCGGCCCACTGCCGCTCGCGCATGAACATCCCGTTCTTTTTGCGCGATGAAAGCCGCAACGACGCCTTCCTGGCAGGCGCCAAGGAGCGCGGCCTGCTGCAGCTCAAGGGCCACAAGTCGGTGGGCGGCATGCGGGCCAGCATCTACAACGCCATGCCGCTCGCGGGTGTGCAGGCGCTGGTGGACTACATGCGAGAATTTGAACAAAAACACGCCTGAAATCGCACGACCGAGCGCATTCCGCCCCCTCATGAACAATCCGCAAGCCTCCCCCGACCTCGCCAGCCTGCGCGTGCAGATCGACAGCATCGACCAGCAACTGCTCACGCTGCTGAACCAGCGTGCGCTGGTGGCCGAGCAGGTGGGCGAGGTCAAGAAGCGCGAGGGCACGCCCTTCTTCCGCCCCGACCGCGTGGCCCAGGTCATCGACAAGATCACCACCGCCAACCCCGGCCCGCTCAAGGGGGCGCACGTGGCCGCCATCTGGCGCGAGATCATGTCCGCCTGCCTCGCGCTCGAATCGCCCCAGCGCGTGGCGGTGCTCGGCCCCGAGGGCACGTTCTGCGAGCAGGCGGCCATCGAATACTTCGGCGGCGCCGCCGACCTGATGTTCTGCAACAGCTTCGACGAGGTGTTCCACGCCACGGCGGCAGGCAGCGCGCAGTACGGCGTGGTGGGTGTGGAGAACTCGAACGAAGGCGTGGTCACGCGCTCGCTCGACATGTTTTTGCACACGCCCTGCCACGTGGTCGGCGAAGTCAGCCTGCTGGTGCGCCACAACCTGCTGCGCACCAGCAATTCGCTCGACGGCATCGAGGCCGTGCTGGCCCACCCACAGGCGCTGGCGCAGTGCCACGCCTGGCTGGCCAAGCACCTGCCGCACGCCGAACGCCGCCCGGTATCGAGCAACGCCGAGGGCGCGCGCCTGGCCGCCGCCAACCCGGCCTGGGCGGGCATTTCGAGCGAGCGCGCGGCGCAGCAGTACGGCCTGCACGTGGTGGCCCACGCCATCCAGGACGACGCCTACAACCGCACGCGCTTCGTCGTCATCTGCCTGCCCCACACGCTGCAGACGCCGCCGCCCACGGGCAAGGACTGCACCAGCCTCGTGGTGTCGGTACCCAACCGGCCCGGCGCGGTACACGACCTGCTGGTGCCGCTCAAGACCCACGGCGTGTCCATGACGCGCTTCGAGTCGCGCCCCGCGCGCACCGGCCAGTGGGAGTACTACTTCTACATCGACCTCGACGGCCACCCCGCCCAGCCCCACGTGGCGCGGGCGCTGGAAGAACTGCGCAGCCTGTGCGCGTTCTACAAGGTGCTGGGCACCTACCCTGTCTCGCCCTAAGGAGCCGTCGCCATGTTTGAACAATTGGGACTGATCGGCTGCGGGCTCATGGGCGGCTCGTTCGCCCTGGCCATGAAGCAGGCTGGGCTCGTCAAGCGCGTGGTGGGCTACAGCAAGTCGCCGTCCACCACCGACCGCGCGCGCCAGCTCGGCGTGATCGACGTGGAAGCCCCCTCGGCCCTGCTGGCCGTGGCAGGCGCCGACATCGTGCTGCTGGCCGTGCCCGTGGCCGCCACCGAAGCCACGCTCAAGGCCATCAAGCACCTGGTCACGCCGCAGATGCTCATCATGGACGTGGGCTCCACCAAGGCCGACGTGGTGCAGGCCGCGCGCCGCGCGCTGGCGGGCAACGTGGGCTCGTTCGTGCCCGCGCACCCCATCACGGGGCGCGAGGTGTCGGGCGTGGAGCATGCCGAGGCCGACCTGTACAGCGGTCGCCAGGTCATCCTGACCCCCATCGAGCGCACCCTCACCGCCCAGCTGCAAAAGGCCGAGGAAGTCTGGACGGCCCTGGGCTGCCGCGTGAGCAGCATGTCGCCCGAGTCGCACGACGCCGCCTTCGCCGCCGTCAGCCACCTGCCGCATTTGCTGGCATTTGCCATGATGAACAGCATCACGGGCCAGACCACGGGCGACGAATTCCTGTCGCTGGCGGGCCCGGGGTTCCGGGACTTCACGCGCATCGCGGCCAGCGACCCCAAGATGTGGCGCGACATCCTGCTGGCCAACCGCGAGGAACTGCTCGCACAGTCCCGGCTGTTCCAGCAGGCGCTGGCCACCATCGAGCAGGCCATGCAAAAGGGCGACGCCCAGGCGCTCGAAGACATGCTGACCCTGGCGAGCGAAACCCGCGCCCACTGGCGCATGGGTGCGCAGAGGAAGAAGTAACCCCCCTGAGTCGCCTGCGGCGCCTTCCCCCGAGGGGGACGCCCCCAGTGGCCTGGCGAAGCCAGTCCCACGGGTGCCCTGGCCTGGAGCGCGTCAGTTTTTCAGGCCAGGAGCCTTAACGATGTACAGCACTGCATTTCTCGACCTCCCCCCGCTCGACGGCGCTGCGGGCACCGTCACCCTGCCCGGCTCCAAGAGCATCTCCAACCGTGTTCTGCTGCTGGCCGCCCTGAGCCACGGCACCACCGCCGTGCATGACCTGCTCGCGTCGGACGACACGCGGGTGATGCTCGACGCGCTGCGCCAGATCGGCTGTGGTGTGGAAGAAAACGGCAGCACCGTACACATCACTGGCCTGGGCGGCTATGCGCCGCGTTCGCCTGCGAAACTGTTCCTGGGCAACGCGGGCACGGCCATGCGCCCGCTGACGGCAGCACTGTCGCTGCTCGGCGGCGAGTTCGAGCTGTCCGGCGTGCCGCGCATGCACGAGCGCCCCATTGGCGACTTAGTGGATGCCCTGCGCCAACTGGGCTGCCGCATCGACTACCTGGGCAATGACGGCTACCCGCCTTTGCGCATCGCCCACGCGGGCGGTGTGCCTGCGCTGGCGCTTTCCGCGCCGATTCGCGTGCGCGGCGACGTGTCCAGCCAGTTCCTGACTGCGCTGCTGATGGCGCTGCCGCTGGCGGCAGGCCAGCAGGACGTGGCGATCGAAGTGGTGGGCGAGCTGATCTCCAAGCCCTACATCGCCATCACGCTGGCGCTGCTGGAGCGTTTCGGCATCGTGGTGGCGCACGACAACTGGCAGCGCTTCACCATCCCCGCAGGCAGCCGCTACCAGTCGCCGGGCAGCATCCATGTCGAGGCCGATGCCTCATCCGCTAGTTATTTCATAGCACTTGGTTCAATTGCAGCAAGCGCTGGCGGCCAAAAAGGCATCAAAATCCAGGGCGTGGGGCTGGACTCGATCCAGGGCGACATCCGCTTCGTCGAAGCCGCGCGCGCCATGGGTGCCGCCATCACGGGCGGGCCGAATTGGCTGCACATCGAGCGCGGCGCGTGGCCGCTCAAAGCCATCGACCTGGACTGCAACCACATCCCCGACGCCGCGATGACGCTGGCCGTGATGGCGCTCTACGCGCAGGGCACGACGGTGCTGCGCAACATCGCCAGCTGGCGCGTGAAGGAGACCGACCGCATCGCCGCCATGGCGGCCGAGCTGCGCAAGCTGGGCGCTGCGGTGGACGAAGGCGCGGACTTCATCCGCGTCACGCCGCCTGCACAGCCAGGGGGCTGGAAGGCCGCCAGCATCCACACCTACGACGACCACCGCGTGGCGATGTGCTTCTCGCTTGCGGCCTTCAACCCTGCCGGGCTGCCGATTCGCATCGAAGACCCGAAGTGCGTCGCCAAGACCTTTCCGGACTACTTCGAGGCGCTGTTTTCCGTCGCCCAGGCGGCCACCGAACGCATCCCCGTGATCTGCATCGACGGCCCCACGGCCTCGGGCAAGGGCACGGTGGCCGCAGCCGTGGCGCAGCGGCTGGGCTACCGCTTTCTGGATTCGGGCGCCATGTACCGCATCACCGCGCTGGCGGCGGTGCGTGCGGGCCTTTCCATCGACGCGGAGAACGAAGCCCGCATCGCGGAGATGGCGCAGACCCTGCCCGTGCGCTTCGAGGACGGCCACGTGCGGCTGGGCGGCGACGACGTGACCGAGGCCATCCGCACCGAGGAGGCAGGCATGAACGCATCCCGCGTCTCCGCCCTGCCCGCCGTGCGCACGGCGCTGGTCGCGCTGCAGCACAGCTTCCGCCGCCTGCCGGGGCTGGTGGCGGACGGGCGCGACATGGGCACGGTGATCTTCCCCGGGGCCCCCTTGAAGGTCTATCTCACGGCCAGCGCCGCCTGCCGCGCCGAGCGCCGTTATAAACAGTTGATTTCAAAGGGTTTTTCTGCTAGCATCGACAGTCTTCGCGCGGACCTGGAAGCCCGCGACGCAAGGGACAGCTCCCGCAGCGTTGCGCCGCTCAAGCCCGCAGAGGACGCTCTGGTCCTGGACAACTCCGATTTGACGATTGATGAAGCCGTCGAGCAGGTATTGAACTGGTGGCAAGAGCGGCAGCCCTTCGCAACCATTGCACGGGGCTGAACCGGCCCACCCGGCCCCCTTCGCGCCGTCAGGCGCACGGCCAGGTGGTTCATTAACTTAAACCCTGCGGAACCCCCGCAAAACCACCGCAAGCAGCTATAAAAACGACAGCAACGGTGCTGCCGGAATCCTGTTTGTGGCAAGGAAACACATGTCCGAATCTTTTGCCGCCCTTTTTGAAGAATCCCTGCAGCGCACCGAAATGCGTCCGGGCGAAGTCATCACCGCCGAAGTCGTGCGCGTGGAACACAACTTCGTCGTGGTCAACGCCGGCCTCAAGTCCGAAGCCTACGTGCCGCTGGAAGAGTTCAAGAACGACAAGGGCGAAGTCGAAGTCCAGGTGGGCGACTTCGTGTCCGTGGCCATCGGCTCCATCGAAAACGGCTACGGCGACACCATCCTGTCGCGCGACACCGCCAAGCGCCTGGCTTCGTGGATGAGCCTGGAAAAGGCCCTGGAATCCGGCGAATTCGTCACCGGCACCACCAGCGGCAAGGTCAAGGGCGGCCTGACCGTGCTGGTCAACGGCATCCGCGCCTTCCTGCCCGGCTCGCTGATCGACACCCGTCCGATCAAGGACCTGACTCCGTACGAAAACAAGACGATGGAGTTCAAGGTCATCAAGCTTGACCGCAAGCGCAACAACGTGGTGCTGTCGCGCCGCGCCGTGGTCGAAGCCTCGATGGGCGAAGAACGCGCCAAGCTGATGGAAACCCTGAAGGAAGGCTCCATCGTGCAGGGCGTGGTCAAGAACATCACCGAATACGGTGCGTTCGTGGACCTGGGCGGCATCGACGGCCTGCTGCACATCACCGACATGGCATGGCGCCGCGTGCGTCACCCGTCCGAGGTGGTCACGGCCGGTCAAGAAATCACCGCCAAGATCCTCAAGTTCGACACCGAGAAGAACCGCGTCAGCCTGGGCCTCAAGCAAATGGGCGACGACCCCTGGATGGGCGTCAACCGCCGCTACCCCCAAGGCACCCGCCTGTTCGGCAAGATCACGAACATCGCCGACTACGGCGCGTTCGTCGAGCTGGAACCCGGCATCGAGGGCCTGGTTCACGTCTCCGAAATGGACTGGACCAACAAGAACATCGCTCCCTCCAAGCTCGTGTCGCTGGGTGACGAAGTCGAAGTCATGGTTCTCGAAATCGACGAAGACAAGCGCCGCATCAGCCTGGGCATGAAGCAGTGCAAGGCCAACCCCTGGCAAGAGTTCGCGCAAGAGACCAAACGCGGCGACCGCGTGAAGGGTCCCATCAAGTCCATCACCGACTTCGGCGTGTTCGTGGGCCTGGCTGCCGGTATCGACGGCCTGGTACACCTGTCCGACCTGTCCTGGAACGAACCCGGCGAATCCGCCGTGCGCAACTACAAGAAGGGCCAGGAAGTCGAAGCCATCGTGCTGGCAGTCGATGTGGACCGCGAGCGCATCAGCCTGGGCATCAAGCAGCTCGACGGCGACCCGTTCACCACCTTCGTGACGGTGAACGACAAGGGCCAGACGGTGACCGGCAAGGTCAAGTCGGTGGACGCGCGTGGTGCCGAGATCGACCTGGGCGAGGACATCGTGGGCTACCTGCGCGCTTCGGAAATCTCCCGCGACCGCGTGGAAGACGCCCGCAACGTGCTCAAGGAAGGCGACGAAGTCACGGCCGTGGTGGTGAACGTCGATCGCAAGACCCGCAACATCCAGCTGTCGATCAAGGCCAAGGACGCCGCCGACCAGCAGGAAGCCATGGCTTCGCTGTCGCAGCAATCGGCCCGCGAAAGCGCTGGCACGACCAGCCTGGGCGCCCTGCTGCGCGCCAAGCTGGACACGTCGGAAAAGTAAGACCGGTTGACGGTTGAACGGCGGGCGCTTCATGCGCCCGCTCTTCTTTGGAAAGCACCATGCCCCAAGACTCCATGACCCGTTCGGACCTCGTCGAAGAACTGGCAGCGCGTTTCAGCCAGCTCACGCACCGCGACGCCGAGTTCGCCGTCAAGACCATTCTGGACGCCGTGGGCGAGGCCCTGGTGCGCGGGCACCGCATAGAGATTCGGGGCTTCGGCAGCTTCTCGGTCAACCGCCGCCCACCGCGCATGGGCCGCAACCCGCGCAGCGGCGAGGCCGTCGCCATCCCTGAAAAGCGTGTGCCCCACTTCAAGCCCGGCAAGGCCCTGCGCGAAGCGGTGGACAGGCGCACGGCGGAGATGGAAGACGAAAAAACTCAAAATTGATAGCTGCTTGTGCTTATCTGGTAAGCGCTAGAGGCCAATTTGATTCATATTCCACCCGCTAACGCTTAGAATCGCCCCACCACCGGGGAGACCGATGAAATACTTCCTGTGGCTGCTCAAGGCAGCCATTTTTTTTACCCTGTTCGCCTTCGCCCTGAACAACCAGCAGGACGCCACCGTGCATTTCTTCTTCGGCACGCAGTGGCGCGCGCCGCTGGTGCTGGTGGTACTGACCGCCTTTGCGCTGGGGCTCATCGTGGGCGCACTGGGCATGGTGCCGCGCTGGTGGAAGCACCGCAGCGCCGCCCGCAAGGCGCAGCAAGCGGTCGCCAAGGCGCCTACACCCGCGCCTGCAGCGACCACCGCCGCGCCACCCCCGCCGCCCGACCTGCCCTCCATCCATGGAATTTGACCCGACCTGGATCCTGCTGGGTCTGCCCCTGGCCTTCGCGCTGGGCTGGCTGGCCTCGCGCTTCGACCTGCGCCAGCTGCGCGCCGAGAACCGCCGCGCACCCAAGGCGTACTTCAAGGGCCTGAACTTCCTGCTCAACGAGCAGCAGGACCAGGCCATCGACGCCTTCATCGAGGCCGTGCAGAACGACCCGGACACGTCCGAACTGCACTTCGCCCTGGGCAACCTGTTCCGCCGCCGGGGCGAGTACGACCGCGCCGTGCGCGTACACGAGCACCTGCTGTCACGCGGCGACCTGTCGCGCACCGACCGCGAGCGCGCCCAGCACGCGCTGGCGCTGGACTTCTTGAAGGCCGGTCTGCTCGACCGCGCCGAGGACGCTCTGCAGCGCCTGGAAGGCACACCCTTCGAGGCCCAGGCGCGGCTGGCGCTGCTGGCCATCTACGAGCGCTCGCGCGACTGGCCGCACGCCGCCGCCATCGCCCGCAGGATGCATGACGACGCCCAGGGCGACTTCAGCACCCGCCAGGCGCATTACCTGTGCGAGCAGGCGCAAGCCCTTTCCGCCCAGGGCGACCTGCCCGGCGCGCAGGCACTGCTGGAGCAGGCGATTGCCGCCGCACCCGGCGCCGCGCGCGCCCGCATCGACATGGCGCGGCTGCAGCGCCTCATGGGTCAACCCGCCGACGTGCTGGCAACGCTCAAGACCCTGGGCGAGCGCAACCCTGCCGCCCTGCCCCTGGCCGCGCCCCTGCTGGTGGAAGCCGCCACCGCCGCGGGCCGCGCGCCCGAGGCCCATGCGCTGTTGCTGGACCACTATGCGCAATCGCCGTCGCTGGACGTGCTCGAGAGCATCGTCGCGATGGAATCCGCCGACGAGGCCACGCGCGCCACCGCCCGCCAGCGCTACGTGCAGCACCTGGACAAGGAGCGATCCCTGACCGCCGCGGCCAAGTGGCTCGCCAACGAGAAGCTGGAGCATGAGGAGTTCCACCCCCAAATCCAGCGCACGCTGGAGCATGCCGTCAAGCCGCTGACGCGCTACCGCTGCGCCGCCTGCGGCTTCGAGGCGCGGCAGCACTTCTGGCAATGCCCGGGCTGCCAGACCTGGGACAGCTATCCGGCGCGGCGGGTCGAGGAGTTGTGATGAAGAAATTCCTGACCCTCGTCGCCACGCTGTACGCCGCTGCATCGTTCGCGGCGCTGGACGTGAACCAGGCCACCGAGGCGCAGCTCGACGGCATACGCGGCATCGGCCCGGGTCTGTCGTCGCGCATCCTGGATGAACGCCAGCGCCACGGCGCATTCCAGGACTGGGCCGACCTGATCCGCCGCGTACCCGGCGTGGGCGCAAAAAGCGCCGCGCGGCTCTCCGCCGAGGGGGTCACGGTGAACGGCGAGGCGTTCGGCACGCCACCCGCCTCTGCTACCAAAAACTAAGCGCACTTCGCAGCAGCCGCGCCGCGTGGGGTCATTGGTGGTGCCCTCTAAAATGGGCCGCGCATGGATCTCATCACGCTCATCCTCCTACCTTTCATCGGCAGCCTGCTGGCGGCAGTGCTGCCCTCGAACGCGCGCAATACCGAATCCACGCTGGCCGGGCTGATCGCGCTGTTCTGCACCGTGCAGGCGGCCCTGTACTTCCCGCAGGTCGCGGACGGCGGCGTGGTCCGCCAGGAATTTCTCTGGCTGCCCGCCTTCGGCCTGAACTTCGTGCTGCGCATGGACGGCTTTGCGTGGATGTTCTGCATGCTGGTGCTGGGCATCGGCTCGCTGGTGGTGCTGTACGCGCGCTACTACATGTCGCCCGCAGACCCGGTGCCGCGCTTCTTCTCGTTCTTCCTGGCCTTCATGGGCGCCATGGCAGGCGTGGTGCTGTCGGGCAACATCATTCAACTGGCCTTTTTCTGGGAGCTGACCAGCCTGTTCTCGTTCCTGCTGATCGGCTACTGGCACCACAACAAGGACGCGCGGCGCGGCGCGCGCATGGCGCTCACGGTGACGGGCACGGGGGGGCTTGCCATGCTGGGCGGCATGCTGCTGGTGGGCCACATGGTGGGCAGCTACGACCTGGACCACGTGCTCGCGGCGGGCCAGCAGGTCAAGGACCACCCGCTGTACCTCACGGCCCTGGTGCTGGTGCTGCTGGGCGCGTTCACCAAGAGCGCGCAGTTCCCCTTCCAGTTCTGGCTGCCGCAGGCCATGGCCGCGCCCACGCCGGTGTCGGCCTACCTGCACTCGGCCACCATGGTGAAGGCGGGCGTCTTCTTGCTGGCGCGCATGTGGCCGGTGATGGGCGGCACCGAGCCGTGGTTCTGGCTGGTGGGCGGCGCGGGGCTGGCGACGCTGCTGGTGGGCGGCTACGCGGCCATGTTCCAGCACGACCTGAAGGGGCTGCTGGCGTACTCCACCATCTCGCACCTGGGCCTCATCACCCTGCTGCTGGGGCTCAACAGCCCGCTGGCCGCCGTGGCCGCCGTGTTCCACATCATGAACCACGCCACGTTCAAAGCCTCGCTGTTCATGGCGGCGGGCATTGTCGATCACGAAAGCGGCACGCGCGACATCCGCCGCCTGTCGGGCCTGCGCACCATGATGCCCATCACCGCCACGCTGGCCATGGTGGCCAGCGCCGCCATGGCGGGCGTGCCGCTGCTCAACGGTTTCTTGTCCAAAGAAATGTTCTTTGCCGAGACGGTGTTCCTGCACACCACGCCGCTCGTCGGCACGGTGCTGCCGATTGCCGCCACGGTGGCGGGCATGTTCAGCGTGGCGTATTCGCTGCGCTTCGCGGTGGACGTGTTCTTCGGCCCCCCGGCCACCGACCTGCCCCACACGCCGCACGAGCCGCCGCACTGGATGCGCGTGCCGGTCGAATTGCTGGTGCTGGCCTGCCTGGTGGTGGGCACCCTGCCCGCGTGGGCGGTGGGCAAGTACCTCAACGCCGCCGCGCTGCCCGTGGTGGGCGGCGAGCTGCCCGTGTTCAGCCTGGCCGTATGGCACGGCTTCAACACCCCGTTCGTGATGAGCCTCGTCGCGCTGGGCGGCGGGGTTGCGCTGTACCTGCTGCTGCGCTCGCTGCGCAGCGCGGGCAAGGTGGACGCGCCGCCCGTCATGCACCGCATCAGCGGCCTGCGCGCCTTCCAGGCCACGCTGGCCGTGGTCACGCGCACCGGGCGCGCGGGCCGCCGCCTGCTGTCCACGCAGCGCCTGCAATGGCAGATGCTGTGGCTGGTGTGCGCCGCCCTGGTCGCGGGCGTGCTGCCGCTGTACAAGCAGGGCCTGACGCTGGGCGACCGGGGCACGCTGCCGCTGTCGCCCGCCTTCGTGCTGCTGTGGGGCCTGGGCATCGTCTGCGCCGTGGCAGCCGCCTGGCAGGCCAAGTACCACCGGTTGGCTGCGCTCACGCTGCTGGGCGGCGCGGGGCTGTGTACCTGCATCACCTTCCTGTGGTTCTCGGCGCCCGACCTGGCGCTGACGCAGATCGTGGTGGAGATCGTCACCACGGTGCTGATTCTGCTGGGCCTGCGCTGGCTGCCAAAGCGCGACGAAAGCCTGCGCCTGCCCACGCTGGCCGAGCGGCGCACCACGCAACTGCGCCGCACCCGCGACATGGCGCTGGCCCTGACGGCGGGCGCCAGCATGGCGTGGCTGGCCTTCACCATGATGAGCCGCCCCTTCCCCGAGAGCACATCCACCTTCTTCCTGGAGCGCGCGCTGACCGAAGGCGGCGGCACCAACGTGGTCAACGTGATGCTGGTGGACTTCCGCGGCTTCGACACCTTCGGCGAGATCGTGGTGCTGGGCATCGTGGCCCTCACCGTGTATGCGCTGCTGCGGCGCTTTCGCCCCGCGCGCGAGAGCATGGACCTGCCCGAGCAGCAGCGCAACCTGCCCGCCGACCTGGCGACCGACCTGCTCAACCCGCGCCACGCCGCCGACACCGCCGTGGGCTACCTGATGGTGCCCGCCGTGCTGGTGCGCCTGCTGCTGCCCTTTGCCGTGCTGGTGGCGTTCTACCTGTTCATGCGCGGCCACAACGAGCCGGGCGGCGGCTTCGTCGCGGGGCTGGTGTTCGCGGTGGGGCTGCTGCTGCAGTACATCATCTCGGGCACGGAATGGGTCGAGGCGCACCTGCCGCTGTACCCGCGCCGCTGGATCGCCGCCGGCCTGCTGTTCGCGCTGGGTACGGGCCTGGCCGCCATCGCCGTGGGCTACCCCTTCCTGACGAGCCACACCTTCCACTTCAGGCTGCCCTTGGTGGGCGAGGTCCACGTCGCCAGCGCCATGTTCTTCGACATCGGCGTGTTCGCGCTCGTGGTCGGCTCGACCCTGCTCATCCTCACCGCCATTGCCCACCAGTCGGTGCGCGGGCACCGTTACCACGCGCGGCTGGCCGAGGAGACCGCCGAACGCGCCGCCCGAGCCGAAGGAGGCGCCGCCTGATGGAAATCGTCCTCGCCATCGCCATCGGCGTGCTGACCGGCGCGGGCGTGTGGCTGCTGCTGCGGCCCCGCACCTTCCAGGTCATCATGGGGCTGTCGCTGCTGTCCTACGCCGTCAACCTGTTCATCTTCAGCATGGGGCGGCTGGGCCTGGCCATCGACAAGGAGCCCGTGCTGCGCCCCAACCGCCCGCAAGATCTGCTGCACTATGCCGACCCCATGCCCCAGGCGCTGGTGCTGACAGCCATCGTCATCGGCTTTGCCATGACGGCGCTGTTCCTGGTGGTGCTGCTCGCGTCGCGCGGCATCTCGGGCACCGACCACGTGGACGGATCGCATTCCAACGACGCCCAGGAGATGCCATGAACCTGGTGCTGGACATCGTCTCGCCCTGGATGCCGCACCTGATGCTGGCGCCCATCGCCCTGCCCATGCTCACCGCCGCGCTGATGCTGCTGCTGCGCGAGGAGCGCCAGCGCCTGAAGCTCACGCTCAACATGCTGTCCACGCTGCTGGGGCTGGTCGTCGCCATTGCCCTGCTGCTGTGGGCCCACCAGCCGGGCACGGCCAGCGCCATGGGCGTGTACCTCGCGTCCAACTGGCAGGCGCCGTTCGGCATCGTGCTGGCGCTCGACCGGCTCTCGGCCATGATGCTGGTGCTGAGCAGCACCGTGGCCCTGGCGTCCATCGTGTTCGCGGCGGCGCGCTGGCACCGGGCGGGGGTGCATTACCACCCGCTGTTCCAGTTCCAGTTGATGGGCCTGTCGGGCGCGTTCCTGACCGCCGATCTGTTCAACCTGTTCGTGTTCTTCGAGATCATGCTCGCCGCGTCCTACGGGCTGCTGCTGCACGGCTCGGGGCGGCAGCGCGTGCAGTCGGGCCTGCACTACATAGCCATCAATCTCGCGGCCTCGTCGCTGTTCCTGATCGGCGTGTCCATGCTCTACGGCATCACGGGTACGCTGAACATGGCCGACCTGGCGCGCAGCATCGCGCTGGTGGCCGACGCCGACCGGGGCCTGCTGCACGCGGCGGCGGCCATCCTGGCGACGGCCTTTCTCATCAAGGCGGCGGTGTGGCCGCTCAACTTCTGGCTGGTGCCCGCCTACGGCGCGGCCACCGCGCCCGTGGGCGCGCTGTTCGCGCTCATGACCAAGGTGGGCATCTACACCATCCTGCGGCTGTGGACGCTGCTGTTCGGCAGCGAGGCCGGGGCGTCGGCGCTGTTCGGCAGTGCGTGGCTCATCGGCGGGGGCATGGTGACGATGGCGTTCGGCGCCATCGGCATGCTGGGATCGTCGCGCCTCACGCACATGGCGGGCTTCGCGGCCATTCTGTCGTCGGGCACGCTGCTGGCGGCCACGGGCTTCGGCCAGAACCTGCTGACAGCCAGCCTGCTGTACTACCTGCCCAGCTCCACGCTGGCCGTGGCCGCGCTCTTTCTGGTGGCCGACCTGGTGGAGCGCTGGCGCAGCGAGGACGCCCGCCACGCCGCGCCGGACGATGACGACGACGACGCCCCCTTCCTCGCCCCCGACCTGAAGACCTACGTGGGCCTGCGGCTGGACGTGAGCGACGAGGTGCTGATCGGCCGCGCCATCCCCGCCGCCGCCGCGCTGCTGGGCCTGGGCTTCATGGTGTGTACGCTGGTCATCGCCGGGCTGCCGCCGCTGTCGGGCTTCGTGGGCAAGCTGGCCATGCTCACGGCCCTGCTCAACCCGCTGGGCCTGGGCTCGTCGGCAGGCCACCAGCCCGGGGCGCAGGGCTGGATGCTGTTCGGCCTGCTCATCGCCACCGGCCTGCTGGCGCTGATCGCCCTCACCCGCGCGGGCATACGCACCTTCTGGGCCGAATCCGGCCGGGGCACACCCCAGCTGCGCGTGGCCGAGGGCCTGCCCATTGCCGTGCTGCTGTGTGCCTGCGCCGTGCTGGCGGCCCAGGCCGACCCTGTGATCCGCTACACCCAGGCCACGGCCAACGCGCTGCACGCGCCCGCCACCTACATCGACGCGGTGATGTCCGCCGCGCCCAAGCCCGGCCCCGTGACACCCGCGCCGGAGGACGCGCAATGATCCTCAAGCGCCTGTTCCCCGCCCCCCTACTGTCCGCCGGGCTGTTCGCGGTGTGGCTGCTGCTGAACCAATCCGTCAGCGCGGGCCAGATCGTCATGGGCGTGCTGGTGGCGCTGGTGGTGCCCGCACTCACCGCCGGGCTGCGCCCGCGCCGGGTGCGCGTGCGCCACCCGCTCACCGTGCTGCGCCTGGCGCTGACGGTGGCGGCCGACGCCACCCGGTCGAACCTGCAGGTGGCGCGCTTTCTGCTGCTGCCGTCTCAGCGCAGGCACGCGGCGGACTTCGTCACCATCCCGCTGGAGTTGCGCGACCCCAACGCGCTGGCTGCGCTGGCCGTCATCGTCTGCATCACCCCCGGCACGGCCTGGGCCGAACTGTCGCTGGACCGCTCCATGCTGATGCTGCACGTGCTGGAAGTGGACGACCGCCAGGCCCTCATCGACCACGTCAAGCAGCGCTACGAGCGCCCCCTGATGGAGATCTTCGAGCCGTGAACCACCCCATCCTCTCCTGGGCGCTGCCCATCGCCCTGTGCCTGCTGGCGCTGGCCATGGCCTGCTGCCTGGTGCGCCTGCTCAAAGGCCCCTCGGCGCAAGACCGCGTGCTGGCGCTGGACTGCATGTACTTGAACGGCATGCTGCTGATGCTGGTGCTGGGCATCGTCTATGGCAGCAGCAACTACTTCGAGGCCGCGCTGCTGATCGCGCTGTTCAGCTTCGTCGGATCGACGGCCATGGCCAAGTTTTTGCTGCGCGGCGAGGTGATCGAATGAGCGGCCAGCCCATGGCTTTGTGGATCGAGATCATCGTCGCCGCCCTGGTGCTGCTGGGCGCGGGCATTGCGCTGCTGGGCTCGCTGGGGCTGCTGCGCCTCCAGAGCTACTTCGAGCGCGTACACGCCCCCTCCATCATCGCCACCATGGGCTGCTGGAGCATCATGCACGCCACCTGGGTCTATTTCTCGGTGCAGGGGCACGGGCTGGCGGTGCATGTGCTGCTGATCGCGCTGTTCATCGCCATCGCCGTGCCGGTGACCAATATCTTCCTGATGCGCGCCGCCCTGTTCCGCGCCCGCCGCGCGGCGCGCGACGTGCCGGGAAGCCTGAGCAACAACATCACCGCGCCGGGCAAGGACTCCTGAATTAATAGCTATCTGTGCTTGATGGACGGGCGCTGTAGCCATATTTCACTATTAATCCATGATGACAAATACCATCGGTACCGACGATCTGGCCGCATCCGCTGTGCAAAGCATCGGACTGGCGATCGTCACGCTGCGCGGGCAGCGGGTGATCATGGACAGCGACCTGGCAGCGCTCTATGGCATACCGACCAAGCGCTTCAATGAAGCCGTCAAACGCAATTCCGCGAAGTTTCCAGAGGACTTCATGTTCCAACTCTCCCCCGAGGAATGGGTCATCTTGAGGTCGCAAATTGCGACCTCAAGTCTGGCGACTCCTCAGCATGGCGGCAGACGCTATTCGCCCCGTGTATTTACCGAGCATGGAGCGCTGATGGCAGCGATGATCCTGAACAGCCCGCGCGCGGTACAAGTGTCGGTGTATGTAGTGCGCGCCTTCGTGCGGCTGCGCGAGGCAGCTTTGCAGCATGAGGATTTGGCCCAACGGCTTGATGCCCTGGAAGACAAGACCGAACGCCTGTCCATCGGCCACGAGCAGTTCAGCCGCAATACCCGCGCCCAGCTCAAGCAAGTATTCGATGCCCTGCGCGAACTCATGACTCCGCCCGTGCCACCCAGGCGACCCATTGGGTTTGTCACGCCCGAGGACAAGAAAGACGACGCACCCGACCGTGGGAAGAAACTCTCAAAAGAATAGCTGCCAGCGCTTGATGGACAAGCGCTAGCGGCCATTTTGACCATTATTCCGGTTGGCCAAACCCGCCGCCCCCGGGTGTGTGAATCTCGAACACGTCGCCCGGCTGCATCTCGGCCTGGCCGATGTGTTCCAGCAGCTCGGTTCGTCCATCGGCCCGCACCACGCGGTTGATGCCCACGGCCCCCGGCTGACCGCCTGCCATGCCGAAGGTGCCGTGGATGCGCCCGTTCGAGAGGATGCTGGCCGTCATCGGCTCCAGGAAGCGCACGCGGCGGATGCCGCCGTCGCCCCCCTTCCACCGCCCAGCGCCGCCCGAGCCCTTGCGGATTTCGTAGCCGTCCAGCCGCACGGGGAAGCGGAACTCCAGCACCTCGGGGTCGGTCAGGCGCGAGTTGGTCATGTGGCACTGCACCACGCTGGTTCCGTCGAAGCCCCCGACGACGCGGCCCGCGTCGTCCGTCAACACCCCTGCGCCGCTGCCGCCGGAGATGGTTTCGTA
Source organism: Acidovorax sp. (assembly GCF_047607405.1). GTDB lineage: Bacteria > Pseudomonadota > Gammaproteobacteria > Burkholderiales > Burkholderiaceae_C > Acidovorax. The sequence goes on along the minus strand of NZ_JASGDA010000109.1, from coordinate 63,438 downwards.
GTACTGGTGGCGCGCGTTGCCGAAGGTGAAGTTGTTCATGGTGCACTGGCCCGCGCCCATGAGGCCCAGCGCGCCGTACAGCGCATTGGTGATGCAGGTGGAAGTCTCCACGTTGCCCGCCACCACCGACGCGGGCGGGTGGGGGTTGAGCATGCTGCCGGGCGGGATGATGACCTTGAGCGGCTTCAGGCACCCGGCGTTCAGTGGAATGTCGTCATCCACCAGCGTGCGGAACACGTACAGCACCGCCGCCATGCACACGGCCGTGGGCGCGTTGAAGTTGTTGGTCTGCTGCGCGCTGGTGCCGGTGAAGTCGATGGTGGCGCTGCGGCTTTGCGCATCCACCCGCACGGCCACGCTGATCTGCGCGCCGTTGTCCAGCGGCAGGGTAAAGCGGCCGTCCTTCAGGCGCGTGATGACGCGGCGCACGGATTCTTCGGCGTTGTCCTGCACGTGGCGCATGTACGCCTGCACCACGTCCAGGCCGAACTCGGCGGCCATGCGGCGCAGCTCCTGCTGGCCTTTTTCGTTGGCCGCTATCTGCGCCTTCAGGTCCGCCAGGTTCTGCTGCGGGTTGCGGCTGGGGTATTCGCCGCTTTGCAGCAGGGCGATCATCTCGGCCTCGCGCAGCACACCGCGCTCCACCAGCTTCACGTTGTCGATCTGCACGCCCTCTTGCTCGATGCGCGTGGAGAACGGCGGCATGGAGCCGGGCGTGGTGCCGCCCACGTCCGCGTGGTGGCCCCGGCTGCCTACGTAGAACGTGGGCGCGGCTTCATCGGCCAGATAGACGGGCGTGATGACGGTGATGTCCGGCAGGTGTGTGCCGCCGTGGTAAGGGTCGTTGAGCACGTACACGTCGCCGGGCTGCATGCTGCCCGCGTTGCGCTGGATGACGGTCTTGATGCTCTCGCCCATGCTGCCCAAATGCACGGGCATGTGCGGCGCGTTGGCGATGAGGTTGCCCTCGGCGTCGAACAGCGCGCAACTGAAATCCAGCCGCTCCTTGATGTTCACCGAATGCGCCGTGTTCTGCAGTTGCAGCCCCATCTGCTCGGCGATGTTCATGAACAGGTTGTTGAACACTTCGAGCAGCACGGGATCGACGGTGGTGCCCACGGCGTGCTGCACGGCGCGGGCAACGCGGCGGTTCAGGAACAGGTGATCCAGCTCCGTCAGCTGCGCATCCCAGCCGGGCTCGACGACGGTGGTGGCATTCTTCTCGGCAATGATGGCCGGGCCGGGGACCACGTCGCCGGGGCGCAGGTCTTCGCGCACCACCAGCGCGGCGCCGTGCCAGGCGGGCATGCCGTCCACGCCGCCGGTGTACATGCGCACGGTGCCACGGCGCGGCACGTCCCGCGCGGGGTGCAGCGCGTGGCGCGGCTCCTTGGGGGCGTCGCCGGGCAGCACGGCCTCGACCGAGACGGCCTCCACCACCAGGCCCTTGCCTTGCATCAGAAAGGCGAAGCGCTGGCGGTAGGCGGCCTCGAAGCTGGCGGTGATCTCGGCCAGCGTGCCAAAGGGGACGATCAGGGCCGAGTCGCTGCCCGCGTAGCGCACGTGGATGCGGCGATGCACCCAGGCGGCGCTGCCCGCGTGCTGGCGCTCCAGGTCGGTGCGCGCCGTGGCGGCCAGCGCGTTCAGCGTGGACTCGATACCGGGCAGCGCATCGGGCGTCAGCGCGGCTTCCACGGCCTGCTCGCGGATCACGCTCTGGTCGGCCAGGCCCATGCCGTAGGCGCTCAACACGCCCGCCAGCGGGTGGACGAAGACCCGCGTCATGCCCAGCGCATCCGCCACCAGGCAGGCGTGCTGCCCGCCCGCGCCGCCAAAGCATTGCAGCGTGTAGCGCGTCACGTCATAGCCCCGCGCCACGCTGATCTTCTTGATGGCGTTGGCCATCTGCTGCACGGCGATCTGGATGAAGCCGTGGGCCACGTCCTCGGCACTGCGGCCCGTCTGCGCGGCCATCTCGCCAAACCTGGCCGCCACCACGGCGTGGTCCAGCGCCTCGTTGGCGGCGTGGCCGAACACCTGGGGGAAGTGCGCGGGCTGGATCTTGCCCACCATCACGTTCGCGTCCGTCACGGCCAACGGGCCGCCGCGCCGGTAGCTGGCGGGGCCGGGGTTGGCGCCCGCGCTCTCGGGGCCGACGCGAAAGCGCGCGCCGTCGAAGCCCAGGATGGAGCCGCCCCCCGCCGCCACGGTGTGGATGCTCATCATGGGCGCGCGCATGCGCACGCCCGCGACCTGGGTCTCGAACTCGCGCTCAAACTCGCCCGCGTAGTGGCTCACGTCGGTGCTCGTGCCGCCCATGTCGAAGCCGATGACCTTTCCGTGCCCCGCAAGCTGCACCGTTCGCGCCATGCCCACGATGCCGCCCGCCGGGCCGCTCAGGATCGCGTCCTTGCCCTGGAAGGCACCGGCGTGCGCCAACCCGCCCGAGGACTGCATGAAGAACAAGGGCACGCCCGGCATCTCGCCCGCCACCTGGTCCACGTAGCGGCGCAGGATGGGCGACAGGTAGGCGTCCACCACGGTGGTGTCGCCCCGGCTGACGAACTTCATCATGGGGCTGACGGCGTGCGAGGCGCTGACCTGGGTGAAGCCCACATCGCGGGCGATGCGCGCGGCGGCCTCCTCGTGCGCCGTGTAGCGGTAGCCGTGCATGAAGACGATGGCGACGCTGCGCAAGCCCGCATCATGGGCGGCCCACAGGCGTTCCTTGAGATGCGCCTCGTCCAGCGGTTCGATCACCTCGCCCTGCGCGCCCATGCGCTCCTGCGCCTCGATCACGCGGCTGTACAGCAGCTCGGGCAGCACGATGTGGCGGTCGAACAGGCGCGGGCGGTTCTGGTAGGCAATGCGCAGCGCGTCGCGGAACCCGCGTGTGGTGACGAGCAAGGTCGGCTCGCCCTTGCGCTCCAGCAGCGCGTTGGTGGCCACCGTGGTGCCCATCTTCACGCACTCCACCAGCTCGGGCGTCACCGGCTGGCCGGGCGCCAGGCCCAGCAGGTGGCGGATGCCCGCCACGGCGGCGTCCTTGTACTGCCCGGGGTTCTCGCTCAATAGCTTGTGCGTGACCAGGCTGCCGTCGGGCCGCCTGCCGACCACGTCGGTGAAAGTGCCGCCGCGGTCGATCCAGAACTGCCAGCGGGGAGTGGATGTGGGGGCCATGGCCTGGGTCTCGTTTACTATCATTTAAATAGCTAATGGTGCTTATCAGATAAGCGCTGGAGGCCGATTTGATTGAATTTTCAAAGCGAAGCCGCCGAGCGCGCCGCCTGGTCGTACATGCCCGAGAGCACACGCAGCAAACGGGCCAGCTCGCCAATGTCGCGGTTGAGGGCGTCGTCGGCGTGCAGCGCGTCGATGAGGCAGCTTTCGCGGATCTCGCGGTAGCGCTGCACATGGGCACGGCCAGCCTCGGTGGCGGCATAGGTCACCTCCTTGCCGTTCTTCTGCGACGCCACCACGCCCAGGTTCAGCAGTTTCTTGAGCGCGTAGTTCACCAGATGGGTGTCCTCCACGTTCATGATGAAGCAGATGTCGGCCAGCCGCTTGTCACGCGCGCGGTGCGTGACGTGGTGCAGTACCAGCACGTCGAGCGGCGTGAGGTCCTTGAGCCCCGCCGCAGCCATGCAATGCACCACCCAGCGGTGAAAGGCATTGCCCGCCACGATCAGCCCGAACTCGAACTCGCTCATCTCCGCACTCTGCGCCGACACCAGGTGCGCAGACGACACGATGGGGCCGGAGTCGCCCTTGGCCACGGCCTTGGCCCGAGGTTTCGTCATGAACACCACCTTTGCAACAGTCGAATCTGGCACGGAATATGCATGTGCGATTGTAGGCAAGTCGGCGATGATTTGTTGGCAATTTGTCAGCATTCAGGCAAAACACCTAGGGCGCCACGGGTCGTTTTCTATACAGTCGCCGCCAGCCCCATCCACCCACGCCACCTATTTGCGGAGCATTCCATGAAGCGTCGAATCTTTCCCGTCACTGCGCTGGCCCTGGCGCTGGTCTGCGGCTTCAGCGCCACGTCATCCCTGGCCCAGGCCAGGTGGGACCTGGCGACGGCCTACCCGGCGGGCAACTTCCACACGGAAAACCTCGCGCAGTTCGCCAAGGACGTGGACGCCGCCACCGGCGGCAAGCTCAAGATCACCGTGCATGCCAACGCCTCGCTGTTCAAGGCCAACGAGATCAAGCGCGCCGTGCAGGGCGGGCAGGCACCGGCCGGCGAGGTGCTGCTGGGCAACTTCGAAAACGAGAACCCGCTGTACGGCGTCGATGGAATCCCCTTCCTGGCCGCCTCGTACGCGGAGTCCCGGCGCCTGTACGAAGCGCAGAAGGCTTCGCTGGACAAACTGCTGGGCACCCAGGGCATGAAGCTGCTGTACGCCGTGGCCTGGCCGCCCCAGGGCATCTACGCCAAGAAGGAGCTCGGCTCGGTGGCGGACCTGCGCGGCATCAAGTGGCGCGCCTACAGCCCCGCCACGGCCAAGATCGCCGAGCTGATCGGCGCCCAGCCCGTGACCATCCAGGCGGCCGAACTGTCGCAGGCGCTGGCCACCGGCGTCGTCGAGGCCACCATGACCTCTGGCTCGACAGGCTATGACAGCAAGATCTACGAGAGCATCAAGTACTTCCACGACACCCAGGCTTGGCTGCCCAAGAACGCGGTCATCGTGAACAGGAAGGCGTTCGACGCGCTGGACAAGCCGACGCAGGACGCGCTGCTCAAGGCATCGGCCGAGGCCGAGTCGCGCGGCTGGAAGGTCAGCGAAGAAAAAGCCGAGTGGTACAAGAAGGCGCTGGCCGAGAAGGGCATGAAGATCGTGCCGCCCTCGGCCAAGCTCATGTCCGACATGCGCCAGGTGGGCGAGATCATGCTGGCCGACTGGCTCAAGAAAGCCGGGCCTGAGGGCGAGGCCATCGTCGCCAGCTACCGCAAGAGCAGCCCCACCGCCAAGAAGTGAGAAGACGGCACGATGCTGCGCCGCTGGCTTGACCGCATCTACCTGGCCGCCGGAGCCCTGGGCGCCGCGTTCATCGCGCTGATCTGCATCCTGATGGTGGCGCAAAGCATCATGCGCGAGGCGGGCCTGCGCACCGGGGCCATCAACGACGTTGTGGCCTGGTTCTGTGCGGCGGCGGCGTTCTTCGCCATGGCCCACGCCTTCAAGCACGGCGACTTCGTGCGCGTGACGCTGCTGCTGGAGAAGCTGCCCCCGCGCCGCTGCCGCCAACTGGAGGCGGTGGCGCTGGCCATCGGCGCCGTGGCCGTGGGCTACCTCACGTGGGCCGCGTGCAGCTACACCTACGAAAGCTGGGAGTTCAACGACATCGCGCAAGGGCTGCTGCCCCTGCCACTGTGGATTCCGCAACTGAGCTTTGCCATCGGCTCGGTGCTGCTGTGGGTGGCGGTGGTGGACGAACTCGTCATCGTGCTGCGCGGCGGCGTGCCCACCTTCGTGCGCGCCGTCCAGGAACGCCACGCCATGGGCGACTTCTCCTCCGACATCTGAGAGCACGACATGGACATCCTGACGGTGGGCGGCATCCTGCTGCTGCTGATGCTGGTGCTGCTCTCGGGCGGCGTCTGGATCGCCATGACGCTGGCGATCTGCGGCTGGGTGGGCCAGGCGTTTTTCACCTCCACGCAGCCGGCCAAGAACCTGTTCTCGGCCTTCTGGGAAAGCAACGCAAGCTGGGAATTGGCGGCGCTGCCACTGTTCATCTGGATGGGCGAGATCCTGTTTCGCACCAAATTGAGCGAGGAGATGTTCGAGGGCCTGCGCCCCTGGCTCAACCGCGTGCCAGGGCGGCTCATGCACACCACCATCCTGGGCTGTGGCATCTTCGGCTCGGTCTCTGGCTCGTCGGCCGCCACCTGCGCCACCATCAGCAAGGTCGCCCTGCCCGAGCTGATGAAGCGCGGCTACGACGAGCGCCTGGCGCTGGGCTCGCTCGCCACGGCGGGCACGCTGGGCATCCTGATCCCGCCCTCCATCACCATGGTGGTGTACGCCGTGGCGGCGGACGCCTCCATCATCCGCATCTTCCTGGCGGGCTTTCTGCCCGGGCTGCTGCTGATGGGGCTGTTCTCTGGCTACATCGGCTGGTGGAGCCTGCGCAACCCCGGCAAGGTGCCCGCCGCCGACCCGCCCTCCACGCTGCGCGAGAAGATCCGCACATCGGGCAACCTGATCCCCGTGGGCGCGCTCATCGTCTTCATCGTGGCCGTGCTCGTCACCGGCTACGCCACGGCCACCGAATGCGCGGCATACGGCGTGCTCGGCTCGCTGGGCCTGGCGCTGTGGAGCCGATCGCTCACCTGGCAGAACTTCAAGGACGGGCTGATGGGTGCCACGCGCACCAGCTGCATGATCATGTTCATCCTGGCGGGCGCGGCCTTCCTCACCAAGACCATGGCCTTCACCGGCATACCGCGCGAGCTGGCCGAATGGGTGAACGCCATGCACCTGTCGCCCTTCGCGCTCATCAGCGTGCTGGTGATGGTGTACCTGGTGCTGGGCACGGCGCTGGACGGCATCAGCATGATCGTGCTGACCAGCGCCGTGGTGCTGCCCATGATCCAGCAGGCCGGGTTCGACCTGGTCTGGTTCGGCATCTTCATCGTCCTGCTGGTGGAGATCGCCGAGGTCACGCCGCCCGTGGGCTTCAACCTGTTCGTGCTGCAGAACATGACGGGCAAGGACAGCAACACCATCGCGCGCGCGGCCATCCCGTTCTTTCTGTGCCTGGTGATCTGCATCGCCATCATCACCGCCCTCCCGCAGATCGTGACCTTCCTGCCAGACCTGGTGATGGGCGCCGAGAAATAGCCCCTCCGTGGGCCACAATAGCGCCCGCAACCATATTTTTCGGGGGTCTGAACGCACATGCTCGCCGTCGTCACCATATGCATCGGGGCCTGCGTGGGGGCCCTGGCCCGTTGGCGCATGGGCCTGTGGCTCAACGCCCCAGGCGCCCTGCTGCCCTGGGGCACGCTGGCCGTCAACCTCATCGGCGGCTACCTCGTGGGGGTCTGCGTGGCCGTCTTCCAGGCGCTGCCGCAGCTCGATCCCCTGTGGCGCCTGGCATTGGTCACGGGCTTCCTGGGCACGCTCACCACCTTCTCCAGCTTCTCGGCCGAAGTCGTGAACATGCTGCTGCAACAGCGCTACCTGCTGGCGCTGGGCACCACGGGCCTGCACCTGATCGGCTCGCTCGCGCTGACCATCGTCGGCATGCAAACTGCTACATTTTTCATAGCTTCTCGTGCCTGATGGCAAAGGGCTGGAGGCCAATTTCATTCAAAAAAATTTCATGGACGCCAACACCCAACTCAACGAACGCCGCCTGGCCGACGCCTGGGCCGAACTGCAAAGCCACGCCGCCAGCGGCAATCCGCTGCATGCCGACGCCTACCGCCTGGCCTTTGCCGACCCCGAATTCATGTTCCGCCGCGAGACGCGCGGCATCCGCTTCCAGCTCGAAATGCTCAAGCCCGACCTGGGGCAGATGGAGCAAGGCATCGAGAGCACCATCGTCGTCTATGGCAGCGCCCGCTTCCTGGCGCCCGACGAGGCCCAGGCCCAGCTTGCCGAGGCCGAGGCCAGCGGCGACGCAGTGCGCCTGACCCGCGCGCGCCTGGCCGTGCGCAACGCCCGCTACTACGACCTGGCCCGCCAGTTCGCCCGCCTGGTGGCCGAGCACAGCGAGCGCCAGCCCGTGGCCGACCGCATCTACATCTGCACCGGCGGCGGCCCGGGCATCATGGAGGCCGCCAACCGGGGCGCGCACGACGTGGGCGCGCTCAACGTGGGCCTGAACATCGCCCTGCCCCACGAGCAAAGCGGCAACCGCTTCATCTCGCCCTCGCTGTGCTTCAAGTTCCACTACTTCGCGCTGCGCAAGATGCACTTCATGATGCGCGCCAAGGCGCTGGTGGCCTTCCCCGGCGGCTTCGGCACGCTGGACGAACTGTTCGAGGTGCTCACCCTGGTGCAGACCAAGAAGGCCAAGCCCGTGCCCATCGTGCTGTTCGGCACGGACTACTGGAAGCGGCTCATCAACTTCGAGCTGCTGGTGGAAGAAGGCACGATCTCGGCGCAGGACCTGGGCCTGTTCCACTACACGGACGACCCCGCCGAAGCCTGGGGGCTGATCAAGTCGTTCTACGGGCTGTAACGGGGCGCCGACGCCGCCCTGGTCAGTCCTGTCCAGGGGCCGCCTGGAGCCGCCAGGCAATGCGCGCGCCTGCCCCGACGATGGCGCCCACCACCCAGAACAGCCCGCCCACGCCGATCACCGCCCCGGCGGAGCCGAACAGCATGGGCATGAGCACGCTGGACGCGTTGATCGACATCAGCCGCAGCCCCAGGGCCTCGCCGTGGCGGTGGGGCGGCGTGATCTGGTGCAGCAGGCTCATCGCCATGGGCTGCACCGAGCCCAGCGCAAAGCCCAGCAGCACCGAGCACGCGCCCATGGCCAGGGCGCTGCCCAGCAGCGGATAGACGCCGAACAGCAGGGCCGTGGCCGCCATGGCGCCCGCCACCACCACACGCTCGCGCAGTCGCTCGGCCACCAGCGGCATCAGCAGCCGCACCACGGCGGCGGCCACGGCAAAGGCGCCCAGGATGGAGCCGATGACCGAGGCCGACAGGCCCCGCTCGTGCCCCAGCAGCGGCACGACGAAGGTGTGTACGTCCCAGCAGGACGACAGCAGCCAGTTGACGATGATCAGGCGGCGAAACGGCGGCTCGTTCAGCAGGTCCCACGCGCGCTGCGGCGGCCCCCCTTCGGCGGCGATGACGGGCGGCAGCTCCACCGTGCCGCGCACCCAGAACCAGGTGAGCAGCGGCAGCACGGCCAGCAGCGCGAACGCGGCGCGGTAGCCCTCGTTGCTGCCCGCCCCGGCGCCCGAGATGGCGCCCGCGTGGTCGATCATGATCCCCGCGAAGAACGGGCCAATGAAGTTGGACACCGCAGGCCCGATGGCGAGCCAGCTGAACACCTGCTTGAGCTGCGTGGCGTCGTGCGCCGCGCGCCCCACGTGGCGCTGCAGGGCGATGACGGCCGCGCCGGAGGCCCCGCCCGTCATCAGCGCGGCCAGGCACAGCACGGGGAAGACGGGGAACACCAGCGCCAGCCCCGCCCCCGTGGCGGCCACGGCCACGGCCAGGCCCACGGGGCGCTTCAAGCCATGCCGGTCGGCATAGCGGCCTGCGGGCAGCGCCAGGAACACCTGCGTGAGTGCGAACAGCGCCAGCAGCACGCCCACCGCCGCCGCGCTCATGCCCTCGCGCAGCGCGAGCAGCGGTGCGGCCATGCGCATGCCCGCCATGCTGGCGTGGATGCAGATCTGCCCCGCGATCAGCCGGGCCAGCGCCCAGTTCACGGCAGATCGTCCTCCAGCCCCGGCAAGGTCTGCGTGACGGGGGCGTCGGCGCCGGGCGCGGGCAGCTCCTGCACGTCGCGCAGCCTGCGCTGGATGGCGCGGGTGCGCACGCCCACCTCGTCGAACTTGCGGGCCGCCGCGTCGATGGATTTCTTGGTGGCTTCCACCACGTCGCCGAACTTGGCGAACTCGGTCTTGACCGTGCCCAGCAGGCTCCACACCTCGGACGAGCGCTTCTCGATCGCCAGGGTCTTGAAGCCCATTTGCAGGCTGGAGAGCATGGCTGCCAGGTTGGCCGGGCCGGTGATCATCACGCGGCAGCCGTTCTGCACGGCCTCGACCAAGCCAGGGCGGCGGATGACCTCGGCGAACAGGCCCTCGGTGGGCAAATACAGCACGGCGAAGTCGGTGGTGTGCGGCGGCGAGACGTATTTGCTGAAAATCTTCTTCGCCTCGGCCTTGATGGACGCCTCGAAGGCATTGCCCGCCGCCGCGATGGCGCCCTTGTCCGCCGCGTCCTGCGCGTCCAGCAGGCGCTGGTACTGCTCCACCGGGTACTTGGAGTCGATGGGCAGCCACACCGGGTGCTCGTCGCTCTTGCCCGGCAGGCGGATGGCGAACTCCACCAGCTCGTCGCTGCCCGGCACGGTCTTGACGTTGCGGGCGAACTGCTCGGGCGTGAGCACGTTGTCGATGATGGCGCCGAGCTGCATCTCGCCCCAGGTGCCGCGCGTCTTCACGTTGGTCATCACGCGCTTCAAGTCGCCCACGCTGCCCGCCAGGGTCTGCATCTCGCCCAGGCCCTTGTGGACCTGCTCCAGCCGGTCGCTGACGAGCTTGAAGGACTCGCCCAGGCGCTGCTCCAGCGTGGCGTGCAGCTTTTCGTCCACCGTGCGGCGCATTTCTTCGAGCTTGGCGGCGTTGTCGGCCTGGATGGCGGCCAGGCGCTCATTGAGCGCCGTGCGCAGCTGCTCGGCACTCTGCTGGCTGCCGCGCACCAGGCCCGCCAGCGTGTCGGACAGCTTGGCCTCGAACTGGCCGAAGGCGGCCAGCAGCTCGGCGCGGCCATGGCGCGACTCGGCCACGGCCTGGTTCAGCCGCTCGTCCACGGCCTGGCGCAGCGATTCCAGCGCGTGCTGCGTGGACTGCGTGAAGCCGCTGATCTGCTGGGCCAGCGCGTCCATGGCGCCGTCGTTGCGGGCCACGGCCAGTTGCGTGGCCTGCGCGGTGCGCTCCAGCGCGGACAGGCGCTCCAGCCATTCGGGCGGCAGCTCCACGCGCGGGCGGCGTATCAGCAGCAGTACCAGCAAGAGCACTACCAGGGCCAGCGCGGCCAGCAGGATAAGGGTGTCGGTCGTCAAGGTATTTACTATGATTTGTATAGCTGCCTGTGCTTGCTGCATAAGCGATAGAGGCCAATTTGGCTTAGATTTTGTTGACTGGCGTCAGCGGCCCGCGCCCGCCAAAGAAAGCGATGAGATTGTCCGCCGCCAGGTCGGCCATGGCGCGGCGCGTGGGCACGGTGGCGCTGGCGATGTGGGGCGTGAGCACCACGTTGGGTACGGTCAGCAGGTCGGGGTACACGTTGGGCTCGCCCTCGAAAACGTCCAGGCCCGCCGCCGCGATGCGCCGGTCCTTCAACGCCAGGGCCAGCGCCGCGTCGTCCACGATGCCGCCGCGCGCGATGTTGACCAGCGTGGCCGTGGGCTTCATCAGCGCCAGCTCCGCGCTGCCTATGGTGTGGTGCGCCTCGGGCGTGTAGGGCAGCACCAGCACCACGTGGTCTGCGGTGCGCAGCAGCTCGTCCTTGCTGACGTAGGTGGCCTTGCACTCGGCCTCCAGCGCGGGGGCCAGGCGCGAGCGGTTGTGGTAGATGACCTTCATGCCAAAGCCGTGCGCGCCGCGCTTGGCAATGCCCTGCCCTATGCGGCCCATGCCGATGATGCCCAATGTGCTGCCGTGGATGTCGCTGCCCGCGAACATGTCGTAGCGCCACTGGGTCCACTTGCCGGCGCGCAGGTAGTGCTCGGACTCGGTCATGCGGCGCGCCGTCGCCATCAGCAGCGCAAAGCCGAAGTCGGCCGTGGTCTCGGTCAGCACGTCGGGCGTGTTGGTGCCCTGCACGCCTGCGGCAGTCATGGCCTGCACGTCGAAGTTGTTGTAGCCCACGGCCATGTTGGCGACGATCTTCAGGCGCGGCGCTGCCGCCAGCAAGGCGGCGTCGATGCGCTGGCTGCCGGTGGAAAGCAGGCCGTCCTTGTCGGCCAGGCGCTGTGCCAGCTCGGCGGGCGTCCACAGGGCGTCGCCGGGGTTGTCCTGCACGTCGAAGTGCTGGCGCAGGCGATCGACGGTTTCCGCAAAGATGGCGCGGGCGACGAGGATTTTGGGTTTGTTGCTCATATCAACGGAACCAGATGAAGGTCATGACGACGAAAAGCGGCACCAGGATGCCGCCCGACCACAGCATGTAGCCGAAGAAGCTGGGCATCTTCACGCCCCGGTCTTCGGCGATGGCCCGGACCATGAGGTTGGGTGCGTTGCCGATGTAGGTGTTGGCGCCCATGAACACGGCCCCCGCCGAGATGGCGGCCAGCGTAGGGGCCAGTGTGGTCATCAGCATGGCCGCGTCGCCGCCCGCCGTGTTGAAGAACACGAGGTAGGTGGGCGCGTTGTCCAGAAAGGACGACAGCGCGCCCGTGGCCCAGAAGTACATGGCCGGGTCGGGCGTGCCGTCGGCGCGGGTGACGGCGGAGACGACGGGGCCGAACGGCCCGTGTGCGCCCGCCTTCAGCATGGCGATGACGGGGATGATGGTCAGGAAGATGCCCGCAAAGAGCTTGGCGACCTCTTGCATCGGCGCCCAGCCGAACTGGTTGTCCTGGTAAACCTTGCGCGGCGTGAGCCACAACGACAGCAGCGTCACCCCCACGAGCCCCGCGTCGCGCACGATGGCGGGCAGGCCGACGGGTGTGCCCGCCACGTCGAACGCCACGGGCGACTTCCACAGGCCGCTCGCCAGCACCAGCACCACGGCCACACCCAGCAGCGCGACGTTGACCTTGCCGTCGAAGCCGATGCGCCGGGTGCCGGGCGCCGGGTCGGGGCGGGTGGCTGCTTCGCGGCGGTGGCAATACCAGGAATCCAGCGCGAAGAAGATCGCCAGCAGCGCGCCGACCAGGAACAGCGTCTGCGCGAAGATGTGGCGCACCGTCCAGAAAAAGTCCACGCCTTTCAAGAAGCCCAAAAACAGCGGCGGGTCGCCCAGCGGCGTGAGCGCGCCGCCCGCGTTGCCCACGATGAAGATGAAGAACACCACCACGTGCGCGACGTGCCTGCGGTGGCCGTTGGCGCGGATCAGCGGGCGGATGAGCAGCATGGACGCGCCCGTGGTGCCCATGAAGCTCGCCAGCACGGCGCCCACGCCCAGCATGGCGGTGTTCAGCCCCGGGCTGCCGTGCAGGTTGCCCCGGATGTGGATGCCGCCCGCCACCGTGAACAGCGCGGTGAGCAGGATCACGAACGGCAGGTACTCGGCCACCAGCGCATGCACCAGGCCGGCGCCCGCCGCGCGCGGCCCGAAGACGAAGGCGCACGGCACCAGAAAGGCCAGCGCCCAGGCGGCGGCAACCTTGCCGTAGTGGCGGTGCCAGAAACGGGGCGCCACGAGCGGCACCAGGGCGATGGACAGCAGCGTGCCCGCAAAAGGCAGGCCCCACAGCACAGAAAGGCGGCTTCCGTCCAGGTCGGCGGCCATGGCGCTCTTTCGCCAATCGGTCAGGCCGCAGGCGCGTCGAACACCTGGCGCAGATAGGCCAGGTATTTTTCGTCGTCGCACATGCCCTTGCCGGGGGTGTCCGACAGCTTGGCCACCGGCTGGTCGTTGCAGCGCGTCATCTTGATGACGATCTGCAGCGGCTCGTGGGCGGGCGGGCTGCCCAGATCATTCGTCAGGTTGGTGCCTATGCCGAACGCGAGCTGGCAGCGGCCATGGAACTGGCGGTGCAGTTCCACGATGCGCGGCACGGTGAGCGCGTCGCTGAAGATCAGCGTCTTGGTCAGCGGGTCCACGCGGTTCTTGCGGTAGTGCTCCAGCAGGCGCTCGCCCCAGGCGAAGGGGTCGCCGCTGTCGTGGCGCGCGCCGTCGAAGAGCTTGCAGAAGTACAGGTCGAAGTCGCGCAGGAAGGCGTTCATGCCGTACACGTCCGACAGCGCAATCCCCAGGTCGCCCCGGTATTCCTTGGCCCACATCTCGAAGCCGTACACCTGGCTGTCGCGCAGGCGCGGCCCCAGGGCCTGGCAGGCTTGCAGGTATTCGTGCGCCATGGTGCCCAGCGGCGTCACACCCAGCTTCATGGCGTACAGCACGTTGCTGGTGCCCGCGAACTGGCCCGGCCCCGCTGGCGCGCCGGGGCGGCGGTCGCCCGTGCCCAGGCGGGCCACCAGCACGCGCAGCACTTCCTCGTGCCAGGCGCGGCTGAAGCGGCGGCGCGTGCCGTAGTCGGCGATTTTCAGGTCGGACAGGCCCTCGCCCTGCAACTGGGCGATCTTCTCGTCGAGGCGCCTGCGGCCCTCGGGGAAGTCGGGCACTTTCTGCGTGTTGCGGAAATAGACCTCGTTGACGATGGCGAGCACCGGAATCTCGAACAGGATGGTGTGCAGCCACGGCCCGCGGATGGTGATGTCGATCTCGCCGGTGTGCAGGGGCGTGACGGTGATGTACTTCTCGTTGAGTCTGAACAGCCCCAGAAAATCCACGAAGTCGCTCTTGATGAAGCGCATGGAGCGCAGGTAGGCCAGTTCGGAGTCCTGGAACTGCAGGCCGCACAGCGCGCGGATTTCGTCCCGGATTTCGTCGGCGAACGGAGCGAGGCGTACGCCGGGGTTGCGGCACCTGAACTTGTATTCGACCTGCGCGCCCGGAAACTGGTGCAGCACCACCTGCATCATGGTGAACTTGTACAGGTCGGTGTCGAGCAGGCTGGTGATGATCATGGGCACAGAGTGTAGGCCATCGCCTCCGCCTTCACCGGGCCGGGGAATTCAGGCCAAATTGGCCTCCAGCGCTTGCCAGTCAATCGCAAGCAGCTATCAATTTGATGGCACCAGCAGCGCCTGCAGCACCTCGCGCAGCGGCGCGGGCACGGGCACCGGGCGGCGCGTGGCGCGGTCCACATAGACGTGGATGAAGTGCCCCGCCGCCGCCGTGAACGGCTCGCCCTGCGCGAACAGGCCCACCTCGTAGTACACGCTGGAGCCGCCCAGGCGCGCCACGCGGATGCCCGCCTCCACCGTCTGCGGGAAGGCCAGCGGGGCAAAGTAGTTGCACTGGGTCTCGATCACGAGGCCGATGGTCTGGCCCGCGTGGATGTCCAGCACGCCCTGCTCGATCAGGTGCGCGTTCACCGCCGTGTCGAACCAGCTGTAATAGACGACGTTGTTCACGTGGCCGTACACGTCGTTGTCGGCCCAGCGCGTGGTAATGGGGCGGAAGGCGCGGTAGGCGCTGCGCGGCTGCGGCGCAGGGCGGGCAGATGCGGATGCGGATGCGGTGGAGGTCATGGCTGGGCATTCTGCCAGCGCCACCCCGCGCTACCGGCATGGCGTGACGCCGCGGTGACGGGCGGCCTGTTTGGGTGTTCTCACCTAATTTGTTGCAGTGCAGCAAAAAACACTTGCAATAACGCGCCGAGTGCCTAAAATTCGCCCTATGCTGCACTGCAACATGCCCCGCCGGGTCAGAGCCAGCGCAGATATCCGATGACCACCCGCCCTGTTTTGGGGCACGATTTTTTAGGAGATATGACATGACGCTGACCGCAGAACAAATCCTGGCCTCGCACAAAGCCAACCTGGAAACCCTGTTTGGCCTGACCACCAAGGCTTTCGAAGGCGTGGAAAAGCTGATCGAGTTGAACGTGACCGCATCGCGCGCCGCGCTGAACGAAGCCGCCAGCCACGCCCAGGCCGTGCTGAGCGTGAAGGACGCGCAAGAGCTGCTGACCCTGCAAGCGGGCCTGCTCCAGCCCCTGGCCGAAAAGACCGCCGCCTACAGCCGCCATCTGTACGACATCGCCGCTGGCACTGGCGCCGAGTTCACCAAGGCTTTCGAAGCCCAGACTGCTGATTCGCAAAAGGCATTCACCAGCCTGGTGGACAGCATCTCCAGGAACGCCCCCGCCGGTTCCGAAACCGCCGTGGCCGTGATGAAGAGCGCCGTCTCCGCCGCCACCAACGCCTTCGAGTCCGTGCAAAAGGCCGTGAAGCAGGCATCCGACATGGCCGAAGCCAACTTCAACGCCGTGGCCACCACTGCCGCCAACGCCGCCAAGACGGCTGCCCCCCGCAAGCGCTGAGCCGCGTACCGAACGGTCTGGAGTGAAAGCTCTAGGCCGCCGCAAGGGAATACCCTGATAATCCAACCCATGCGCTGCGGCTGGTTCCGTGGCGCCCCAGTTGTCTCCTTGGATCCTCTCGAAACCCCCGTTTCAAGGATCCCTTCAAAGCCCGGCTCTGCCGGGCTTTTTTTTGCCCCGATGGCCGCCTCCCATACCCCGCCGAAGTCCAGGCACTTATTAAGAACAATTCGCGTTGGGGCCTATCATGGGGCGGTTCCAACCCTGAAAGACGCACATCCCATGTCGAAGACCGTGAAAGCCCTGCTCGGCGCCTGCGCGCTGGCCGCCGCTGCGGGCACCGTTTCTGCCCAGGACCAGGTGGTCAACCTCTACTCCGCCCGCCACTACGCCACGGACGAGGCGCTGTACAGCGGCTTCACCAAGGCCACCGGCATCCGCATCAACCGCGTGGATGCCGACGACGCGGGCATCCTGGCCCGCCTGAAGGCCGAGGGCACGGCATCGCCCGCCGACGTGATCCTGCTGGTGGACGCCGCCCGGCTGTACAAAGGCGAAGTGGACGGGCTGTTCCAGCCCATCAAGTCCCAGGTGCTCAACGACGCCATTCCGGCCAACCTGCGCAGCGCGCCCGCCGCCGACGGGGGCATCGCCTGGTTCGGGCTTTCAACCCGCGCGCGCGTGATCGTCTATAGCAAGGCCAGGGTGCAGAAGGAAGATGTCGATACCTACGAGGAACTGGGCGCCCCCAAGAACAAGGGCAAGCTGTGCATCCGCTCCGGCTCGCACCCCTACAACCTGAGCCTGTTCGGCGCCGTGACCGAGCACATGGGCGAGCAGAAGGCCGAAGCCTGGCTCAAGGGCATGGTCGCCAACCTGGCGCGCCCGCCCAAGGGCGGCGACACCGACCAGATCAAGGCCGTGGCGTCCGGCGAGTGCGACATCGCCGTGAGCAACAGCTACTACCTGGCCCGCATGATGCGCTCCAGCAAGCCCGAGGACCAGGCCGTGGTGAGCAAGGTGGCCGTGGTGTTCCCCAACCAGAACTCCTGGGGCACCCACATGAACATCGCCGGGGGCGCCGTCGCCCGCCATGCCAAGAACCGCGCCAACGCCATCAGGTTTCTGGAATACCTGGCCAGCCCCGAGGCGCAGAACTACTTCGCCAACGGCAACAACGAATGGCCCGCCGCCAAGGGCGTGACGCTGGACAACCCTGCCCTCAAGGCCATGACCGGCGGTGCGCCCTTCAAGAGCGAGACCATCCCGATCAGCGCCGTGGGCGCCCACATGACCAAGGTACAGCAGATGCTGGACCGCGCGGGTTTCCAGTAACCCCCTGCCCTGCGCTCCCCTTGCAAGCCCGGCTGGTCCGGGCTTTTTTTCGTCCCGCCCAGGCATAATTGACGTTTACGTCAACGTCACTCACTGGAGACATTCATGGACATCAAGGGCAAGGTATTCATCGTGACCGGCGGCGCTTCGGGCCTGGGCGAAGGCACGGCGCGCATGCTGGCCGCGCAGGGCGGCACGGTCGTCATCGCCGACATGCAGGCAGAAAAGGGCGTAGCCGTGGCGAAGGAGATCGGCGGCACCTTCGTCAAGTGCGACGTGAGCAGCGAGGCCGACGGCCAGGCCGCCGTCGCCAAGGCCGTGTCCCTGGGCAAGCTCATGGGCCTGGTGAACTGCGCGGGCATCGCCCCCGCCGAGAAGACCGTGGGCAAGAACGGCGCCCATGCGCTGGCCGTGTTCAGCAAGACCATCACGGTGAACCTGATCGGCAGCTTCAACATGATCCGCCTGGCCGCCGAGGCCATGAGCAGGAACGAGCCAGAGCCCACGGGCGAGCGCGGCGTGCTCATCAGCACCGCCAGCGTGGCCGCCTACGACGGCCAGATCGGCCAGGCCGCCTACTCCGCGTCCAAGGGCGGCGTGGTCGGCATGACATTGCCCATCGCCCGCGACCTGGCACGCAACGGCATCCGCAACATGACCATCGCCCCCGGCATCTTCGGCACGCCCATGCTGTTCGGCATGCCCCAGGAAGTGCAGGACGCGCTGGCTGCGGGCGTGCCCTTCCCCAGCCGCCTGGGCACGCCGCAGGACTACGCCAAGCTGGTGCGACACATCTTCGAGAACGACATGCTCAACGGCGAGGTGATCCGGCTGGACGGCGCCATCCGCCTCGCGCCGAAGTGATGATGGGACGGCATCAAAAGCAAAAAGGGCTGCATCTTGCGATGCAGCCCTTTTGGGTCTCTGGCGGAGTGGACGGGACTCGAACCCGCGACCCCCGGCGTGACAGGCCGGTATTCTAACCAACTGAACTACCACTCCTGGCAGACAGCTTTTGTGGCTCTTGCGAGCCCAAGTGCTGCAAACTTGGCGACCCTACGGGGATTCGAACCCCGGTACTCACCGTGAAAGGGTGATGTCCTAGGCCTCTAGACGATAGGGTCAAAACCTAGAAAACTGACAATCCTGGTGGAGGTAAGCGGGATCGAACCGCTGACCTCTTGCATGCCATGCAAGCGCTCTCCCAGCTGAGCTATACCCCCACTCGATGACAGCAACACGGTGGCGTTGTTGTCATTATCAGAGCCTTGGATTATAGACCGGTTTTCAGCGCTTTCGCAAACGCGCTACAACTTTTTCACGCCCCACCAGTTCGAGCACAGCATCCACCGAAGGCGTGTGCGCGGTGCCCAGCACCAGCACACGCACAGGCATGGCGAGCTGCGGCATCTTGAGGCCCTGGGCCTTGAGCACGTCCTTGATGGCTGCCGCTATCGCATCCTTGTTCCACTCCACCGCTTCCATGGCGGCGGCGAAGGCGTCGAGCGCCGGGACGGCGGCCTCGGTGATGTGCTTGGCGTAGTCGTCGGCGTTGCGCTCGATGGCGTCGGCGTAGAACAGGCGCGCCCAGTTCGCCAGATCGACCAGGGTGTCGCAGCGGTCCTTGAACAGGCCGCAGATGCGCGACAGGCGGTCGTCGGCGCCCACATCCACAAGGAAGGGCTTGAGCATGTCGGCCAGCAGCGCGTCTTCAGTGGCCTTCAAATGCTGGGCGTTCACCCAGCGCAGCTTGGCCTCGTCGAACTGCGCGGCGCTCTTGCCCAGGTGGTCGAGGTTGAACCATTGCAAAAACTGCGCGCGGCTGAAGATCTCGTCGTCGCCGTGGCTCCAGCCCAGCCGGGCCAGGTAGTTGACCATGGCGTCGGGCAGGTAGCCCTCGTCGCGGTATTGCGTGACGGGCTTGGCGCCGTTGCGCTTGCTCATCTTCTCGCCCTGCTCGTTGAGCACGGTGGGCAGGTGGGCATAGACCGGCGGTTCCTTGCCCAGGGCGCGGAAGATGTTGATCTGGCGCGGCGTGTTGTTCACGTGGTCGTCGCCGCGGATCACGTGGGTGATGGCCATGTCGATATCGTCCACGACCACGCAGAAGTTGTACGTGGGCGTGCCGTCGGGGCGGGCAATCACCAGATCATCCAGCTCGTCGTTGCTGATCTCGATGCGGCCCTTGACCTTGTCGTCCCAGGCCACCACGCCGCTCTGCGGGTTCTTGAAGCGCAGCACGGGCTGCACGCCTTCGGGCACGCGCGGCAGGGTCTTGCCGGGCTCGGGGCGCCAGGTGCCGTCGTAGCGCGGTTTTTCCTTGGCGGCCATTTGCTTTTCGCGGAGGGCGTCGAGCTCGGCCACGCTCATGTAGCAGGGATAGACGTGGCCTGCGGCCTGCAGGTCGGCCAGCACGGCCTTGTAGCGGTCCATGCGCTGCATTTGGTAGAACGGGCCTTCGTCATGATCCAGGCCCAGCCAGGCCATGCCTTCGATGATCACATCGACCGCGGCCTGGGTGGAGCGCTCCAGGTCGGTGTCCTCGATGCGCAGGATGAAGTCGCCGCCCGTGGCGCGGGCGAAGGCCCAGGGGTACAGCGCCGAGCGGATGTTGCCCAGATGAATGAAGCCCGTGGGAGACGGGGCGAAGCGGGTGCGGGTTTTCTGCGTCATGTTCGTTTACTACAAAAACAATAGCTTCTTGCGCTTGCTGCATAAGCGCTGGAGCCTGTTTTTGCCATTAATTTTGCTGTGCGT
Source organism: Acidovorax sp. (assembly GCF_047607405.1). Classification (GTDB taxonomy): domain Bacteria; phylum Pseudomonadota; class Gammaproteobacteria; order Burkholderiales; family Burkholderiaceae_C; genus Acidovorax. Next base: position 43,578 of record NZ_JASGDA010000109.1, on the reverse strand, counting down.
TCGGCAGTGACAGGCGCGAGGTGTCGTCGGCCTCGTCCTCGCCGCCACGGTTGCGGCCTTCGTTGAGGGCGGTGACCTCCTCGTCGGAGATGTCGCCGGTGATGTACACGCCGTCGAAGCACGACGCCTCGAAGCCTTCGATGCGCGGGTTGATCTTGCCCACGGCCTGCTTCATCGCCTCCACGTCCTGGTAGATGAGCGCGTCGGCGCCGATGGCCTGGCGGATTTCTTCCACGGTGCGGCCATGCGCGACGAGTTCGCCGCGCGTGGGCATGTCGATGCCATAGACGTTGGGGTGGCGCACCGGCGGCGCGGCGGACGCCAGATAGACCTTGCGCGCGCCCGCGTCGCGGGCCATTTGCACGATCTCTTTCGACGTGGTGCCGCGCACGATGGAGTCGTCCACCAGCAGCACGTTGCGGCCCTTGAATTCGCTGCCGATGGCGTTGAGCTTCTGGCGCACGGACTTCTTGCGCGCGCCCTGCCCCGGCATGATGAAGGTACGGCCTACGTAGCGGTTCTTGACGAAGCCCTCGCGGTACGGAATGCCCAGCAGCTGCGCAAGCTGCATGGCGCTGGGGCGGCTGGATTCGGGGATGGGGATGATGGCGTCGATCTCGCTCGGCGGCACGGTGGAGACCACGCGCTTGGCGAGTGTTTCGCCCATGTTCAGGCGGGCCTGATAGACGGAGATGCCGTCCAGCACCGAGTCGGGCCGCGCCAGATAGACGAACTCGAAGATGCAGGGGTTCAGGCGCGGGTGCTCGGCGCACTGCGCGGTTTCGATGCGGCCATCGGTGTGGATGAACACGGCCTCGCCAGGGGCCACGTCGCGCTCCAGCTTGTGCAGCGTGCCTTCGAGCGCCACCGATTCGCTGGCGAGCATGACGGTGCCGTCCGCGCCGTGGCCCATGCACATCGGGCGGATGCCGAAGGGGTCGCGGAAGGCCAGCAGCCCATAGCCCGCGATGAGCGCGATCACCGCATACGAGCCCTTGACGCGCCGGTGTACGGCACCCACGGCGGCGAACACGTCTTCGGACTTGAGCGGCGCGCCGCTGCTGGCGCGCGCCAGTTCGTGCGCCAGCACGTTGAGCAGCACCTCGGAATCGCTCTCGGTGTTGGTGTGGCGGTGGTCGGTGTCGGCCAGTTCGCGGCGCAATTGCTTGGCGTTGGTCAGGTTGCCGTTGTGGACCATGACGATGCCGAACGGCGCGTTCACGTAGAAGGGCTGGGCCTCTTCCTCGCTGGACGCATTGCCCGCCGTGGGGTAGCGCGCCTGCCCCAGGCCCACCGTGCCCGGCAGCGCGCGCATGTTGCGCGTGCGGAACACGTCGCGCACCATGCCCTTGGCCTTGTGCATGAAGAACTTGCGCCCCTGCTGGGTGACGATGCCCGCCGCGTCCTGGCCCCGGTGCTGCAACAGCAGCAGGGCGTCATAGATCAACTGGTTGACGGGCGCTGTGCTGACGACGCCGACGATTCCACACATAGTCGTTTTCCAATCACGAAGGCAGATGCCTGCCAAATTCTTCCGGCAAGGCCGGTTTCAAACCCTTGAGCACTTGCGCCAGCACGGGGGCGCCGCGCGACTCCTGCCACCAGGGCGCCTCGTGCAGCGGGGTCAGCCCCGCCACCACGGCCACCGCCAGCAGCAGCACCAGCCCGCGCAGCACGCCGAACACCGCGCCCAGCGCGCGGTCCGCCGGGCGCAGGCCGATGGCTTCGACCAGCTTCTTGGCCAGCCAGCTCAGAAAACCGCAGGCGAACACCGCCGCCACGAACACCACCACAAACCCCGCCGCGTAGCGCAGCGCGCCCGAGGACTCGCCCATGGGCAGCCGCGCGGCCACGTCCTCGGCGAACCACTGCGCCGCAAAGAATGCCGCCACCCAGCCCAGCAGGGACAGCACCTCGAACACCAGCCCGCGCCAGGCCCCGATGAGCATCGACGCCAGCAGCACCGCCACGAAAACCCAGTCCAGGGCGGCCATTGCAAAGATCAGAGCGTCAGCACGGATGCCGACAAGTCCAGCGCCTTGATGCGCGCCGCCGCCTTGTCCGCCTCGGCCCGGCTGTTGAACGGGCCCACGCGCACGCGGGTGAGCTTGCCCGCCACCTGGGTGTAGGTCTTGAGCCCGGCGCGCTCCACCTTCATGCGCACTTCGCGGACCTTGGCCGCATCCTCGAACGCGCCGACCTGGACGATGAAACGCTCCTCGGCGGCAGCGGCTGCAGGCTCCGACGGGCGGCCTTCGAGCAGGGCGCGCGCTCGCACGGCGTCGTCGGGGCGCTGCGGGGCGGGTTTGGGCTCTGGCTTGGGCTCCGGCTTGGGCGCTGCCGCAGCGGCGGGCCGCGACGCCGCCGGGCGGGTGGAGGGCACGAACTCCTCGCCGTCCGCGAGGCCATTGCTGGCGGCGTTGCTGGCGGCGTTGCTGTTGCGCACGGGGGCGGCGGGCGCTGCGGGCGCCCTGACGGCTGCGGGTTGTTCTACCGGTGCTGGCGTGACCAGGGGGGCGACCTTGTTGCGGTCCGGGATTTCAATGGGAATGTCCACCGGGATCGGGCGGGGCTGGGTGTCGAACAGCATGGGGAACCCGATCACCCCGATCAGCACCAGCACCGCCGCGCCGATCAGCCGGTGGCGGGCGCGTCGGCGCATCACCTCGATGCTTTCCGCCTGGGGAGCGTTGCGCGGGCGCCGGGCCGTCTTTTCGGCCTGCTGGGATGGCTGTTCGCCCTGGCCGGGCCACCGAAACTTGAAAAATGCCATGGGGTAACGACTCGTGCAGGCCCAAAAAACGTATGTCTGCGGCCCTATTGGTCCAGGTGCTTGGCGTGCAGGCGCGGCGTTCCGTTGATCAGCACGCCGCCCACTGTGTAAAACGAGCCAAAGACGACGATTCTATCAGCCGGGTCCGCCGCATCGACTGCGGCCTGCAGGGCCGCCAGAGGGTCGGCGTGCAGGCTCGTGGCGACCTCGCGCCGCCCGCCTGCCACCATCTGCAGGGCGTTCCATTTCTGCTGCAGGGCCGCAGCAGTTTCGGCGCGCGGCGTAGGCAGGTTGGTGAAATACCAGCGGTCCACCAGCGGCCCCACCTTGGCGAGCATGGGCGCCAGGTCCTTGTCGGCCATGGCGCCAAAGACGGCGTGCGTGGTCGGAAAGAACCCCATCGCATCCAGGTTGGCCGTGAGCGCGGCCACGGAATGCGGGTTGTGCGCCACGTCCAGCACCAGCGTGGGCTGGCCCGGCACGATCTGGAAGCGCCCGGGCAGCTCCACCATCGCCATGCCGTTGCGCACGGCCTGGGCCGTGACGGGGATGCGGTCGCGCAGGGCCTCCAGCGCGGCCAGCACGCCCGAGGCGTTGATGAGCTGGTTGGCCCCGCGCAGCGCCGGGTAGGCCAGGCCCGCATAGCGGCGGCCCCGCCCGGCCCAGCTCCACTGCTGCTTGTCGCCCGAGAAGTTGAAGTCCGTGCCGAAGCGCCACAGGTCGGCGCCGACCTCCCGCGCATGGTCCACGACGCTCTGCGGCGCCATGGGGTCGCTCACCACCGCCGGACGGCCCGTGCGCATGATGCCCGCCTTCTCGCGGCCGATGCTTTCGCGGTCCGGCCCCAGGTATTCGGTGTGGTCGATGTCGATGCTGGTGATGACGGCGCAGTCGGCGTCGATGACGTTGGTGGCGTCCAGACGCCCGCCCAGGCCCACTTCGAGGATGGCCACATCCAGCCGCGCACGGCTCATCAGCCGCAGGATGGCAAGCGTGGTGAACTCGAAATAGGTCAGCGAAACTTCAGTGCCATTTTGCGTCCTGGCGCTTTCCACATCTGCGAAGTGCGCTATCAAATCAGAAGCATTTACGATGTCGCCATGGATGCGGCAGCGCTCCTCGAAGCGCACCAGGTGCGGCGACGTGTACACCCCCGTGCGGTAGCCCGCCTGCAGCGCCACGGCCTCCAGCATGGCGCAGGTGGAGCCCTTGCCGTTGGTGCCCGCCACGGTGATCACTGGGCAGTCGAAGGCCAGGCCCATGCGGCGCGCCACCTCGCGCACGCGCTCCAGGCCCATGTCGATGTTTTGGGGGTGCAGCCGCTCGCAGTGGGCAAGCCAGCCGTCCAGGGTCTGGGGAAGGTCGTGGTGCATGGGGGCAGAATTGTCGCCCATGAGCACACCCACCATCACCCTCTACGGCATTCCCAACTGCGACACGGTCAAGAAGTCCCGCGCCTGGTTCGCGGAGCACGGCGTTGACTACACCTTCCACGACTTCAAGAAACAAGGCGTACCCGCCAGCCTGCTGCCCGGCTGGATGGACGCCGTGGGCTGGGAAAGGCTGCTCAACCGCCAGGGCACGACCTGGCGCAGGCTCGAGCCCGCCACGCAGGCCGCCGTGACGGACGCCGCCAGCGCCCGCGCACTGATGCAGGCGCAGCCCAGCGTCATCAAGCGCCCGGTGGTGGTCTGCGGCACGCGGGTCACCGTGGGCTTCGTGCCCGACCAGTGGCAGGCGTGGTGTAGATAGCGCGCAAAACTGCACAAATCTTTACGGTCGTTTACGCCGCCCAGGCCCGGGGTTGACGTGTACGGCCTAAACTTTTTTTCAGTCTGGTGCGTTATGTACCGACCTTGAAAGGAGTTTCTCCATGACCATGAAAAAGATCGTCGCTTTCTCCGCCCTGGCCGCCGTGGCCGTTGCCGCCAGCGCCCAGGAGCAAGGCCGCGTGCTGTCGGCCACGCCCGTGGTGCAGCAGGTCGCCATTCCGCAGCAGGTCTGCGGCAATGAAACCGTGTACAGCGGCAGTCGCAACAGCGGCGCGGGCGCCGTGCTCGGCGCCATCGCAGGCGGCGCGGCGGGCAATGCCATCGGCAGGGGCAGCGGTCGCGCGGCGGCCACCGCCATCGGCGTGATCGGCGGCGCGGTGATCGGCAACCAGATCGAGGGCAACGGCCAGCCCCAGTACCAGAACGTGCAGCGCTGCACCACCGAGACGTACTACGAGAACCGCACCGTGGGCTACGACGTGGTCTATGAATACGCGGGCCGCCAGTACACCACCCGCACGCAGAACGATCCGGGCCGCTGGATCCCGGTCAGCGTGCAGCCTGCAGCGCAGCCAGCGTATTCCAGCGACCCCTACGCGGGCGAGCGCGTGTACAGCCAGCCGGGCGTGGTCACGTCCACCTATTCCACCTACCCGCAGCAGCCGGTGTACCAGCAGCCGCCCGCCTACGCAGCGCCGGCGGTGGTGATCGAGTACGGCTACGACCGCCGCCCGTACCACCGCCACGGCGACCCCTACTGGCGTTGAGCCCCCCAGCACCCAAGAGCCCCGCAAGGGGCTTTTGTGTTTTTGGCGCGCTCTAAAATGCTGGGTTTTCCTCCATTCAACCAACCCGGCGCATCTTTCCATGACCACCGAAAAAATCGACGGCGTGTCCGTCACCACCCAAGCCAACGTCTATTTCGACGGCAAGTGCGTGAGCCACGGCATCACGTTCGCCGACGGCACGAAAAAATCGGTGGGCGTGGTGCTGCCCGCGACGCTGACCTTCAACACCGGCGCGCCCGAGATCATGGAATGCGTCGCAGGCGCGTGCGAATACAAGCTGGCGGGCAGCGATGCGTGGGTGAAGTCGTCGGCTGGCGAGAAATTCAGCGTACCCGGCAACTCCAGCTTCGACATCCGCGTGACCGAGGCTTACCACTACATCTGCCACTTCGGCTGAACCGAAAGCGCCCACACACCATGGCCACCATCCTGCAAAACCTGCCCAAGGGGCAAAAAGTCGGCATCGCCTTCTCGGGCGGCCTCGACACCAGCGCCGCGCTGCGCTGGATGAAGAACAAGGGCGCCCTGCCCTACGCCTATACCGCCAACCTGGGCCAGCCCGACGAGCCCGACTACGACGCCATCCCGCGCAAGGCGATGGAATACGGCGCCGAAAAGGCCCGCCTGATCGACTGCCGCGCGCAGCTTGCCCACGAAGGCATCGCCGCGCTGCAGGCCGGCGCCTTCCACGTGCGCACCGCAGGCGCCACCTACTTCAACACCACGCCGCTGGGCCGCGCCGTCACCGGCACCATGCTGGTGGCCGCGATGAAGGAAGACGACGTACACATCTGGGGCGACGGCTCCACCTTCAAGGGCAACGACATCGAGCGCTTCTACCGCTACGGCCTGCTGACCAACCCGTCGCTGAAAATCTACAAGCCCTGGCTGGACCAGCTCTTCATTGACGAGCTGGGCGGTCGCGCCGAGATGTCGGCCTTCATGACCCGCGAAGGCTTCGGCTACAAGATGAGCGCCGAGAAGGCGTACAGCACCGACAGCAACATGCTGGGCGCCACGCACGAGGCGAAAGACCTGGAGTTTTTGAACAGCGGCATCCGCATCGTGAACCCCATCATGGGCGTCGCCTTCTGGAAGGACGACGTGCCAGTGAAGGCCGAGGAAGTCTCCGTGCGCTTCGAGGAAGGCCAGCCCGTGGCCCTGAACGGCGTGGAGTTCAGTGACCCGGTGGAGTTGTTCCTCGAAGCCAACCGCATCGGCGGCCGCCACGGCCTGGGCATGTGCGACCAGATCGAGAACCGCATCATCGAGGCCAAGAGCCGCGGCATCTACGAGGCCCCCGGCCTGGCCCTGCTGCACATCGCCTACGAGCGCCTGGTCAGCGGCATCCACAACGAGGACACCATCGAGCAGTACCGCATGAACGGCCTCAAATTGGGCCGCCTGCTCTACCAGGGCCGCTGGTTCGACCCCCAGGCCATCATGCTGCGCGAAACCGCCCAGCGCTGGGTGGCCCGCGCCATCACCGGCACCGTGACGCTGGAGCTGCGCCGGGGCAACGACTACAGCATCCTGAACACCGAAAGCCCCAACCTGACCTACGCGCCCGAGCGCCTGTCGATGGAGAAGGTGGAAGACGCGCCGTTCAGCCCGCTCGACCGCATCGGGCAACTGACCATGCGCAACCTCGACATCGTGGACACCCGCGGCAAGCTGGGCGTGTATTCCAAGGCCGGGCTGCTGTCGCTGGGCGGCAATGCGGCGCTGGCGCAGCTGGAAGACGGCGCCAAGAAATAATCCAAGCCAAATCGGCCTCCCGCGCTTGCCAGACAAGCGCGGGCTGCTATCAAAATATCAGACAGCAGAACTTCCGGCCGGGTGGAGGACTGGCGTGCGGCGGTTGAATTCATCCCAGCCTTTGGCGCGCAGCTTGCACGCCGGGCAGGTGCCGCAGCCGTGGCCCCAGGGGTGCAGCCGGTCGCGCTGGCCCAGGTAGCAGGTGTGGGAGTCGCGCCGGATCAGTTCCACCAATGCGCTGCCGCCCAGTTCGTCGGCCAGCGCCCAGGTGGCGGCCTTGTCGCGCCACATCAGCGGCGTCTCCAGCGTCAGCGCCCGGTCGATTCCCAGGCTCAACGCCACTTGCAGGGCCTTGAGGGTGTTGTCGCGGCAGTCGGGGTAGCCGGAATAGTCCGTCTGCGACATGCCGCCCACCAGCACGTCGATCCCACGCCGATAGGCCAGCCCCGCCGCCAGCGTGAAGAACAGCAGGTTGCGCCCCGGCACGAAGGTGTTGGGCAGGCCGTCGCTCTGCAGGGTGATGGCCACGTAGTCGGTCATGGCGCTGGTGCCCAGCTGGCCGAGCACGTCCACGGTCAGCAGGTGGTCGTCGCCCAACTGGCCCGGCCACTGCATGCGCAGCAGCCCTTCGCGCAGCCGCGCGCGGCAATCGAGCTCCACGCGGTGGCGCTGGCCGTAGTCAAAGCCCAGCGTCTCCACGTGCGCGTAGCGCGACAGCGCCCAGGCCAGGCAGGTGGCGGAATCCTGCCCGCCCGAGAACAGCACCAGAGCGCGCCGGCTCATGCCGCAGCCGCAGTGGTCGGCGTGCGCATGGCACGCACGATGGCGGCCAGCGCCACGCCGTAGGCGGGCACGAAGAGCAGCAGGCTCACGGCCAGCTTGATGACGTAGTCCACCAAGGCAATCTCGCCCCAGTGCGCGGCCATGAACGGGTCTGTGCTGCGCCAGAAGGCGATGGAGAAGAACGCGACCGTGTCCAGCGCCTGCCCGAACACCGATGCGGCGGCGGGCGCGAGCCACCAGGCATGGCTTTTCTGGCGGATGCGGTCGAACACCTGGATGTCGAGCAACTGCCCCAGCACGTAGGCCGCAAAGCTGGCGAAGGCGATGCGAAATACGAAGGTGTTGAAGTCACCCAACGCGCCCCAGCCGTTGAAGCGGCCTTCATGGAACAGCACGCCCACGATGTAAGAAGCCACCAACGCGGGCAGCATGGCGCGCGTGATGACGCGGCGCGCGGGCTGCTTGCCGATCAGCCGCACGGTGAGGTCGGTCGCCAGGAAGATGAACGGGAAGCTGAACGCGCCCCAGGTGCTGTGAAAGCCGAACAGGGTGATCGGCAACTGCACCAGGTAGTTGCTGGCAATGACGATGGCGATGTGGAACGCCACCAGGAGGGAGAGGTAGAGCGGCACGCGCGAGGGCGGCGCCTGAACGGGCGTCATGGCTGTCCTTTTTGGTGAATGGGGGTGAGGGAACCCATGGATTGACGTAAGGCGCGGATTCTACGCGCATTGCGCCCGCGCATGCATGGTTTCAGCATCAAATTGGCCTCCAGCGCGCGTCCAGCAAGCGCCTGGAGCTATTGTTTTTGAACCTTCTTCGCAGCATACTGGCACACTAAGTGCTTGACGCCCTTCCTCCCTCCATCCCTACCGAAAAGCCCCACCATGACCCTCGACCCACGCAAACGCACCCTGCTCCGCCTTGCCGCTGCCGCCACCGCGCTCGGCGCCGCCGCCCTCGCGGGCTGCGGCAAGAAGGAAGAACCCGCACCCGCTGCCGCACCGGCCCCCGCCGCAGCGCCAGCCGCCGCCGAGCCGCTGAAGGCCGCGTGGATCTACGTGGGCCCCGTGGGCAGCGCGGGCTGGAGCTATGCGCACGACCAAGGCCGCAAGGCGGTGGAGGCGGCGTTCGGCGACAAGATCAAGACCACCTTCATCGAGAGCGTGCCCGAGGGCGCCGACACCGAGCGCGTGCTGCGCGACCTCATCAGCCAGGGCAACACGCTGATCTTCGGCACCAGCTTCGGCTTCATGGAGGCCATGGTGAAGCTGGCGGGCGAGTTCCCGCAGGTCAAGTTCGAGCACGCCACGGGCTACAAGACGGCGCCCAACCTGAACGTCTATGACTCGCGCTTCTACCAGGACACGTACCTCGCGGGCATCATCGCGGGCCACATGACCAAGTCCAACACGCTGGGCTACGTGGGCTCGATGCCCATCCCTGAAGTGCTGCGCAACATCAACGCCTTCACGCTGGGCGCGCAGAGCGTGAACCCCAAGGTCAAGACCCGCGTGGTGTGGACCAACAGCTGGTACGACCCGCCGCGCGAGACCGAGGCCGCCACCTCGCTGCTCAACGGCGGCGCCGACGTGCTGCTGCAGAACACCGATTCGCCCGCCGTCATCCAGGCCGCCGACAAGGCAGGCAAGTTCGCCTTCGGCTGGGATTCGGACATGAGCGAGTTCGGCGGCAACGCGCACCTGGGCTCGGCCATCGCCGACTGGAGCCACTACTACAAGAAGAGCGTGCAGGCCGCGCTGGACGGCACCTGGAAGGGTGGCCAGGTCACGCGCTGGGGCGTGCCCGAGGGGCAGAACGATCTCATCAAGCTCTCCGACAAGATCCCGCCCGAGGTGCGCGCCAAGGTCGAGGAGGTGAAGGCCAAGATGAAGGACGGCAGCTTTGACGTGTTCAACGGCCCCGTGGTCGATACCACGGGCAAGGAGCGCCTGGCCCCCGGCACGCGTGCGGACGATGCCTGGATGGGCGCCATCGACTTCTTCGTCAAGGGCGTCGAAGGGCAGATTCCCGCTACGAAATAAATAGCTGCCAGCGCTTGTCCATCAAGCGCTGGAGCCCAATTTGACTCATAAAACCACGATGCAACTCGAACGAACCCTCTGGCACCCCGTGGCCCTGAGCCACGTGGTGGGCAGCCAGCCCCGGGCCGCCACCCTGCTCGGCGAAGAACTGGTGCTGTGGCGCGACGGCGAAGGCCGCGCCCGCGCCTGGGACGACCAGTGCCCGCACCGCGGCGCGCGCCTGTCGCTGGGCCGGGTGCAGCAGGGGCAGCTCGAATGCGCCTACCACGGCTGGCGCTTCGAGGGCAGCGGCCAGTGCACGCACGTCCCTGCCGTGCCCGACTTCGAGCCCGGCCCGCGCCACTGCGCCCGCACCTTCGCGGCGCAAGAGGCGTACGGCATGGTCTGGGTGCGGCTCGACGAGCCCGAGGGCGACCCGCTGCCGATCCACGAACTGCCCCTGTTCCCTGCCGAGGCCGAGCCGCGCCTGCGCAAGACCACCAGCGGCCCCTACTTCGTGCAGGCCAGCGCGCCGCGCATCATCGAGAACTTCCTGGACATGGCGCACTTCGGCTACGTACACGAGGGCTGGCTGGGCAGCCGCGACCACACGGCCATCCCGCCCTACGAGGTGACCAGGACGGAGCGCGGCGTGCTCGCCACCGGCTGCCTCGCCTGGCAGCCGCGCTCGTCCATCCACGCCGAGAGCGGCGCGCAGGTCGAATACACCTACGAAGTCACCGCGCCCTACATGGCCGTGCTGACCAAGGTGCCCGAGGCGGGCACCACCGCCATCGACGGCATGCGCGAGGCCATCGCCATGTTCGTGTGCCCCGTGACCGAGGAAACCAGCGTGGCCTGGACGCGCATGGCGATGACCGATTTCGAGTCGCCCGACGCGCGGCTGATCGACTTCCAGGACACCATCTTCGGCCAGGACCGGCCGATCCTCGAATCGCAGCGCCCCAAGCGCCTGCCGCTGACGCCGAATGCCGAGCTGCCCACGGTCGCCGACCGCATGTCCAGCGCCTACCGGCGCTATCTGAAGGACAGCGGCATCACCTTCGGTGTGATTCTTTAAACGACCACCGGCTCCGGCTCCAGCCGGATGCCGAAGCGCTCATACACGCTGGTCTGGATGGCGCGCGCCAGCGTCATCACCTCGCCGCCGGTCACGCTGTCCTCGCGCGTGCCGCGGTTGACGAGCACCAGGGCCTGCTTTTCATACACGCCCGCCTTGCCCACGCTCTTGCCCTTCCAGCCGCAGGCGTCGATGAGCCAGCCCGCCGCCAGCTTGATGCTGCCGTCGGGCATGGGGTAATGCACGATCTTCGGCTCGCGGGCGATGATGTCCTGGCACTGTTCGGGCGTGACCGTGGGGTTCTTGAAGAAGCTGCCCGCGTTGCCGATGACGGCGGGGTCGGGCAGCTTGGCGCGGCGGATGTCGCACACCCATTCAAAGATTTGTTGCGCCGTGGGTGCAGCCACGCCCAGCTCGGCGCGGCGGCGCAGGTCGAGGTAGCCCAGCTCGGGCTTCCAGTCCCTGGGCAGCGCCAGCCGCACCCGCAGGATGACGGCGCGCCCGCCCAGGCCCATGCCGCCGGGCTGGGCCGGGGCGTGCTTGAACACCGAGTCGCGGTAGCCGAAGCCGCACTGGGCGGCGTCGAGGGTGAAGACCTCGCCCGTCGTCAGGTCGAAGGCGTCGAGGGAGTGGAAGCGGTCTTGCAGCTCCACGCCATAGGCGCCGATGTTCTGCACGGGCGCGGCGCCCACGGTGCCGGGGATGAGGGCCATGTTCTCCAGGCCGGGCAGGCCCTGGTCCAACGTCCAAGCCACGCAGTCGTGCCACGCCTCGCCCGCGCCCGCTTCCACGACCCAGGCTTTCTCGGTGGCATCCATCAGGCGCAGGCCCTTGATTTCCATCTTCAGCACCACGGGCCGGGTCACGTCGCCGGTCAGCACGATGTTGCTGCCACCGCCGAGCACGAACTTGGGCGCGGGGGCCAGAGCGGGGTCGGCCAGCACGGCGCGCAGGTCGTCCACCGAGCGCACGCGCACCAGGGTTTGCGCGCGCGCGGCGATGCCGAAGGTGTTGCACGGCTGTAACGGGACGTTTTTCTCGACTAACATTGGCCGGATTGTCTCATTGCCTTTTCTACACAAATGCCCTCTTTTGACACCGTCTGCGAAGCCAACCTGGTCGAAGTGAAGAACGCCGTGGAGAACACCGCCAAGGAGATCGGCACGCGCTTCGACTTCAAGGGCACGTCCGCCGCCATCGAGATCAAGGACAAGGAGATCACGCTGTTCGGCGACGCCGAGTTCCAGCTCCAGCAGGTCGAAGACATCCTGCGCGCCAAGCTCACCAAGCGCAATGTCGATGTGCGCTTTCTGGACGTGGGCAAGCCGCAGAAGATCGGCGGCGACAAGGTCAAGCAGGTGGTGAAGGTCAAGAACGGCATCGAGAGCGAACTGGCCAAGAAGATCCAGAAGCTGCTCAAGGAAAGCAAGCTCAAGGTGCAGGGCGCGATCCAGGAGGACAAGGTGCGCGTGACCGGCGCCAAGCGCGACGACCTGCAGGCGGCCATGGCGCTGATCCGCAAGGATGTGACCGATACACCGCTTTCTTTCGACAACTTCCGCGATTGAACCTCATGGTCACCCGCACCCTGCTCGCCCCTGCACTGGCCGCATTGCTTCTTGCCCCCGCCGGGGCCCACGCCCAGGCCGTGGCGCTGGCGGGCCTGCTGGGCAGCAAGGCCCTGATCGTGGTCGGTGACCACCCGCCCAAGGCCGTGGGCGCGGGCGGCGAGTTCCAGGGCGTGAAGGTCATCGCCGTCACCAAGGACGACGCCACCGTCGAGGTTCAGGGCGCGCGGCGCGTGCTGCGCCTGGGCGACGCGCCGGTCAGCGTGGGCGGGCGCGGCGGCAGCGGCAAGCGCGTGGTGCTGGTGGCCGACAGCCGGGGGCACTTCATCAACAGCGGCAGCATCAACGGCCGCACGATGCAGTACATGGTGGACACGGGCGCATCCACCGTCGCCATCGGTCGCTCCGACGCCGACCGCATGGGCCTGAATTACCAGAACAGCCAGCCCGTGCGCATGAGCACCGCCAACGGTGTGGCGCAGGGCTGGCGCATGAAGCTCGACTCGGTGCGCATCGGCGACGTGGAGGTGTTCGGCGTTGACGCCATCATCACGCCCCAGCCCATGCCCTACGTACTGCTGGGCAACAGCTTTCTGACCGAGTTCCAGATGACGCGCACCAGCGACCAGATGGTGCTTGAGAAACGCAACTGAAGCCGCCATGTCCGCACGCCCCCACACCATTGGCCAGCAACAACCGGCAGAAGGCGAATACGAAGACCTGCTGGGCCTGTGGTCGGACCTGGAAGCCGCGTTGTCGGTGCTTCTGTCGCGCCCGCTGCAGGTGCAGGACTTCGCGGGCAAGGTGCGCCTGTTCGATGCCTGGCTGCAGGACCTGGTGGCGCACGACATCGACGCAGCGCTGTACCTGATGTTCCAGCTCGCGTCCACGTCCACCGTGGGCTACAGCGCCTCGCACGCGCTGGTGTGCGGCACGCTGTGTCACATCATGGCGCACGAACTCGCCCTGCCCCCGCACGAGCGCGACAGCCTGGTGCGGGCAGCGCTCACCATGAACATCGGCATGACGGCCCTGCAGGACGAGCTGGCCGAGCAGCGCGAACGCCCTACCCCCGCGCAGCAAGAGGCCATCCGCAGCCACCCCGAGGACGGCATGCTGCTGCTGCAGCGCCTGTTCATCACCGACGACCTGTGGCTGGACGTGGTGGGCCAGCACCACGCGATCATGCCCGACCGCGTGCCCCTGGCCCAGCAGGACCCGCAGGACCGGCTCACGCGCATCCTGGGCGTCATCGACCGCTACGCCGCCATGATCAGCCCGCGCAAGTCGCGCGCCGGGCGCAGCGCCACGGACTCGGTGCGCGCCATCGTGGGCCAGGAGATCGACCAGCGCGACGAGGTGAGCTACACCCTGGTGCGCTCCGTCGGCCTGTGCCCGCCGGGCACCTTCGTGAAGCTGGACAACGGCGACACCGCCATCGTGCTGCGCCGCAGCGAGAAGGCCAACCACCCGCTGGTCGCCAGCCTGCTGGACAGCGCAGGCCACCACCTCGCCCAGCCCAGCCTGCACCAGACGGCGCGCGGCAAGCCCCGCATCCAGTCCGCGCTGGCCCGCTCCGCCGTCGCCCTGGAACTGAACCACCGCACCATGGTGCGGCTGGGCCTGTACGCGGCCCAGCACAGCGCCGGGCTGCGCGGGCTGGTGACCACGCCGGGCGCGCTGTAGCCTCGGTTACTTGCCGGGCGCGGGGGGCTTCTTGCTGCCCAGGCGCGATTCTTTGCCCTCGATCAGCCGCTTGATGTTGTCCTTGTGCCGCCAGGCCAGCAGCATCGCCATCACCACGATGGCGACGGCGATGGGCGTCTCGGCATTCCACACCACGCCATCGACCAGCAGGTAGTACACCGGCGCGAACGCCGCCGCCGCCAGCGAGGCCAGCGACGAATAGCGAAAGAACGCCGCCACGATCACCCAGGTGAGCAGCGTCGCCAGCCCCAGCCAGGGGCTGATGCCCATCAGCACGCCCGCAGCCGTCGCCACGCCCTTGCCGCCCTCGAAGCGGAAGAACACCGGCCACAGGTGGCCCACGAAAGCCGCCAGGCCCACCAGCGCCACGGTGCCGTCCCCCAGCCCGTAGGGCTTGCCGAACCACTGCACCAGCACCACGGGCAGCCAGCCCTTGACGGCATCGAGCAGCAGCGTGATGACGGCGGCGGCCTTGTTGCCCGAGCGCAGCACGTTGGTCGCGCCGGGGTTCTTGCTGCCGTAGGTGCGCGGGTCGGCCATGCCCATGGCGCGGGTGACGATGACGGCGAACGACAGCGAACCCAGCAGGTAGGCGGCCACGGTGGCAAGAAGGGAAAGAACGGTGCTGTTCACGGCAGGCAGGCGAATGGGTGGAAAGAAAGTTCGGGCTATTCTGCCAGCGCGCACTGCACGGGCCGCGCGCCCAGCAGTTGCACGCACACCTGCGGGTCGATCTGCACCAGGAACCCGCGCCGCCCGCCGTTGATGGCGATGCGCGGCAGTTGCAGGATGCTTTCCTCGACGTACACCGGCATGGCCTTGCGCGTGCCGAACGGCGACGTGCCACCCACCAGGTAGCCGCTGTGACGGTTGGCAACCTCGGGCTTGCACGGCTCCACGCTCTTGGCGCCGATCTGGCGCGCCAGGTTCTTGGTGGACACCTTGCGATCGCCGTGCATCAGCACGATGAGGGGCTTGGCGTCCTGGTCCTGCATGACCAGCGTCTTGACCACCATGTGCTCGTCCAGCCCCAGTTGCCTGGCCGACTCGGCAGAGCCGCCGTGCTCCACGTAGTCATACGGGTGCTCGGTAAAGGCTACCTTGTGCGCGCGCAGCAGTTGCGTAGCGGGGGTTTCGCTGACGTGGGCGGTTTTGTCCTTCTTCGCCATGGTGCAAGAAAAAATCTAGGGGGTGAGCACCGTTGCCACCGGCCAGTGCTTGCGGGCACGCCGCACCAGGCGCACGTCGAAACTGGCAAAGCCTTCGTCCGCGCCCAGACTGGACGCAACGTGCAGCGCATCGGCGAAGTCCATGCCCTCGGCCATCGCGTCCAGGGCTGCGGTGACGGCGGCCAGGTCTTCGCAGCGCACGCGCGGCAGCGCCGCCAATGCGCGCAGCGCCTGTGCGACCTCGGCGCGCTCGAAGCCGAAGGCGCTGCGCAGCACCCATTCGCACTCCAGCAGCACCGTCTTGGGCAGCCACACCACATGCTTGCGGAACAGTGCCACGGCGCGCCGGTGCTGGGCCGGGTCGTCATCCACCAGGAAGCGGATGACGACGTTAGTATCGACCGCGAGCATGGCGTGCCTGGGCTTCGCGCGCGATGGCGGCGTCTATCTCGTCCAATCCCACGCGCGGGCCGCGCGGCTTGAGGCAGCCCGCCACTTCGTCGATGCTCGTTGCCCGCGCACTGGCAACGGGCTTGAGCAGGATGCCTTCCGCCGTGTCTTCCACGACGAACTCGGTGCCGGGCTGCCACCGGTGCGCATGGCGGATGCTGCCGGGCAGCACGACCTGGCCTTTGCTGGACAGCCGCGTGGTTTCGGGCATGGCGGGCTCCTGGGGTAAGACGTTGGTAAGACGAATTCTAGCGACTCATCACTGCGCCGGGTCACTGTGCTGGATCACGCACTTCCCAGCGGATGCGGTCGATCTCCGCCAACAGCTCTGGCGACAGCGTGGTGCCCCAGGCGTCCAGATCTTCATCCAGTTGCGCGAGCG
The DNA here is from genome assembly GCF_047607405.1 of Acidovorax sp. Lineage (GTDB taxonomy): Bacteria > Pseudomonadota > Gammaproteobacteria > Burkholderiales > Burkholderiaceae_C > Acidovorax. The sequence continues at coordinate 27,323 of NZ_JASGDA010000109.1, read as the reverse complement.
AGGTCACGCCGATGATGGTGCTGGCCACGCGCCAGTTGGCGTAGCAGAAGGCCAGCGCCAGTTGCGTGGGCGAGAGGCCATGGTCGCGCGCCAACTGGTTGTAGCGGCGCGCGCCGGCCAGTGCCTCGGGGCGGCCCCAGCGCTGCTTGCGCACCGATTCGTAGCGGGCGATGCGCGCACTCTGCGGCGCGCCGGGGTCGGTGGGCGCGTGCTGGTCGAACTTGCCGGTGAGCAGGCCGAAGGCCAGCGGCGAGTAGGCGAGCAGCGACACATCCAGCCGGTGGCAGGTCTCGTCCAGGGCGTTTTCCCAACTGCGGTTGATGAGGCAGTACGGGTTCTGCACCGCCGCCACGCGCGGCAGGCCGTGCTGCTCGGCCAGGCGCACGAACTCGTGTACGCCGTAGGGCGTCTCGTTGGACAGGCCCACGTAGCGCACCTTGCCCGCCTTGACCAGCCCCGCCAGCGCGTCGAGCTGTTCGCGGATGGGCGTCTGCGACGTTTCCTTGGCAGGGTTGTAGTACAGGCCGCCGAAGGCGGGCACGTGGCGCTCGGGCCAATGGATTTGGTACAGGTCGATCACGTCAGTCTGCAGGCGGCGCAGGCTGCCTTCGCAGGACGCGACGATGTCCGCCGCCGTCAGCCCCAAGCCTTCGCGCACCCAGGGCATGCCGCGCGACGGCCCCGCCACCTTGGTCGCCAGCACCAGCTTTTGCCGCACGCCGGGGTTGCTGGCGAACCAGTTGCCGATGATGGTCTCGGTGGCGCCAAACGTCTCGGCGCGGGCGGGCACGGCGTACATCTCGGCCGTGTCGATGAAGTTCACGCCGCGGGCCAAAGAACGGCTGAGGATGGCGTGGGAATCGGCTTCGTTCACCTGCTCGCCGAAGGTCATGGTGCCCAGGCAGATGGGGGTGACTTGCAGGTCGCTGCGACCGAGGGGGATGGTTTTCATGCTCATGCTGGCGGGCTCCGTTGAGAAGCAGGCAGTTTACGGGCCGCCGCGCTTTCGTGCAGTCAACCCGAGGGCAGCCCTTGTCGAGCGCAGCAGAGACTGCGTGGCAACGAAGGCCGGGTCGTGCTCGACCATGCGCGTCACGCGGTCCAGCTTGGTCGGCGTGACGAAGGCATGCAACTGGTATGTCTCCATACAGGCAGCGCAGCGCGCCTTCAGCGGTCGAGAAAGCGCACTTGCTTGGGATCGATGCCGAGGCGCACCTCGGCGCCCGGTGCGAACATCGCCAGGCCCGCATAGTGCGGCTGGTCGGTCACCATGGCCACCTCGCCCACGCGCACGCGGTAGCGCGAGAACTCGCCCAGAAACTCGGCGCTCTCCACCCGGCCGTTGATCCACAGGCGCGAGGCGTCCACCTGCTCGTCGCGCACGCGAATGCTCACCTGGTGCGGGCGGAAGGCGAGCGCCGCCGCGCCCAGCGCAGGCGGCTGGTCGGGGCGCGGCAGCGTGAGGCTGCCCAGGCCCTGCACCTGGAAGGCAATGGTTGCGCCGTCCACCGCCGTCACCTCGCCTTCGAGCAGGTTGGCCGTGCCCACGAAGCCCGCCACGAAGCGATTCACCGGGAAGTCGTACAGCGCTTCGGCGGCGCCCACCTGCTGCAGGATGCCTTTGTCCAGCACGGCCATGCGGTCGGCGGTGGTCATGGCCTCTTCCTGGTCGTGCGTGACGAAGATGGTGGTCAGGCCCAGCTTGCGCTGCAGGTTCTTCAGTTCCTCGCGCATCTGCACGCGCAGCTGCTTGTCCAGGTTGGACAGGGGCTCGTCGAGCAGCAGCAGCTTGGGCTCGATGACCACGGTGCGCGCCAGCGCCACGCGCTGCTGCTGCCCGCCCGAGAGCTGGCCCGGCCTGCGCTGGGCGTAGGCGGCCAGGCCCACCAGCTCCAGCACCGCGCCCACCTTGCGGCGGATGGCGTCCTTGGTCTCGCGCCGCTCCACGAGGCCGAAGGCCACGTTGTCCCACACCGTCATGTGGGGCCACAGCGCGTAGTTCTGGAACACCATGCCCACGTTGCGCGCGTGCGGCGGCGTGCCGGTGATGTCCTGCCCGTCCACCAGCAGCTCGCCGCGCTGGTGCCGGTTGAAGCCAGCGATGAGCCGCAGCAGCGTGGACTTGCCCGAGCCCGAGGGCCCCAGCAGCGCGAAGAACTCGCCGGGCTCGATCTTCAGGTTCACGTCGCGCAGCACGGAGGTAGCGCCGTAGCTCAGGCTGATGTGCCGGGCTTCGAGGGAGACTTTGTTCAGGTGCATGGCGATCAACCTTCTTCCTTGGCTTGCACCGTGGCGCGCGAGCGCTCCACGAAGCGGTGCGAGAAATACGTGCCCAGGCCCACCACCACCACGGCCAGCACGCCCAGGGCCGCGCCCGGCCCCCGGCCCGAGATGCTCTGCATGTACAGGTAGATGCCGTAGCTCATGGGCGCCTGGCTTTCGGTGGATGCGAGCAGCAGCGTGGCCGACAGCTCCACCGCCGCTGTGATGAAGCTGGTGACGAAGCCCGCCAGGATGCCGCCCGCCATCAGCGGCACCATCACGCGGCGGATGGTGGACAGGCGCGTGGCGCCCAGGCTCTGCGCCGCTTCTTCCAGCGACACGTGTACCTGCTGCAAGGCCGCCATGCACGAGCGCAGCGCATACGGCAGGCGCCGCACGGCGTAGGCCAGCATGATGAGCACCCAGGTGCCGACCAGCGGCGTCTCGGTGAACGGAAGCTGAATGCCCTTGAACAGCCGCAGGTAGCCGATGGCCAGCACCAGCCCAGGGATGGCGAGCGCGGCCGAGGCCAGGTAGTCCAGCCAGCGGCGCGCGGGCAGTTGCGTGCGCAGGATCAGGTAGGCGATGGCGGTGCCGATCACCACGTCCAGCCCGGCGGCCAGCAGGCAGTACAGCAGCGTGTTGCCGATCATGTGGTTGGCGTCCGAGAACACCGTGCCGTAGTGCTCCAGCGTGTAGGCGTCGGGCAGCACCGAGAAGCTCCAGACCTTGGCGAACGACATCAGCAGGATGCCGATGTGCGGCGCCAGCGTGACCAGCAGGATGAGCACGATCCAGCCGTAGGCCAGCGCCGACTCCCAGGCGGCCAGGCGCCGCTTTTGCAGCGCGCTGCCGCCCTTTTGCAGCGTGGCGTAGTCCTTGCCCTTCATCACGCGCGCGGCCATCCACAGCGCCAGGATGGAGAAGGCGATCATGATCACGCTGATGACGTAGCCCAGCGGGTCGTCCACCCCCACCGAGGTGATGCGCAGGTAGGCCTGGGGCGCGAGCATGTTGGTCACGCCCATGACCAGCGGCGTGCCCAGGTCGTCGAACACCTTCACGAACACCAGCGCCGCGCCCGCCAGGTAGCCCGGCATGGCCAGCGGGAAGATCACGCGCCGGAACAGCCGCCAGCCGCGCGCGCCCAGGTTCAGGGCCGACTCCTCCATGGCCCCGTCGATGTTGCGCATGGCGGCCACGAGGTTGAGCAGGATGAACGGGAAGTAGTGGATGCTCTCCACGAAGGTCACGCCCACCAGCCCGTCCATGATGGGGATGGTGAAGCCAAAAGCATCGTCCAGCAGCAGGTTCACCGAGCCGCTGCGCCCGAAGATGAGCTGCAGCGCCACGGCCCCCACGAAGGGCGGCATGATGAGCGGCAGCACGCCCAGCGTCTGGATCAAGAGCGCCCCACGGAACTCGAAGCGCACCGTGAGGTAGGCCAGCGGCACCGCGATCACACTGGCGAAAAAGGTCGCCGCCAGCGCCACCCACAGGCTGTTGAAGAACGACTCGCGGAACACGCCCTGGCTGAAGAAATTGGCGAAATGCCCCAGGGTCAGCACCCCGCCCTCGTTGACGAAGGCGGTGTAGATCACCGTACACACGGGCAGGACGAGGAAGACCAGCAGAAAGGCCAGGATCAGCCCGAAGGCGATCCATGGCCCCGGCCCGGCACTGCCGGGCCGCAGCGCAGCGGCTTGCATGGCGACGTGCGCTGGTTACTTGGCCAGGCCGCGCGCCTGCTCGGCCAGCTCGCGGGCGCGCTCGTAGTTGGCGCGCGCCTTGTCGGCCCACATCTGCTCCAGGCCGGTGAGCTGCTTGGAGACATCCACGTCGCGGCGGCTCTTGCGGAACAGATCCAGGAACTCGGGGTTCTTCACGTTCTCGGCCCCCACCAGCGGCGTGTAGGCCAGGCTGCGCGCCTGCGCCAGCAGATCGCTGCCCTTGGCGTTGGGCTTGGCCTTGAGCGCGCGCGTGGCCTCGTGGATGGCCTTGGTGGCGGCCTGCAATTCCTTGAGGCGGAAGGTCACCATCTGGTCGAACAGGCTGATGACCACGGGGTAGCGCGCGCCCGAGAGCTGCGAGTCGAACTGCACCTTGGCGCGCTTGGCGATGTCCTGCGGCACCGGGTAGCCCGCCGGGGCCTTCAGCATGCTGTAGGGCAGGATCGGCAGGCGCGCAATCTTGGGGTCGAACAGCAGCTGCTGGCCCGGCACGGACATGGTGTAGGCCATGAACTTCTTGGCCTCGTCGGGGTTCTTGGCCCCGGCGATCAGCGCGATGTTGGCGGGCACCACCGCCGTCATGCTGGGATAGACGAAGTCCACCGGGTAGCCCGAATACTTGCCCGCCAGCGCCAGGAAGTCGATCACGATGCCGATGCCGTACTGGCCGTTGTTCACGCCGTCCGGCACGGCGAAGCTGCGGTCGGTGACGGCGGCGGCGTTGCCCATCATCTCCAGCAGCTGCGCCCAGCCCTTGTCCCAGCCCTCGCCCTGCAAAATGGTCTCCACCGTGAGCTGCGTGGTGCCCGAGCGCGAGGGCGACGAGATGGCGATGTGGCCGAAGTACTCGGGCTTGAGCAGGTCCGTCCACTCCCGGGGCTCGGCCAGCTTGTGCGCCTTCAGGTAGCGCGTGTTCCAGGATATGCCGTAGCCCGCCAGCGCCTGCCCGTAGTACATGCCCTTGGGGTCGTTGAGCGGGTAGTTGCCGATCTTGGCCGGGGCGGACTTGTTCACCACCTCGGGCGCGCTTTGCAGCAGCTTGTAGCTCGCCAGCACCTCGAACGCATCGGGCGCGCTGGCCCACATCACGTCGGGGCGCTGGCCCTCGGGCAGCTCGCGCACGTAGGCCACGGAGGCCGTGGTGTTCTTGTTCAGGATCTCGATCTTGATGCCTGGGTTGGCCGCCTCGAAAGCCTTCTGGTAGGCCGTGGTCAGCTCCTTGGGGAACGAGGTGAGCACCGTCACGGTGCCCGCCTGGGCGGCCAGGCAGGCGGCGGCAAGGGTGGCCGCGATAACTCTGCGTTGCATGCTTGTCTCCTAGTGTCTTCGTAGTCCGTACCGGGCCCACTCTAAGGGCACAGGGTACGGTGCGCCAATCATTGTTTCTGATGCGTGGCATCCAACGTGACAGACATCGGGTAAACCCCCAGGAATAATCACCCCCATGTACCAGCCCCTGCGCCCCTGCCGCTGCGAATTCATCCGCATCCGCACCCTGAACTACCACGTGCGCCTGTGGGGCGACGCACAGCCCGGCACGCCGCCGCTGGTGCTGGCGCACGGCTGGATGGACGTGGGCGCCTCGTACCAGTTCGTGGTGGATGCGTTCAGCGCAGCCTTTGCCACGGGCCGCCAGATCATCGCGCCCGACTGGCGGGGCTTTGGCCTCTCTACCCTGCCCGCTCCGTGCGACCACTACCAGATGGCCGACTATCTGGCCGACTTGGATCAGCTGCTGGACCACTACGCGGGCGGTGCCCCGGTCGATCTCGTGGGCCACAGCATGGGCGGCAACGTGGCCATGATGTACGCGGGCGTGCGGCCTGCGCGCATCCGCCGCCTGGTCAACCTGGAAGGCTTCGGCATGCCCGCGACACAGCCTGCGCAGGCCCCCAAGCGCTATGCGCAGTGGATCGACGAGATCCGCCAGTTGGAGCGCGGCGAGATGGCCCTGAAAGCCTATGACGACCTCGCGGGCGTCGCCCAGCGCCTGATGAAGACCAACCGCCGCCTCGCCCAGAACAAGGCCGACTGGCTGGCCGGGCACTGGGCGCGGCCCAACGCGCAGGGTCGCTGGGAGATATTGGGCGACCCTGCGCACAAGGTCATCAGCGCCCAGCTTTTCCGCGTCGATGAAGCACTGGCCCTGTACGCCGCCATCACCGCGCCGGTGCTGGCGGTGCAAGCCAGCGACGACAGCCTGGGGATGTGGTGGAAGGGCAAGTACTCGCTCGACGAATACCACCAGCGCCTGACGCATGTGCCCAACTGCCGCACGGCCGTGGTGCAGGACGCGGGCCACATGCTGCACCACGACCAGCCGCAGGCGGTGGCCGAACTGATCGAAGGCTTTCTCTCAGAAGTTTAGGCAAAATTGGCCGCAAGCGCTTATCCAGCAAGCACAGGCAGCTATTATTTTTATAGCATACGTCACAGGCTGCGCGCCATGGCAATGTGGGCAATCCCGGCCTCTTCATACGGCTCGCCCACCACGGCGAAACCCGCGCGGCGGTAGAAGCCCTCGGCGCTGCACTGGGCGTGCAGCCGCAGTTCGCGGTCGCCCCGGGCGCGGGCGGCGTCGGTCAGGGCCTGCAGCAGTTGCCGCCCCCATTGCGTGCCGCGCACCCCCCTGTCCACGGCCATGCGGCCTATGCGGCCCACGCCGGGCGACTCCTGCAGCAGGCGGCCCGTGGCGATGGGAGCGCCCAGGCGGTTGAAGGTGACGGCGTGGAGGGCTGTGGCGTCCAGCGCGTCCACTTCCAATTCGGGCGCGATGCCCTGCTCCTGCACGAACACGGCGGTGCGCAGGCGGGTGGCGTCGCGGCCCAGGGTGATCCAGTCGCCGGTGACGGTTTCGGTCACGTCGGCGCCTGACTCGAAGCCGTCGAAAACGGCGCGCAGCGCGGCGGGCACGGGGCGCGATGTCTGCGTGGCCGGGTCGGCGAACACATAGACCAGTTCGCCCGTGACCAGCAATTTGTGACCCGCGAAGATGCCCGCCTGGAACAGAATGGACGATTTGCCCACGCGGGCGCAGCGCATGCCCACGTCCAGCGTGTCGTCCAGCCGCGCGGATGCGTGGTATTCGACGGTGGCCTTCTTCACGTACAGGTCGCCGCCCAGGGCCTGCATGCTGGCCTCGTAGGGCAGTGCCACGGCGCGCCAGTAGTCGGACATGGCCGTGTCGATGTACATGAGGTAGTGGGCGTTGAAGACGATCTTTTGCATGTCCACCTCGGCCCAGCGCACGCGCAGGCGGTGGACACAGCGGAAGTCACTGCGTTGCATGGTGTTCTCTTTCAATCGGGTTGGAAGGCGCGGCGCAGGGCGCGGGCCGCGTCGGCGTGGGCCTGGCGTGCCTCGGGGATGGCGCGGCCCATCTTGATGAATTCGTGGGTCACGCCACGGTAGATGTCCAGATCCACCGGCACGCCCGCCATGCGCAGCTTGTCGGCGTAGGCGATGCCTTCGTCCACCAGCGGGTCGCATTCGGCCAGGCCCACCCAGGCGGGGGCCACGCCATCGACATCGGGCGCGTGCAGCGGGGCGAAGCGCCAGTCCTCGCGCTCGGCGCGGCTGTGTACGTAATTGCCGAAGAACCAGGTGATGGCCGGTTCTTCGAGCACCAGGCCGTGCGAATAGGTGGCGTGCGAGGGCGTGTCCTGGTGCGCGGCGCAGCCGGGGTAGATGAGCAGTTGCAGGGCCAGCGGCAGGCCCGCGTCGCGCGCCAGGATGGCGTTGACCGCCGCCAGCGTGCCGCCCGCGCTGTCGCCGCCGACGGCCAGGCGGGCCGGGTCTGCGCCCAGTTCGCCCGCGTGGGCAGCCAGCCACGCAAGCGCGTCCCAGGCGTCGTTGCTGGCCGTGGGAAAGCGGTGCTCGGGCGCGAGGCGGTAGTCCAGCGACACGACCATGCAGCCCGCCAGGCGCGCCAGTTCGCGGCACAGCGTGTCGTGCGTGGCGATGCTGCCGACGGTGAAGCCGCCGCCGTGCATGTACAGCAGCAGAGGCAGGCCCGCGTCCGCGCTGGGAGCGTACAGGCGCGCTGGCAGCGGATGGCCGTCGCGGGCGGGGATGTGCAGGTCTTGCACGCGCGGCAACGGGGCCTTGGGTACCTCCAGCACGTCCGCCCCAGCCTCGTAGGCGGTGCGCGCGTCCTGCGGCGTGCGCGTGTGCAGCGGCGGGCGGCCCGCGCGCGCCATGCGGTCGAGCACGCTGCGCATCTGCGGGGTCAGGCGGGGGTGGTGCGCCGTCACTTGAAGGTCACGCGCACGGGCGCGGCGCCCGGCAGGCCGTCGTAGGTGGCGGTGACGGCCAGGCCCGGCTTGGGCGGCAGCAGCGGCGAGAACGAGCCCAGGCTGATCAGGTCGCCCGGCTGCATCGTCAGGTCTTCCCGCGCCAGGGCGCCCGCGAGCCAGATGACGGCGTTGAGCGGGTGGTCGAGGATGTCGCTGCCCTTGCCTCCGCCCAGGCGCGCGCCGCTGGCGTCCGTCAGCGACACGTTCATGTCGGCCAGCGCTTTCAGCAGCGCGTGGCGCTCGGCCCGGTAGGCGGGCACGGGCAGCGGCGTGCCCGCCACGCCCAGGCGCGCGCCCACGTTGATGGCGGCCACGCCCGCGCCGTTGAGTTGCGGCGGGGCCTGCACCATCAGGTCGGGCAGCTCGATGAAGGGGATGACCTGGTCGATGGCATCGAGCACTTCCTCGGGCGTGCGAGCGTGGTTGATGGCGGCGCTTTTCACGCGCACCAGCATGTCGGCCTCGTACAAGGGGCGGGCGCCGAAGGCGGCGTCCACCGTGGCGCCGTTTTGCAGCACCATGCCCTCGTAGAGCTTGCCCCACACGGGTTTGTCGGTGTTGAAGCGCTTTTGCACCGCCGGGTTGGTCAGGCCCGCCTTGTAGCCCACCACCTTGCCCAGCTTTTGCGCCAGCAGCGCGTTGAGCTTGGCGCGGGTGCAGGCGCCGTCGGCGTCCGACAGGTTCTGCGGGTTGGGCGCGGGGGTCTTGGCGGCGTAGTGGGTCGCCAGCTCTGCGGCCTGCACGTCGGTCAGGCAGTCGGCCTGCGCGGCTGTCGCGCAGGCGACGGCCAGGGCCAGGGCGGTGAGGGTTTGCTTCGTGTTCATGCGCGTCTCCTGGTTGTAAAGTCGTCTTCGATCATCGTAACTGCACCCAGCACGCAACCAAGCCATGGCCTTCATCTACTACGTCACCCAGATCCAGCTTGAATTCGGCGCCGTCAAGCTCTTGAAGCAGGAGTGCGAGCGCGTGGGCATCACCCGCCCGCTGATCGTGACGGACCCTGGCGTGAAGGCCGCAGGCGTGCTGCAGAAGGCGCTGGACGCCCTTCACTCCCCATCCGGCGGCCTGCCCACCGCCGTGTTCGACCAGACGCCGTCCAACCCCACCGAGGCCGCCGTGCGCGCCGCCGTCGAGGTCTATAAGGCCAATCACTGCGACGGCCTGATCGCAGTGGGCGGCGGCAGCGCCATCGACTGCGCCAAGGGCATCGCCATCGCGGCCACGCACGAGGGGCCGCTGAAGCACTACGCCACCATCGAGGGCGGCTCGCCGCGCATCACCGAGCGGGCGGCGCCGCTGATCGCCGTGCCCACCACCAGCGGCACGGGCAGCGAGGTGGCGCGCGGGGCCATCATCATCGTGGATGACCACCGCAAGCTGGGCTTTCACTCGTGGCACCTGGTGCCCAAGGCCGCCATCTGCGACCCGGAGCTGACGCTGGGCCTGCCGCCCATGCTGACGGCCGCGACGGGCATGGATGCGATCGCGCACTGCATGGAGACCTTCATGTCCGCCGCGTTCAACCCGCCCGCCGACGGCATCGGGCTGGACGGCCTGGCGCGCGGCTGGGCGCACATCGAGGCGGCCACCAAAAACGGCTCCGACCGCGAGGCGCGCCTGCAGATGATGAGCGCCAGCATGCAGGGCGCCATGGCCTTCCAAAAGGGCCTGGGCGCGGTGCATTCGCTCAGCCACAGCCTGGGCGGCGTGAACCCGCGCCTGCACCACGGCACGCTGAACGCCATGTTTTTGCCCGCCGTGGTGTACTTCAACGCGCAGGCCGAATCGGTGCAGAAGGACAAGCGCCTGGAGCGCATGGCGCACGCCATGGGCCTGGCATCAAAGGGCGACATCCCGGAGGCCATCCGCGACATGAACGCCCGCCTGGGCCTGCCCACGGGCCTAGCCGCCATGGGCGTGACGCCCGACATGTTCGACGACGTGATCAAGGGCGCGCTGGCCGACCACTGCCACAAGACCAACCCGCGCATCGCCACGCCCGAGGAATACCGCGAGCTGCTGCACGCCAGTCTGTAATATCTTCAAGCCTTTTTGGCCTCTAGCGCTTGCTGGACAAGCGCAAGCAGCTATTGTTTCAGTAGCATCAGGCACCACCCCCACCCGGGGCCCGGCGGTAGTCGTGCGGCACCTTGCCCGTCCATCGCGTGAAGGCGTGGCGGAAGTTGGAGGCATCGCTGTAGCCCAGGCGGCTGGCGATTTCCTCGGTGGTCATGCGCGTCTTGCGCAGATAGTCGATGGCGAGCATGCAGCGCACTTCCGACAGGATCTGCCGGTACGAGGTGCCCTGCGCCTCCAGCCTGCGGCGCAGCGTGCGGGGGTGCATGGCCAGTTCGTCGGCCATCAGTTCGATGCGCGGAAAGCGCCACGGCTGCTGCGTGACCAGCACGCGCCGCACCGTGGCCGCCACGCCGCTGCTGTGCGGCAGGTCGGCCAGGAACTGCTGGCAGATGCTGCGCGCCGTGGCGTGCGTCACCGGGTCGGGCATGCGCGGGGCGCGCTGGCTCCAGGTGCCGCCGATCTGCACCTCGTTCACCGGCTGGTCGAACTGCACCGGGCACTGGAACCAGTCGCGCAGCTCTTGCGCATGCCCCGGCGCCGGATAGGCCAGGCGGATGGCCGAGAACGCGAACGCATCGCCATACAGGTCGCGGCACAGCGCCTGGTGCGCCGCCAGGGCGAACTCCACCATGAAGCGGTACGTTGCACTCTCCGGGTCGTGCGCGAGCAAGGGCTCGTGGCGGAAGGCGTCCACGCCGTCCTCGCGCGTGAAGCTGATGTCGGTCAGCGGCCCCATGCTGCGGTGGTAGCGCACGGCAAAGTCGATCACCTCGGCGGTGGATGCGCTGGACAGCAGCGCGTAGCTGTACATGCCGTACGAGGTCAGCCGCATCTGCATACCCGCGCGCAGCGCCGCCGTGGGCGTGCGCGCCAGGCGCGCGGCGTTGTCGAACACCTGGCCCATCTGCGCATACGACACGCGCGTGTCGGGCAGCGGCAGCGCCTCGGCGCCCAACCCGCTGCCCGCCAGCACCTGCTCGGGCTCCACGCCGTCCTGCGCCATGACGACGACGACGGCTGCGATGCTGCGGGGGCCATAGACGCGGGGTTCGAGGTCAACGGGGTTGCGGTAGGCCATGGAATGCAAGATGCGGATGCGCGAAAGCGGGCCAGACAGTGTGCCGGACAGCGCGCCAGCGGACGGATCGGTGATTTCCCTGGGTCGGCCCTAATTCACCAGATCATGGCCCCAAATCACCAGCCCCCCCGGGTACAAACAAGCCATGCACACACAACAGCCCGCTCCCCGCTACGCATCGGCCAACGGCATGCAGTTGGCCTACGACACCTTTGGCGACCCTTCGGCCCCCGCGCTGCTGCTCGTCATGGGGCTGGGCACGCAGATGATCGCCTGGGACGAGTCCTTCTGCGAACAGCTCGCGGCGCAGGGCTACCACGTCATCCGCTTCGACAACCGGGACATCGGCCTGTCCACGCGCCTGACGCTCACGGGCGTGCCCAACATTCCCTCGCTGCTGCTGCGCGCCCTGGCCGGCCGCTCCATCCGCGAAGGCAGCGTGCCCTACACGCTGCGCGACATGGCGGCCGACGCGATCGGGCTGCTGGACGCGCTGGGCATCGAGCGCGCGCACGTGGTGGGCGCGTCGATGGGCGGCGCCATCGGGCAGGAGATGGCGCTGCGCTATCCGCAGCGCGTCATCAGCCTGACCAGCATCATGGCCACCAGCGGCGGGCGTGGCCTGCCCGGCCCGCGTGCCGATGCGCTGGGCCTGCTGCTGCAACCCGCGCCGCGCGACCGCACGGGCTACGTCAAGCGCCACCAGCGCGCCATGCGCGTGCTGCGCGGCACCGCGTCGCCCGACGAGGTTCGCCAGGACGCGGAGCGCGCCGAGCGCACCTTCGCCCGAAGCACGCACCCCGAGGGCTTCAAGCGCCAGTTCGCCGCCATCCTGGCCTCGGGCAGCCGCCGCGAGCGGCTGTCCACGCTGCGGGTGCCCACACTGGTCATCCATGGCGACAGCGACCCGCTGGTGCCCCTGGCCTGCGGCGAGGACGTGGCGCGGGCCGTGCCGGGCGCGCGCATGCTGGTGGTGCCGGGCATGGGCCACGCGCTGCCGCCGCGCGACTGGCCGGTCATCCTCGACGCCATTACCCAACATACGCGCCACAACGGGCTGCATCCTGAAGGAAAATCCGCATGAATCCATTTCTGTTCCCATTCGCGCAAACCCAGGAGACAACTGCCCCGATGGCTACCCAGCACCCCCACAAAGGCCCACCGCATGCGCTGCACTCCGTGCTGGAGCTTCGCGTGTTCCAGGAACTCGCCACCCTGCCCCTGGCCTGGCCGCTGCTGATGAACACGCCCAAGGGCGACGGCCACCCCGTGCTGCTGTCGCCCGGCTTCATGGGCGACGAAGGCTCTCTGTTCGCGCTCAAGCGCTTTTTGAAGACGCGGGGCTACGAGGTACACACCTGGGGCCTGGGCCGCAACGTAGGCTTTCAGCGCAGGCATGCCGAGGCGCTGGTGCAAAAGATCCGCCACCTGCACCACCAGAGCGGCCGCACCGTCAGCCTGGTGGGCTGGAGCCTGGGCGGCATGTTCTCGCTGTACGGCGCGCTGCACGCGCCTGAATGCGTGCGCCACCTGATCACGCTGGGCAGCCCCGTCACCGTGGACCCGGTGCATGGCAGCCAGTCGCCCGAGACAGTCAAGCGCCTGTACCGCCTGATCGCCCACCCCCTGGGCCCCAGCGCGCACATCATGCAGCCGCGCGTCAAGCGCCTGCGCGAGCGCGAGCTGCCCAACGTGCCGATCAGCTGCCTGTACTCCATCAGCGACGGCGTGGTGCCCGCGCAAGAGGCCACCATCACCGGCGACCCGAGCCACTGCGAGAACATCCGCGTGTATAGCAGCCACATCGGCCTGGGCTTCAATGCCATGGTGCTGGCGATCCTGGCCGACCGGCTGTCGCAGCCCGAGGGTGACTGGAAGCCGTTCGACCCGCAGGGCGTCAACGGCATGCTGTACCGCGCGGCCACGCACGCGGCAGTGCCCATTTGATAAGAGCCAAATTGGCCTCTAGCGCTTGCTGGACAAGCGCGAGCAGCTATCAAAAAAAGAGCGACCCATGGGTCGCTCTTTTTTCTTGCTTCACGCCGCCTTCTTGCGACGGCTGGGCAGGAGCTTCGTCTTTGCCGTGGCCTGCGCCAGGCTGGCCTGGAAACTGTCGCGCAGGCACAGGGCGAAGTGCTCGGGGTCGGGCAGCAGTTCGCGGCAGCCCGTGGGGGAGATCACCACGCGGCCGTCGTAGCGCGTCACCGCAAAGGCCAGGCCCGCGCCGTCGCGGATGGGCAGCATGGCCGAGGTGTAGCTCATGCGCGCGCCGCACAGGTACTGCGTGGCCTGCGGCACGGGGATGAAGCGGATCAGGCAGTGCGTGGTGACCTCGCCGCTGGCCGGGCCGCGCACGGACAGCTCGACCACGGGGCGCTGCTTGACGGGCGGGTGCGCCCCGGCCCGGGCATGCACGGCGGCCAGGCGGGCGGCAGGGTCGGCCACGTCGGTGGCGAGGGCGCGCGCCTGCCAGGTGGATTCGGCGGCAGAAGCGTGCTTGCCCTGCGGCGCATCGCCCCCGGCGCCCGCCTGCCAGACCATGGCGTTGAGCGTGGCCTCCGGCAGCTCGCCCTGCTCGTCCAGATACTGGCGCAGCGCGCCGCCGCAGACGGCGATCACCGCGTCTTCAAAGGTGGCGCCGGGCACACTGGCGGCGATGGTCTCGAACTCCTGCTCGGTGAAGCGCCGCGTCTCGAACACGCGGTGGGGCGAAACGACCGAATTGAAGCGCGTGACCGGGCGCAGCTCGGTCAGCCCGCCTGCCAAGGCCCGGGCCATGGGGAGCAGGCGGCCCGCCAGCCACGGCGCCTGCCACGGCGCGAGCATGGAGCGCAGCATGCCCCGCTGCAGCAGCGCGGCGGTGCCGGGCGGCGAGTCGGCAAACCACGAGGGCGCGGGCGCGGCCTTGGACGGCTTGGCGCGCGTATCGCACAGCACCTCGGTCAACAGGCCCAGGTCGGCCAGGTCGAGCGCGGCCAGGTGGGTCTTGAGCAGCAGCGCGAAGCTGCCCTCGGGCAAGTCCAGAAAGCTGTCCAGGCCCTCGATCACGTAAAGCTCCCACGGCGGGCGGTCCATGTCGAGCGCGCGCGCATGCAGGCGCGACGCCTGGATGCAGAACTGCCGCCAGTCGCCGGGCTTGGGCAGCGCGATGTGGCGCACGTGGTATTCCAGGTCGAACTGGTCGTCGTCCACCCAGTAGGGCTTGTCGAGCCCCAGCGGCACGCGCAGCAGGCGCTTGCGGAACTTGGGCCACAGGTGCAGGCGCTGCTCCAGTTGCGCCAGGATGCTCTTGAAGCGCACCACGCCGCCGGGCGCGCTGCGCTGGTCGTGAATCTGGATCAGGCTGACGTTGGCGTTGGCGTGCGTGCTGTCGGCCAGCAGGTGGCCTGCGGCGCGGTCGTCGAGCTGCTGCAGCGCGTCGAGTTCGGGGCTTGCGGGGATGAAAGGTGTCATGCGGTGATGGGGAAGGATGCGAAGTGAAACGAGGCCGCGAAACGGCATAGCCCGACGACTCTAACCCGGACTGCGCACACGCAGGAAGTGCGCTTAGGGTTTGTGATAGGGCCTGTTTTACGGGCTGCCACAACCTGTCCCAAGTTCACCGCAACATGGCCCCGTCACACCTTCCAGAGCACGCGCCAATGCGGAAAGATGCGCCTGTCCGTACATGGTGCGGACGTGAACACAACGACAACTCAGGAGACAAGCAATGAGCAGCGACAAGCCCTGGCTGGCCTCGTACCCCGCCAGCATGCGGTGGGATCTGGCCATCACCCCCACCCCGGTGCAGAAAATTCTGGAAGACACCGTCAAGCGATTCCCCGACCAATACGCCGTCGATTTCATGGGCAAGCGCATCACCTACCGCGAGCTGGGCGCGCTGACCGACCGGGGCGCCAAGGGCTTGCAGGCGCTGGGCGTGGGACCTGGCGTACACGTGGGCATCTTCCTGCCCAACTCGCCGCACACCATCATTGCGTTCTTCAGCATCCTGAAGGCGGGCGGCACGGTGGTCAACTACTCGCCGCTGGACGCCGCCAAGGTGCTGGAGCACAAGATCGAGGACAGCGAGACGGACTTCCTCTTCACGCTCGACCTGGCTGCGCTGTACCCGCAGATGGGCAGCATGCTGGGCAAGACACGGCTCAAGAAGCTCATCGTCGGCAACGTGGGCGAGATGACGCCCGCGCCCGAGGCCGTCGCGGCCAAGATGAAGGAAGCCAAGGAAACGGTCGAAGTGCCCTGGGACGACCGGCACGTGAAGTTCGCCGACCTGCTGGCGAACGACGGTGCCTACACCCCGCACCCCATCGACAACCCCGCCGACGCCATCGCGGTGCTGCAGTACACGGGCGGCACGACCGGCCTGCCCAAGGGCGCCATGCTCACGCACGGCAACCTGAGCGCCGCTGCCGAGCAGTACCACGAATCCACGCAATACGACCCGCCGCTGATCGCTCCCGGCACGGAGCGGCTGCTGGGCGTGCTGCCGCCGTTCCACATCTACGCACTCACGGTCAACATGCTGTTCGGCATCCGCCTGGGGGCCGAGATCGTGCAGCACATGCGCTTCGACCCCAAGGCGGCGCTGGAAGACATCGCCAACAAGAAGATCGCCATGTTCTGCGGCGTGCCCACCATGTTCACGGCGCTGATCTCGCACCCCGACACGCCCAAGTACGACCTGCGCTCGCTCAAGTACTGCGGCTCGGGCGGCGCGCCGCTGCCGGTCGAGGTGGGACAGCGCTACACGGCCATCACCGGCACCGAGGTCTCGGAGGGCTGGGGCATGACGGAAACCTCGCCCACGGGTACCTTCTCGCCCATCAAGAAAAGCAAGCCCGGCTCCTGCGGCATTCCGCTGCCCGGCATCACCATCAAGCTGCTGTCGCTCGACGACCCCACCAAGTACGTTCCGCTGGGTGAAAAGGGCGAGATGTGCATCAGCGGCCCCAACATCATGAAGGGCTACTGGAAGAACCCCGAGGCCACGGCGGCGGACACCACGTTCGACGGCTTCTTCCGCACCGGCGACGTGGCCTACATGGACGAGGATGGCTACCTGTTCATCGTGGACCGCTGCAAGGACATGCTGCTGTGCAGCGGCTTCAACGTCTATCCGCGCGTGCTCGAAGAAGCCATCTACCAGCACCCTTCCGTGAACGAGGTGTGCGTGATCGGCATCCCCGACACCTACCGGGGCCAGTCGCCCAAGGCCTTCGTTGTGCTCAAGCCCGGCGCCGAGCCGTTCACGCTGGAGCAACTGCAAGCCTTCCTCAAGGACAAGCTGGGCAAGCACGAAATGGTGCATGCCCTGGAGATCCGCGACGCGCTGCCCAAGACGGCCGTGGGCAAGCTGTCCAAGAAAGACCTTGTGGACGAGGAAGCGCGCAAGCGCGCCGCCACGGCCTGACCCTGGGAGAACCCTGATGCGAAAAAGTTTCAAAAGGGCCTGCCTGGCCGCTGCGGCTGCGGGCCTCTTTGCCAGCGCCGCTCAGGCGCAGGTGATACAGCCCGCGCAATTGCAGGACCTGGGCCAGCGCGTCGAGGCGCTGCAGGCCAAGATGGTGGCCTGGCGGCGCGACCTGCACCAGCACCCCGAGCTGTCGGGCCAGGAAGTGCGCACCGCCAAGATCGTTGCAGACCACCTGCGCGCCCTGGGCATGGAGGTGAAGACGGGCGTCGGTGGCACCGGCGTGGTCGGCCTGCTCAAGGGCGGGCTGCCGGGCGCCACCGTGGTGGCGCTGCGCGCCGACATGGATGCGCTGCCGGTCAAGGAGAACACCGGCCTGCCCTTTGCCTCCACCGCCATCGGGCGCAACTTCGGCAAGGAAACGCCGGTGATGCACGCCTGCGGGCATGACGGCCACGTCGCCATCCTGATGGGCGTGGCCGAGGTGCTGGCAGGCATGCGCGCGCAACTGCCCGGCACCGTCAAGTTCGTCTTCCAGCCTGCGGAGGAAGGCCGCTCCGAGCACCCCAAGCACGAGGAGGAGCCCTTCGGCGCCAAGGCCATGATCGCCGAGGGCGTGCTGGACAACCCCAAGGTTGATGCGATCTACGGGCTGCACCTGGCGCCCGGACCGGCCACGGGCAGCGTCGGCTACCGCGTGGGCCCGATGATGGCGGGCGCGGACGGCTTCACCATCAAGGTGACGGGCCGCCAGACGCACGGCTCGCGGCCCTGGGACGGGGTGGACCCCATTACCGCCTCGGCGCAGATCATCACCGGCCTGAACACCATCGTGAGCCGCCAGCTCGACATCACGGCGGTGCCCACGGTGGTGAGCATCGGCGCCATCAACGGCGGCAACCGCGAGAACATCATCCCCGACACCGTGGACATGCTGGGCACGCTGCGCACCTTCGACAACAAGCTGCGCGACGATGCCCGCAAGCGCATCGCCCACACGGCGGCCACCATCGCCGACTCCAGCGGCGCCAAGGCCGAGGTGAAGTTCAGCGCCGTGTCCTACCCGCCCACGGTCAACCCGGCAGAGCTGTCCAAGCAGGCCGTGCCGGTGCTGCAGGCTGCCACGGGCGGCAAGGCCATCCAGATCCCGCTGGTCAGCGGGTCGGAGGACTTCTCGGACTTCCAGCTCAAGGTGCCGGGCTTCTTCTTCATCCTGGGCGCACCGCCCAAGGGCCGCGCCCCCGCGCCCAACCACTCGCCGCTGTTCGACTTCGACGAGGACGCCATGCCCGTGGGCGCCAAGGCGCTGGCAGCGCTGGCGATCGACCGACTGGCACAGCCGCGTTAACCCCCTTTTTTCGAGACACTGACATGAATCACCTGAGCAGCCTGGACGCCTCGTTCCTGCACTTTGAAACCCCTGAAACCCCCATGCACGTCGGCAGCCTGCTGCTGCTGGAGCTGCCCCCGGGCTACAAGGGCGACTACTTCGAGGAAGTGAAGGCCATGATCGCAAAGCGCGCGCACCTGAGCACGGTGCTCACGCGCAAGCTGGCGCAAATGCCCTTCGAGTTGGCCGAACCGGTATGGATCGAGGACGACGACATCGACTTCGACTACCACATCCGCAGCCTCACCCTGCGCCGACCCGGCTCCATGGAGCAGTTGGAGCAGCTTGCAGCCCGCCTGCATTCGAGCCTGCTCGACCGCAGCCGCCCGCTGTGGGAGATGTACGTGATCGAGGGCCTGCAGGACGGTCGCGTCGCCTTCTACACCAAGGCCCACCACAGCGGCGTGGACGGCAAGGCCGGCACCGAGATGGCCAAGGTGCTGTACGACATCTCGCCCACCATCCGCGAGGTGCCCGCCCCCCGGCGCAAGGCTGCGAACCGCAACTCCGGCTACCAGCTCGGCGTGGCCGAGCTGCTGCAGGCGGCCGTCTCCAACACGGCCGAGCAGTACCGCAAGCTGGCCGGCCTGCTGCCCACGGCGGCGCGCGCGCTGACCACGGCGGGCAAGGTCGTCGCCCAGCAGCGCCGGGGCAAGGACGAGCGCCCGCTGAACCTGGGCATGGCACCCAAGACGGTGTTCAACGAGCCCATCACCAACCAGCGTTCGTACTCCACCATGTCGCTGCCCTTCGACGAGCTCAAGGCCCTGGGCAAGCGCGTGGGCGGCACCGTCAACACCATCGTGATGGCCATGGCCAGCGGCGGCCTGAGCCGCTTCTTGAAAGAGCGCGACCTGCTGCCCAAGGAAGCGCTGATCGCCGCCGTACCGGTGAGCCTGCGCGCCGAGGGCGACGACTCGATGAACAACCAGGTGTCCATGGTGCGCGTGGACCTGGCGACCGACATCGCGGACCTGGCCGAGCGCTTCAAGGCCATCCACGCCTCGTCCGAGGCCGCCAAGGCCGTGGTGCGCGAGCTCAAACCCGTGCTGGGCGTGGACATGCCCATGACCGGCTCGCCCTGGCTGATGACCAGCATGGCCTCGCTGTACGGTCGCTCCAACCTGGCGCGGCGGCTGCCGCCCATGGCCAACGTGCTCATCTCCAACGTACCCGGCCCGCAGGTGCCGCTGTACGTGGCGGGCGCGCGCATGACGGCCTTCTACCCGCTGTCCATTCCGTACCACGGCAGCGCGCTCAACATCACGGTGCAGAGCTACGCCGGGTCGCTGGACTTCGGCATCACCGCCTGCCGCCGCGTGCTGTCGCAGGACGAGTCGTACGAACTGCTGGAGCACATGCGCGCCGCGCTCAAGGAAATCGAGCGCCTGCCCGGCGTGCAGGCCGACGAGCCCTCTGCGCCTTCCAAGGCCAAGGCCGATGCGGCACCGGCGGCGGACAGACCCGCGCGCAAGCCCCGCGCAGCCACGCCCGCCAAGAAAGCCCCCGCAAAAAAGGCCCCGGCAAAGAAGGCAGCCGCCAGCAAGAGCAGCGCCACGGCCTGACGGCACCTCCACATAAAAAATACAGGAGACAACCATGGCTCACGCCCCCTTGCCGACGGGCCCCGTCGTCACGTACAGCCCTGAGGACGAGGCGATGTTTTCCAAGATCAGCTGGCGGCTGCTGCCGCTGCTGGTCGCGTGCTACATCATCGCCTTCCTCGACCGCGTCAACATCGGCTTCGCGCAGTTGCAGATGCGCGAGACGCTGGCCTTCAGCGACGCCGCCTACGCCTTCGGCGCGGGCGTGTTCTTCATCGGCTACTTCCTCTGCGAGGTGCCCAGCAACCTGATCCTGGAGAAGATAGGCGCGCGCAAGACGCTGCTGCGCATCATGTTCTGCTGGGGCGTGGTCGCCTCGTGCATGATGTTCGTGCAATCGGCCGGGGTGTTCTACGTGCTGCGCTTTTTGCTCGGCGCGTTCGAGGCCGGGTTCTTCCCCGGCATCATCCTGTACCTCACCTACTGGTATCCGGGGCCCCGGCGCGGCAAGGTCATCGCCGTGTTCATGACCGGCGCCACCATCGCCTACCTGCTCGCGGGCCCGCTGTCGGGCGCCATCATGAAGTACATGGACGGCCTGATGGGCTACCGCGGCTGGCAATGGCTGTTCGTCACGCAGGGCCTGCCCGCGTCGATCCTGGGCATCGTCGCCTACCTGTACTTCAAGGACAAGCCCGAGGACGCGAACTGGCTCACCGCCAGCGAGAAAACCCGCCTGCGCAAGCTGCTCGACGAGGATGCCGCCGCCGTCGGCCACGGCGCGTCGCACGGCTCGCTACGCGCCCTGATGGGCACCCCGCAGGTGTGGGTCATGTCGCTGGTGTACTTCCTGTTCCTGGGCGCCACCTACGTGATGGTGTTCTGGACGCCCACGCTCATCAAGGGCTGGGGCGTGAAGGACGTGTTCACCGTGGGCCTGCTGTCGTCCATCGGCCCGGCGGTCACCATCTTCGCCATGGTGCTGATCGGTCGCAGTTCCGACAGGCACAACGAGCGGCGCAAGCACTTCATGTTCTGCTGCACCCTGTCGGCCATCGGCGCGCTGATCCTGATCTTCACGCAAGGCACGCTGGCGCTGTCGGTGCTGGGCCTGATTGTGCTGACCATCGGCCAGTCCTCGTCCACGCCGCTGTTCTTCACGGCCACCAGCGAGGTCATTCCCAAGAAGATCGCCGCAGGCGGCATCGCGCTGGTCAGCAGCCTGGGCAACCTCGGCCCGGCGGTCATGCCGTCGGTGGTGTCCTTCGTGAACACCAGCACCGGCACGCCCGTCGCGTCGCTGTACCTGGTCGCGGCCCTTTGGCTGGTGTCGGGCGTCATACTGATGCTGGCCGTACGCCCCAGGGCAGCCGCCCCCTCGGCCCGACTGGCCGCTGCGTAACCCTTTTTCAACCCTTCAGGAGACACCATGGCAACTTCCAAGAAAACCACCGCACCCGAGATCCCCGGCATTCCCACGCTGGACGACCTCAAGAAAATGGCCCAGCAGTTCAAGCTGCCCGGCGTGGACGTGAGCGCCCTGATCGAATGGCAGCGCAAGGACCTCGAAGCGCTGGCCGAGGCCAACCGCCAGGCCTACGAGGGCATGCAGGCCCTGGCCCAGCGCCGCGCCGAGATGCTGCGCGAGAACTTCGCCCAATGGCAGGATGCGCTGAAGAACGCCGCAGGCGCCGACGCCCTGAGCAGGAACACCGAGGCGGTGCAGCGCGGCGTGCAGCAAGCCATCGACAACATGCGCGAGATGGCCGCCCTCGAAGCCGCCACGCGCACCAATGCCTGGAAGGTGCTCCAGGACCGCATGCAGGAGAACATGGCCAACCTGGGCCAGCTCCTGAAGCCGCGCAAGTAACCCCAAAGAGCCGCTACAGCGGCTCGACGCGGCCCATGTCCGGTCGCGCGAGCCACTCGGCGAACTCATTGGCCAACCGGCCCGCCGCGCCCGCTGCCTGCCCCCAGGCGCGGGCGCGCGCTTTTGCGTTGGTGCCGTAGTCGGTGAAGTCCTTGCGGTCGGGCAGCTTGGCGCCAGGCAGGGTACGCACCCAGTCCGGGTCGGGCGAGAGCACCACCATGCCGTCCAGCGCAGGCGTGGCCTTGTGGCGCCACTTCAGGCCCTTGTCCAGCCAGCCGGGCACCACGCGGTGCTGGAAATGGGGGTACAGCACCAGGCTGCCAGGTTCAGGGTCTTTTTGGCCTGTAGCGCTTGTCTGGTCGGCACTGGCAGCTATCAAATTGGTAGTTTTGTAGGCCAGGTGCAGGTGGTAGTCGGTGATGCCACCGTCCCAGTACGCGCCGCGCGGCGCGCCGGGAATGTCGTGTACGGCCTGCAGCACGAAGGGGATGGAGCAGCTTGCCTGCAGCGCCTGCATGAAGTTGGCGGCAGACAGCGGCACCTGCCGCGTGCGGTAGTCCGCCGTGCCGAAGGGCAAGTCACCCTGGGCCGAGGAAAACACCACGCGCTCCAGCCACGCGCCCATGGCCTTGCGGTGTACGGTGTTGGTCAAAAAGGCACCCAGATAGCCCAGCGGCGTCGCCACGCCGTGCTCGCGCCCCAGCAGGTGGCGCCCGCGCGCGGTGACGATGTGCAGCCGAAAGCGCGGGTGGCCCAGCACCTCTTGCACACGCCCGCCGTAGAAGGCTTGCAGGTTCTGCCCGAAACGCTCGCTCACGTGGGCGGCCGTGGGGCGCTTCTGGCCCGGGGGCAGTTCGTAGTCCTGGTGGATGTAGTCGTGCTCCAGCCGCTCGAACGCGGCCACGGCGTTGTCCAGGCAGGCCGTCGCCATGCGCCAGGCGCCTATGGACGCGCCCACCAGATGCACGGGCTGGCTCGAACGGGGCAGCCATTCGCCGAAGATGAAGCGGTCCAGCGGCCCCAGGATCAGCCCCTTGGGGCCGCCCGCCGCGCCGGGGATCACGCCCACGTCGGCGGGGCCCAGGCCGTGCCGCTCGATGTGCGCACGGGCGCGCGGCCCGGCGTGGATGCGCAGCGCCTGGGTCATCACACCATGTAGTCGAGTTCGTCGGGGCGGGCCGTCCAGTCGATGGGGTCTTGCTGCAGCACCATGTCGATGTCCAGCCCCAGGGCCAGGCCCACCTCGCCGGGGAAGGAGACGGCCAGTTCCTTCTCGTCCAGCCCGGACTCACGCGCACGCGCACGCCAGGACGCCAGGTGGATCACGCCCGCCAGCGGCTCGTAGGCATTGTTCTCGAACGGCTCGCCCTGGTGCCGCAGGGCATCGACCAGCGACGGCGGGAGCTGCCAGCGGCGCGCCAGCCCGGCGGTCACGTGGCCGTAGTCGTAGCCGAAGATGCGCTGCTCGATCTTGCCGCGCCGCAGGTCGAACGGCGCCACCAGGGTGTTGACCGCAGCCGCGCGCTCCGGCGCGGCCAGGTGGATCACGAGTTCGCCCAGGGCATGCAGCAGGCCCGCCGAGTAGGCTGCGATCTGGTTCTGCCGCACCAGGCCCGCC
The DNA here is from genome assembly GCF_047607405.1 of Acidovorax sp. GTDB lineage: Bacteria > Pseudomonadota > Gammaproteobacteria > Burkholderiales > Burkholderiaceae_C > Acidovorax. Next base: position 4,044 of record NZ_JASGDA010000109.1, on the reverse strand, counting down.
AGCGACCGGGCCTGCTTGGCGGTGTTGAGGCTGTAGCGCCAGAACTGCTGCATGTTCACGCCCGGCACCGAACGCGACGTAGTGCCCAGCGGCGCCGACGACACCAGCGTGCGCAGCTGTGCCGTGCCCAGCAGCGCCAGCGCCTCGGGGATGCCCGCGATCTGGCGCGGCGCCTGGAACGCGGGGGAGTTGGCCAGCTCCAGCAGCCGCCCGCCCAAAGCCGGGTCGGTGCCGAAGAGCTGGCTCAGGCGCCGCAGGCTGGGCTCGGGGTGGGCCAGCTCGCTCATCAGCAGCGCCACGGCGCGCGGCAGGCTGGGCAAGGCCACGGGGTGGGACAGCAGTGCGCTCAGTTCCATGACTCTCGGCCCTTCACGCCATCACCACGGGAGGGTCGGCAGCCACGCGCGCGCCACGCGTCACGAAGCGCGCATCAAAGGTGGCGAGCTCGTCGCAGTCCGCCGCCAGCGCAAGGTGCAGCGCGTCGGCCAAATCCAGGCCCGTCGCCGCGTGGCGCAGCGCAGACTGCCATGCCGCTGCGTGCTGCCACGCCATGCCGGGCAAACCGTGCAGGTGGCGGAAGGCGCGCAGCATGTCTTCCTTGGGCACGCCCTGGGAGCGCAGCACCCAGGCCAGCTCCAGCCCCACGGTGACGGGCACGAAGAATTGCGCGCCGGATTCGAGCAGGCGCGTGGCGCGCTCGGCCTGCGCCTGGTCATCGGCCAGCAGGTAGCGCGCGAGGATATTGGTGTCCAGCGCGACCCGGCGCATCGCCTCAGCCATGGGTCTGCCGGTCGTCCTCGTGAACGGCGCGCAGCAGGGCGGCGTCGCCGCCATCGTCCTCGCGCACCAGGCCCGTGCGGCCCGCCAGCATGCCCCGGCCCGCGCGCACCCCGGTGGGCGCAATGGAGGGGATCGGGGTCAGCACGAGTTCGCCCGCAGGCGTGACCCGGGCCTCGACTTCATCCTGCGCGGCCAGACCCGCCTGCCGCACCAGCGTGGCAGGCAGGCGTATGGCAAGACTGTTGCCCCAGCGGGCGATTTGCAGTGACATGGTGTTCTCCAGCCAGACGGGTAGCAAGTAATACCAGCAGCGTATCACTTTCAGTGATACAAGGCTACCGCCGCAGCCGTGCAAAGGCATCCGCCATGGCGCTGTTGCCCACGGGCGCGTCGCGGCGCGGCCCGCCGCCGCCCCGGCTGGGCGGGGGCTGGTAGCGGTTGTCGCCAGCGCGGGGGTCCTTGGGGCGGCTGACGGCGTCCAGCTTCATCGACAGGCCGATGCGCTTGCGCTCCACGTCCACCTCCATCACCTTGACCTTCACGATGTCGCCGGTCTTGACCACCTCGCGCGCGTCGTTCACGAACCGGTTGGAGAGCTGGCTCACGTGGACCAGCCCGTCCTGGTGTACGCCCAGGTCCACGAAGGCGCCGAACTGGGCCACGTTGCTCACCGTGCCCTCCAGCACCATGCCCTCCTTCAGGTCCTTGATGTCTTCCACGCCCTCGTTGAAGCGCGCCACCTTGAAGTCCGGGCGCGGGTCGCGACCGGGCTTTTCCAGCTCGGCCAGGATGTCGCGCACGGTGATGATGCCGAACTTCTCGTTGGCGAACAGCTCGGGCTTCAAGGTCTTGAGCATGTCGGCGCGGCCCATGATCTCGGCCACGGGCTTGCCCGTCTTTTGCATGATCTGCTCGACCACCGGGTAGGTCTCGGGGTGTACGCCCGTCATGTCCAGCGGGTTGTCGCCGCCGCGTATGCGCAAAAAGCCCGCCGACTGCTCGAAGGTCTTGGCGCCCAGGCCCGCCACGTCCATGAGCTGCTTGCGGTTCTTGAACGCGCCGTTGGACTCGCGCCAGCGCACCACGGCCTTGGCGACGCTGCCCGACAGGCCGGAGACGCGGCTCAGAAGCGGCACGCTGGCCGTGTTCAGGTCCACCCCGACGGAGTTCACGCAGTCTTCCACCACCGTGCCCAGGGTGCGGGCCAGCTCGCTCTGGTTCACGTCGTGCTGGTACTGGCCCACGCCGATGCTCTTGGGGTCGATCTTGACCAGCTCGGCCAGCGGGTCCTGCAGGCGCCGCGCGATGCTGGCGGCGCCGCGCAGGCTCACATCGACATCGGGCATCTCCTGCGATGCGTATTCGCTGGCGCTATAGACGGATGCGCCTGCCTCGCTCACCACTATCTTTTCGATAGCTTCCTGCGCTTGTCCAGCAAGCGCTGGAGCCTGTTTTTGCATCAACTTTATCAGCTCGGCGGCCAGCTTGTCCGTCTCGCGGCTGGCCGTGCCGTTGCCGATGGCGATGAGCTGCACGCCGTGCTTCATGCACAGGCGGCCCAGCGTGGCCAGGCTGGCGTCCCACTCGCGGCGCGGCTCGTGCGGATAAACGGTGGCGGTGTCCACCAGCTTGCCCGTGGCGTCCACCACGGCCACCTTCACGCCGGTGCGAATGCCCGGGTCCAGCCCCATGACCACGCGCGGGCCTGCGGGCGCGGCCAGCAGCAGATCGCGCAGGTTGTCGGCAAAGACCTTGATCGCCACCTTCTCGGCCTCGTCGCGCAGGCGGGCGAACAGGTCGCGTTCGGTGGACAGACTCAGCTTCACGCGCCAGGTCCAGGCCACGCACTTGCGGATCAGGTCGTCGGCCTTGCGTCCGGCGTGGCTCCAGCCCAGGTGCAGGGCAATGCGGCCCTCGGCAATGCTGGGCTTGCCCGGTTCAGGTTCCACGGACTGCGCCAGCTTGGCTTCGAGGATCTCCAGCGCCCGCCCTCGAAAGACCGCCAGCGCCCGGTGCGAGGGCACGCGACCGATCGGCTCGTCGTAGTCGAAATAGTCGCGGAACTTGGACACCTCGGGGTCGTTCTCGTTCTTGCCCTCGACCTTCTTGGAGCGCAGCAGGCCCTCGGCCCACAGCCATTCGCGCAGGGACTGCACCAGCGCCGCGTCCTCGGCCCAGCGCTCGGAGAGGATGTCGCGCACGCCGTCGAGCACGGCAGGCACGGTGGAGAAGTCGGCGCCGGGCCTGCCGTCGTCCAGCACCTCGGGCGGCTTGGTGAACGCCGCCGCCTCGGCGACCGGGTCCAGCGTGGGGTCGGCAAACAGCCTGTCGGCCAGCGGCTCGATGCCAAACTCGCGGGCGATCTGGCCCTTGGTGCGGCGCTTTTGCTTGAAGGGCAGGTAGATGTCCTCCAGCTCCTGCTTGGTCGGCGCGGCGGCAATCGCGGCGCGGAGCTGGTCGGTCAGCTTGCCCTGCTCGTCGATGGCTTTCAGCACGGCCACGCGGCGGTCTTCCAGCTCGCGCAGGTAGGACAGGCGCGCCTCCAGCTCGCGCAACTGGATGTCGTCCAGCCCGCCCGTCACTTCCTTGCGGTAGCGCGCGATGAAAGGCACCGTGGCGCCGCCGTCCAGCAGTTCCACCGCCGCGCTCACCTGTTGTGTACTGACCCTGATTTCTGCGGCCAACTGCCGGATGATCTGCTGCATGCCTCAACGCACCTGAAAAGCAAAGCGCGGGAGTTTGCCACAGCCTTCTAGAATGCTCGCGCACCCATGACCGCCCCGCCCTTCCCCCTCCGCACCGAGTGCCCGCCCGGCACCTGCAACTGTGGGCGCGGCGCACTGTTGCAGGCCCCGGGCGGCGACCTGCGCGCCCTGCGCCTTACCCGGGCCGAGGAGAAGAAGCTCGTCGAGCGCCTGGAAAACCTGAGCAGCCTGGCCGACCTGCGCCACATGCAGGCGCGCATGGAGCAGCAGCTGGGCCTGCGCCTGGCCATCACCCTCAGTCCGCACGAGGTGCGCAGCCTGCGCGGCATCGCCATCGGTGTGCTGGAGCAGCCCGGCCTGTGCCGCAAGACGCGCCAGGCCATCCCCGCCGCCATCAAGAAAAGCATGGACCGGCACCCCGCCATCGCCTATGCGCTGCTGGACGAAGGCGGGCTGTTCGGGGCCGCATAGTGCAGGACGACCTGTTCGGCGCCCCGCCTGCACCGGCGCCGCCGCCACCCCCGCCCCCGCCGGAGCGCAAGCCCCGCAGCACCGGCGT